>NZ_JACGWV010000001.1:970323-1293765 GCF_014137995.1 Promicromonospora sukumoe
TGCGTGCTGAGCGGCCGCGGCTTCTCGACCTGGGCGTTCGCGAGCGTGCGCACCTGGGCACCCGTGGGGCGCCGGGCCGCCGGGGGCCGGGGGTTCAGGAGTCGCGCGAGCCAGCGGCCGGCTCCGCCTCCGTTGCGCGGCGGCGTCATGGCGCGGACCTGAGCGGGTCGGGGAACGTCTCGTCGAGGTGCTCGAAGAACATCGAGCCCGTGGTCAGCCCGCACTGCAGGAGCTGGTCGAGCTGGTCCTCGGTCACCCCGTGCTCCAGGTCGACCGTGACCTCCGTGTAGACGAGCACGGCCCCGTTGTCGCGCACGCGCACGTACGTCTTGGGCCAGATGCGCTCGGCGTTCCACTCGTTGCACAGCTCGAGGATCTCCTCGAGGCGCTCGATGGTCAGGTCCCGGTGCCACTGCCCGCGCACCTGGAGCACCTCGGAGCTCTCGCCGACCATGAGGAAGTAGAACAGCCAGCCGTGCCACAGCCCGCCGACGTCGCCCTCCGAGTCCACGAAGTAGCTGAACCCGTTCTCGCCCAGCCACTCGACGACGCGGTCGCGCGTGAGCGGCTCAGGAATGCTGGAGGGATCGTCGAGGCCGCCCGTCAGCTCGCGGAGCAGCACACCCTCTACCTGCGCCCGCAGCTCGTCGTCGTCGAGTTCCCTGGGCTCGGGCTGTTGCGGGCCGGTGGCCGCACGGTCGCCGTCGCCCGCCGTGTTACGGCGTCGTGACCCGAAGAACCTCACCTGACCACAGTACCTGCCAGACCCCTCCCCCCGCTGCGCCCTTCGTCCGGAAAGAGGGGTGGAATCGCCCAGGACCCGCTGGAGGCCGCGCCTGGTGCTACTTTCGTCGATCGTGCACGCCGTGATCCTGCCCGCGACCCCGCTGCTCGTCCCGGGGACGGCCCCTGGCCTGCGCGGCGACCCGCTGAGCGGCGTCCGCGCCGCCGTGGCGGACGCGCTGGCGCGGCTCACCGAGGGCGGCCGGGTGCCGCTGGTCCTCGCGCACGGGCCCGCGCTGCGGTCCGGGCGGATGCGGCCTTCGCTGGCGGGTTCCGGTATCGGGGAGCGCTGGCTGGGTGGGGGCGGGGTGTCCGACGAGGGCCGTCCCGCCGCGGGCACCGGCGCCTCGGTGGCGCTGCTGGCGCTCGCGGACGTGCTCGGCGCGCGGGCCGCCGACGTCGAGGTGCTGGAGGTGCCGCCGTCCTGGCCGGGTTCGTCCGGTACAGGGCCCGACGCCGACGCCGTCCGGCTGCTGCGCGCCGCCGACGGCCTCGTCGTCGCCGGCGGGGGAGTGCCCGGGGGGCTCGACAGTGACCCCGGTGCGTTGACGGACGGCGTCCGTGCCGCCCTGCGCGCCGCGGGCGCCGACGCGTGGACCTCGGAGGTCCAGGTCTTCGCCCAGTCGCACGACCACCTGCCGCCCGAGTACCGCGTGACCACGCTGGCGTGACGCCCCGCGCGGCGTGGCCCACCCCGCTGTCGTCCCTGGGAGCGGCCGACCGTAAGGTTGCCCGGTGATAGTCGTCGCCGTCGTAGGGCCCACCGCCACCGGGAAGTCGGACCTCGCCCTCGACCTGGCCCAGGCGCTGAGCGACGCGCCGGGCGCCGGGGCCCCGGCCGAGATCGTCAACGCCGACGCCTACCAGCTCTACCGCGGCATGGACGTCGGCACGGCCAAGGTGCCGCCCGCCGAGCGGCGCGGCATCGTGCACCACCAGCTCGACGTGCTCGACCCCGCGCAGGACGCCTCCGTGGCCCGGTACCAGGAGGACGCCCGCACCGACCTCGACGACATCGCCGGACGTGGCGCGCGCGCCGTCGTCGTCGGCGGGTCCGGGCTGTACGTGCGGGCGCTGCTCGACCAGATGGACTTCCCGGGCACGGACCCGGCCGTCCGGGAGCGGCTGGAGGCGCGCGCCGAGGCTGAGGGGCGGCGCGCCCTGCACGCCGAGCTGGAGCGCCTGGACCCGCAGGCGGCCGAGAGCATCGGGCCGCACAACACCCGCCGCATCGTGCGGGCGCTGGAGGTCATCGAGATCACCGGCCGCCCCTACACGGCCAACCTGCCGCGCCAGGAGTACGTGCGGCCCGCGGTGCAGATCGGGCTCGACTGCTCGCGCGAGGTGCTCGACGCGCGGGTCGGGAGCCGCGTGGACCGGATGTGGGACGGCGGCCTCGTCGACGAGGTGCGCCGGCTGGCGAGCCCCGAGCAGGGCGGCACCGGGAGCGGGCTCGGCGTGACCGCCGCCCGCGCCGTCGGCTACGCGGAGGTGCTCGCCTGGTGGCGCGGCGAGTCCACGGAGGCCGAGGCCAGGGAGGCCGTCACCGCGAAGACGCGGCGCCTGGCCCGCAAGCAGATGGGCTGGTTCGGGCGCGACCCGCGCGTGCACTGGCTCGACGCCGCGTCGCCGCACCTGCTGGACGACGCCCTCGCCATCGTGGCCGCCGCCGACGCCGGGACCCTGCCGGTTGCCGGGACCGAGCCGGTGCGCCGTAGCCTGGGGTCATGACGCAGCCCGCGACCAGCCCTGTGCCCTCCGTCCCGACGCCCGGCACCCTCGCCTTCACCAAGGGCCACGGCACGCAGAACGACTTCGTGCTGATCGCGGACCCCGAGGGGCTGCTCGACCTCACGCCGGCCGACGTCCGCCGGCTCGCCGACCGCCGCGCGGGCATCGGCGGCGACGGCGTCATCCGGCTCGCGCCGACCGCCGCCCTGGCACGCGCGGGAGAGGAGGCGGCCCAGGTCGCCCTCGCGCAGGACCCGACGGCCGAGTGGTTCATGGACTACCGCAACTCCGACGGCTCCGTGGCCGAGATGTGCGGCAACGGCGTGCGCGTCTTCGCCGCGTTCGCGGAGCAGGAGGGGCTCGCCGACCTCTCGGCCGGGCCGCTCAGCCTCGGCACCCGCGCGGGCGTGAAGCGCGTGACCAAGGAGGCCAACGGCTGGTACGCCGTCGACATGGGCCGCTGGTTCCTGCCCGGCGGTGAGTCCGCGGCGGCCGACGGGTACGACGCCGCCGTCGCGGTGCGCGGCTGGACGGCGCCCCGCCCGGCCCTGAGCGTCAACCTCGGCAACCCGCACACCGTCGTCGCCCTCGCGAGCGTCGAGGAGCTCGCCTCGCTGGAGCTGTTCCACGCCCCCGAGGTCGCCCCCGTGCCGCCGCACGGCACCAACGTCGAGCTCGTGGTGCCGCTCGGCGAGGAGGAGGGGCCGGACGGCGTCGTCGGGCGTCTGCGCATGCGCGTGCACGAGCGCGGGGTCGGCGAGACGCCGTCCTGCGGCACCGGCGCCTGCGCCGCGGCGCTCGCGGTGCGCACCTGGCAGGGCGGCTCGTCCGGCGACGGCGCCCCTGACACCTGGATCGTCGAGGTGCCGGGCGGCGAGGTGCGCGTGCGTGTGCTGCCGGGCGGCGACGTCGAGCTCGCGGGCCCGGCGGAGCTGGTCTACTCGGGCCGCGTCTCCCTCTGACGTGTCAGACGTACAGGTCCCTCGGGGGACCTGTACGTCTGACACGTGGGGTGGGGTCTGACAGGTCAGCCCGCGACGCGGAGCACGCGGAAGCCCTTGGACGACGTCGTCCGCTCGACCGGGAGCCCGAGCGTCTCGGTGATCCAGCGGGCGAGCGAGTCGGAGCCCAGGTTCTTCTGCACCACGAGCCAGGCCGCCGCGTCCGGCTCCAGCCGGGGCAGCCAGCGCGTCAGCAGCTCGTGCAGCGCCTCCTTGCCCACGCGGATCGGCGGGTTGGACCAGCAGGCGGCGAACCGGACGTCGTCGGGCACGTCGTCGGGCAGGGCCGCCCGGACGTTGTCGAGGCCGAGCTTCTCGGCGTTGCGGCGCACCAGGTCGAGCGCCCGCTCGTTGACGTCGACGGCCCAGACCGTGGCCTCGGGCGCCGCCAGCGCCAGGCTGATCGTGATCGGGCCCCAGCCGCAGCCCAGGTCGAGCAGGTGGCCCGACGCCGGGGGTGCCGGGACGTGGTCCAGCAGCACCGCGGTGCCCTTGTCGAGGCCGCCGGGGGAGAAGACGCCGGCCGCCACCTCGACCTCCAGCTCCCGGCCGGCGAGGCGGACGGAGCGGGTGCGGCGCTCGTCGTCCGAGGCGGGCTGGGCGGTGAAGTAGTGGTCGCTGGACACCGGACGATCCTAGGCGCTTGCTGCCGCCGGCGACCGGTGCCAGCCTGCGGGCATGGAGATCGCCGAGGCCACCGTCGAGCGGTGGGACGACGTGCAGACCGTGTTCGGCACGCGCGGCGGCGCGCACCACTGCCAGTGCCAGCGCATCCGCCTGGGCGACCGCGCCTGGTGGTACATGCCCGCCGAGGAGCGGGCCCACGAGCTGCGCGAGCAGCTCGACCCGCCCCCGGACGCCCCGACGTTTGGCGCGCTGCTCGGGTACGTCGACGGCGAGCCGGCCGGCTGGGTCGCCGTCGCGCCCCGCACCACGTTCGTCCGGTACCGCGGCAGCCAGGTCCCGTGGGCGGGCCGGCACGAGGACAAGGACGACGACGGCGTCTGGGCCGTCACGTGCTTCGCCGTCCGCGCCGGGTACCGCAAGCGGGGCCTGATGTACGAGCTGGCGGCCGCCGCCGTCGAGCACGCGCGCACGCGCGGCGCCCAGGCCGTCGAGGGCTACCCGATCGTGCCCGACCCCGGGCAGCAGATCACCTGGGGCGAGGTCAACGTCGGCACGCCCGGGCCGTTCGCCGCGGCGGGACTGACGGAGGTCAGCCGGCCCACCAAGCGCCGCCGGGTCATGCGGCTCGACCTCTGATCCGCTCCCTCACTCCCACGGCGCATAGTCCGGGAACCGGCCCACGCCGAGACCCACCGCGCCCGACCAGCGGTGGACCCACTCGTCGAGGTCCCGGATCGCGGCCGGTTCCCGGAGCGTGGTCAGGTAGGTCTCGTGGGAGTCGAGGACCTCTCGGCGGAGCCCGCGTTCCTTCACCTGGCCGACCAGGCGCTCGCGCAGGTCGGCGGTGGCCGCCCGGTCGTCGAGCAGGACGCTGTGCGTGACGACGACGAGGTCGGCGTCCGTCAGCCCGGGCACGCCGGTCCGCACGATGTCGGGCGGGCGGACCACCGGCCGCGGGGGCGGCGTCAGGAGCATGGTCGCCCGCCAGTCGTAGTCCGGGTCGCGCAGGTGGCCGCGCAGCGCGGCCACCACCATGTCGGTGGGGCACGAGCGGTGCTCCAGCGGCAGCATCCGGCGCATCCGGTGCACCACCGAGGTGCCGCTCCGTCTGGAACGGGCGACGACGGTGTGCTCGTCCGCGCCGTCGCGCACCCAGGCCACGATCCGCGTGGTCTCCTCGTCGGTCCATGGGCGGCCCGTCCGGTCGGGTCCTTCGGTCTCTTCGGGCATGGTCGTACCGTCCCCTGCGTGTGGTGGTCGTCGTCCTCCAAGTCTTAGCGGCCGCCGTCGGCCCGCGCTGGTTGTCCACAGGCCCTACCACCACGGCAGCCGGTTGGGGAAAGACATAGCCGCGGGACTTTCAGGCGTGGGAAACTTGTTGTAACGAGCACGAACCATCGAGAGTTAGGTAATACATGACCCACACCCCGACAGAGCCCGAGCTCCCCGCAGAGGAGACGCCCGAACTCCGCGCGGCCCAGGCAGACGCCCAGGCGATCGCGAACGATGTCGTGGCACGGGTTCTCGCTCGGGCGGGGACCGCACGTGCCGACGGCGGAACGGTGCACACCGTGGCCGACGGCGACCAGCTGGAGCTCGAGGAGCGCACCGCGCTGCGCCGCGTGGCCGGCCTGTCGACGGAGCTCGAGGACGTCACCGAGGTCGAGTACCGGCAGCTGCGCCTGGAGCGGGTCGTGCTGGTCGGCCTGTTCTCGGGCGGCGAGCACGCGGCCCGCGACGCGGAGATCTCGCTGCGCGAGCTCGCCGCGCTGGCCGAGACCGCCGGCTCCCAGGTGCTCGACGGCCTGCTGCAGCGACGGCAGAAGCCCGACCCCGGCACGTACCTCGGCTCCGGCAAGGCACTGGAGCTGGCGCAGGTCGTGCTCGCGACCGGCGCGGACACCGTGATCGTCGACAGCGAGCTCGCCCCGTCCCAGCGCCGTGCGCTGGAGGACGTGGTGAAGGTCAAGGTCGTCGACCGCACCGCGCTGATCCTGGACATCTTCGCGCAGCACGCGAAGTCCCGTGAGGGCAAGGCCCAGGTCGAGCTCGCCCAGCTCGAGTACCTCCTGCCGCGCCTGCGTGGCTGGGGCGAGTCGATGTCCCGCCAGGCCGGTGGCCAGGTGGGCGGCGCGGGCGCCGGCATGGGCTCGCGTGGTCCCGGTGAGACCAAGATCGAGCTGGACCGGCGGCGCATCCGCGACCGCATGGCCAAGCTGCGGCGCGAGATCAACGGGATGAAGCCGGCGCGCGAGACCAAGCGGCTCAGCCGCAAGCGCAACGCGATCCCCGCGGTCGCCATCGCGGGCTACACCAACGCCGGCAAGTCGTCGCTCCTGAACGCGCTGACCGGCGCGGGCGTGCTGGTGCAGAACGCGCTGTTCGCCACGCTGGACCCGACGGTCCGGCGCACGAAGACCGAGGACGGCCGCGTCTACACCTTCACGGACACGGTCGGGTTCGTGCGGCACCTGCCGCACCAGCTCGTCGAGGCGTTCCGGTCCACGCTGGAGGAGGTCGGCGACGCCGACATCCTGCTGCACGTGGTCGACGCGTCCCACCCGGACCCGGAGGGGCAGATCGCGGCGGTCCGCGAGGTGCTGTCCGAGATCCCGGCGTTCGAGGACGTGCACGAGATCGTGGTGCTGAACAAGGCCGACGTCGCCGACCCGACGGTCGTCGGCCGCATCCAGCGGCGCGAGCGGCACACCGCCGTCGTCTCCGCGCACTCCGGCGAGGGCATCGCCGAGCTGCGCGCACGGATCGCGGCCGAGCTGCCGCGGCCGGGCGTCCACGTGGACCTGGTGGTCCCGTACGAGCGGGGCGACCTGGTGCACCGGGTGCACGAGCACGGCGACATCGAGCTCACCGAGCACGTCGCCGCCGGCACGCACCTGCGTGGCCGCGTGGACGAGCAGCTTGCCACGGAGCTGCGTCAGGTCGCCGTCGCGCACTGACCCCTCCCGCACCACCTGTCAGACGCCCAGGTCCCCCGAGGGACCTGGGCGTCTGACACGTTTCCGGGGGCTGTCGTGCTACGCAAGCCACTTGCAGTCCGCTGCAACCCCTGCAAGCAGTTTGCGTTCTCCGTGGCTAGGATCGACGCATGTCGAGACGGCTGGCGGATGTGGCGAAGAAGGTCGGCGTGAGCGAGGCGACGGTCAGTCGCGTGCTCAACGGGAAGCCCGGGGTGTCCCAGGGCACGCGGGACGCGGTGCTCACGGCGCTCGACGTGCTGGGCTACGAGCGGCCCACCAAGCTGCGGGGCAGCCGCGGCAAGCTCGTCGGGCTGGTGCTGCCGGAGCTGGTCAACCCGATCTTCCCCGCGTTCGCGGAGGTGATCGGCGGCGCGCTGGCCCAGCAGGGGTTCACCCCGGTGCTGTGCACCCGGACGGCCGGCGGCGTCACCGAAGCGGAGTACATCGACCTGCTGCTCCAGCAGCAGGTCTCCGGGGTGATCTTCGCGGGCGGCTTCTACGCCGAGCGCGAGGCCGACCACGCGCACTACCGGCGCCTGGAGGACCTGGGCCTGCCCGTGGTGCTCATGAACGCCTCGATCGAGGACCTCGCGTTCCCCCGCGTGGCTTGCGACGACCTCGTGGCCATGGAGCAGGCGATGGGCCACGTCACGTCCCTCGGGCACCAGCGCGTGGGCCTGCTGCTCGGCCCGGCCGACCACGTGCCCTCGGAGCGCAAGCTCGCCGCCGCCCAGCGGTTCGCACAGCGCAACGACCTGGAGCTCGACCCCGAGCTCGTCGTGCACTCGCAGTACTCGCTGGAGAGCGGCCAGGCCGCGGCGAACCGGCTCATCGAGAGCGGCGCCACGGCCATCGTCTGCGCGAGCGACCCCCTGGCCCTGGGCGCGATCCGGGCGGTGCGCCGGGCCGGGCTGGCCTGCCCGGCGGACGTGTCCGTCGTGGGCTTCGACGATTCCGCGCTGATGAACTCCACCGACCCGGCCCTCACCACCGTGCGCCAGCCGATCGAGCCGATGGGCCGCGCCGCCGTCGACCTGCTGTCCGCGCTGATCGGCGGCGGCGACGTGGCCCGCGACGAGCTGCTGTTCGAGCCCGAGCTCGTGGTGCGCGCCTCCACCGCCTCGGCGAAGGTGGCCGCCCGCTGAGCTGGCGCCACCGAGCGCTGTCACAATTTCATCAAGTAGCTGTCGAGTTCTTGCGCGGTCGTTGTCATGTGATTTACGGTTCACGACATGACGACGACGTCCGACGCGCCCCTCGAGCCGCGCCCCGCAGCAAGCGACTGGTGGCGCAGCGCCGTGATCTACCAGATCTACCCCCGCAGCTTCGCGGACGGGAACGGCGACGGCACCGGTGACCTCGCCGGCGTCCGCTCCCGGCTCGGGTACCTGCGCGACCTCGGCGTCGACGCCATCTGGTACACGCCCTGGTACGCCTCGCCCCTGGCCGACGGCGGCTACGACGTGCGCGACTACCGCACGATCGACCCGGCGTTCGGCACGCTGGCGGACGCCGAGGCCCTGATCACCGAGGCCCGCGAGCTGGGCATCCGCACCATCGTCGACGTCGTGCCCAACCACATCTCCTCGGAGCACGAGTGGTTCCAGGCGGCGCTCGCGGCGGGCCCGGGCTCGCCGGAGCGCGAGCGCTTCTGGTTCGACGACGGCAAGGGCCCGGGCGGCGACGAGATGCCCACGGGCTGGGTCTCCAGCTTCCAGGGCGACACGTGGACGCGGACCACGAACCCGGACGGCACGCCCGGCCAGTGGTACCTGCACCTGTTCACGCCGGAGCAGCCGGACGTCAACTGGAACCACCCCGACGTGCGCCAGGAGCACGAGGACGTGCTGCGGTTCTGGTTCGACCGCGGCGCGGCCGGCATCCGGATCGACTCCGCGGCGCTCATCATCAAGGACCCGGCGCTGCCCGAGGTGCCCGCGACGCCCGGCCCGGGGGAGCACCCGCACCTGGACCGCGACGAGATCCACGACGTCTACCGAGGCTGGCGCCGCGTCGCCGACGACTACGCGGAGCCTCGCGTGCTGGTGGGCGAGGTGTGGCTCGCGGACCAGGAGCGGTTCGCGCAGTACCTGCGCCCCGACGAGATGCACACCGCGTTCAACTTCGACTTCATGGCCCGTCCCTGGGACGCCAAGGAGCTGCGCGAGTCGATCCGCACCACGCTGGAGGCGCACGCCCCCGTCGGGGCGCCGGCAACCTGGGTGCTCTCCAACCACGACGTCACCCGGCCCGTGACCCGGTACGGCCGCGAGGACTCGTCCTTCGACTTCGCCGCCAAGCGCTTCGGCACGCCGTCCGACCTGGACCTCGGCACGCGCCGGGCGCGGGCCGCGGCCCTGCTGACCGCCGCGCTGCCGGGCGCGCTGTACGTCTACCAGGGCGACGAGCTCGGCCTGCCCGAGGCCGACGTGCCGCGCGAGCTGATCCAGGACCCGATGCACTTCCGCTCCGAGGGCGTGGACCCCGGCCGCGACGGCTGCCGCGTCCCCCTCCCGTGGGCGCGTACCGGCACCAGCCTGGGCTTCGGGCCCGACGACGGCGCCGCGCCCTGGCTGCCGCAGCCCGCCGGCTGGGCGGACCGCTCCGTCGAGGCCCAGGACGGCGACGCCGACTCGATGCTGGCGCTCTACCGGCGCCTGCTCCACCTGCGGCGCGAGCTCCCGGCGCTGCACACCGAGGGCCTCACCTGGCTCGACCTCGGCGGGGACGACGTCCTCGCCTTCGCTCGCGGCGCGGGCCTCGCCTGCGTCGTCAACCTCGGGACGAACCCCGTCCCCCTGCCCGCCGGGGCCACGGTGCTCCTGGCGAGCGGCCCCGTCGACGGCGCCGTCGGACCGGACATCGCTGTCTGGCTCGGCCTGCCGTCCTGATCCCGTCCTGATCGTCGGCACCCGGATCTCCGGTACCCGGCCGGGAACGACCTTTCCCCCAGACGTGCCGACCCAGCGGCACACGACCAAGGAGTGACAATGAAGTCAGCAAACAAGCGCGCGGCGTTCGCCCTGGTGGGCGTCCTGTCGCTCGCGGGGACCCTCACCGCCTGCGGCTCGTCCTCGGACGCCGCGGACGAGCCCGAGGGCCCCGTGACGATCGAGGTCTCCATCGACGCCGGCCTGGAGCAGGCCGCGATCGACGCGTTCGACGAGCGCATCGCGCAGTTCGAGGAGGCCAACCCGGACATCCAGGTGGAGACCAAGGAGTTCACCTGGTCCGGCACCACGTTCGCCGCCGAGCTCGCGGGCGGCACGCTGCCCGACGTCTTCCCGATCCCGTTCACGGACGGCCGGGCGCTGATCGAGCGCGGGCAGATCGCCGACGTCAGCGACCTGGTCGCCGAGCTGCCGTACGCCGACCAGTTCAACCCCACGATCGCCGCCGCCGGCCAGGACGCCGAGGGCGGCATGTGGGCCGTCCCGATCGCCGCCTACAACCAGGGCCTGCACTACAACCGGGCGCTGTTCGAGGAGGCCGGCCTCGACCCGGACAACCCCCCGGCCACCTGGGACGAGGTGCGCGAGGCCGCCAAGACGATCGCGGACAAGACCGGCCAGGCCGGCTACGCCCACATGACGCAGAGCAACACCGGCGGCTGGATCCTGACCACGGAGACCTACGCGCTGGGCGGCCGCGTCGTCGAGGGCGAGGGCGACGACATCACCGCGACCGTCGACAACGACGCCACGGTCGCGGCCCTGGAGATGCTGCGCGAGATGCGCTGGGAGGACAACTCCATGGGCTCCAGCTTCCTGTACGACTGGGGCACCATCAACCAGGACTTCGCCGCCGGCAAGATCGGCATGTACGTCTCGGGCGGGGCCAACTACCCCAACCTGTTCACGCAGAACCAGATGAACCCGGACGAGTACGGCGTCACCGTGCTGCCCCTGGAAGGTGCCGACGCCGGCACCCTCGGCGGCGGCACGCTCGCCGCGGTGAGCTCCGCCGCCTCCGACGCCGAGCAGGCCGCGGCCGTGAAGTGGATCGACTTCTACTACATCTCCAAGCTGACCGTCGAGGAGCAGGCGGTCGCCGAGGCCGAGGTCGCCGCCGAGACCGACCAGCCGGTCGGCGCCCCCGCCCTGCCGATCTTCGACCGCGAGACCTACGAGCAGCAGCAGAGCTGGATCAAGGACCTCGTCAACGTCCCGCTGGAGAACTTCGCGCCCATGACGGACCAGATGTTCGACCAGCCCGTCATCCCCGAGCCCGCCGTCGCCACCCAGGACGTGTACGCGGCGCTCGACCCGGTGGTCCAGGCTGTGCTGACCGACGAGAACGCGGACATCGACGCGCTCCTCGCCGACGCCCAGACCCAGGTCCAGGGACTGCTCGACCGCAGCTGACCTGGCGATGACCACACTGTCCAGCCCGCTCCGGACGACGACGGCCCCGCGGCCGTCGTCGTCCGGACCCCGGCCGCGTGCCCGCCGCACGCCCCGGGACTGGCTGCGCGACGGCGGCCTCAGCACCCTGATCATCGCCCTGCCGATGATCCTGGTCTTCGGGGTGTTCTCCTGGTTCCCGATCGGCCGGGCGCTCGTCATGAGCGTCCAGGAGACGAACCTCATCTCGACCCCCGAGTTCGTGGGGCTCGACAACTTCGTGTTCGTGCTCCAGGACCCGCTCCTGGGCAAGGCCGTGACCAACACGCTCTGGTTCGCGCTGCTCGCGCTGGTCTTCGGCTACCCGCTGCCGCTGGCCGCCGCCGTGCTGATGAGCGAGGTGCGGCGCATGCGCGGCCTGTTCTCGGCGCTCGCGTACCTGCCCGTCGTCGTGCCGCCTGTCGTGGCCGTGCTGCTGTGGAAGTTCTTCTACGACGCCTCGCCCACCGGCGTGTTCAACACCATCGCCGGCTGGGTGGGCCTCGGGCCCTTCCCGTGGCTGCAGAACGCGGACAGCGCCATGCCGTCCCTGGTCCTGGAGGCGACCTGGGCCGCGGCCGGAGGGACCGTGATCATCTACCTCGCCGCGCTCGTCGGCGTCCGCACCGAGCTCTACGAGGCGGCCGAGGTGGACGGCGCGGGCGTGTGGCGCAAGATCTGGCACGTGACCCTGCCGCAGCTGCGCGGCGTCCTGTTCATCACGCTGATCCTGCAGGTCATCGGCACCTCCCAGGTGTTCCTGGAGCCGTTCCTGTTCACCGGCGGCGGGCCCAACAACGCGACCCTCACGGTCCTGATGCTGATCTACGACTACGCGTTCGGCAGCAGCCTCGGCGGCAACTACGGGGCCGCGACCGCCCTGAGCCTGATGCTCGCGGGCGTCCTGGCCGTCCTGTCCGCGGTCTACTTCCGCGTGACCCGACCCTGGAGCAGCTGACATGGCAGCCAAGAAATCAGCCGTCGCGGTGGCCGAGCGCGGCATCGTCTCCGCGCACGACCGGCGCCGCCCCAGCGTGCGCGGCTCGCTCGGCCTGCTCCAGGGCGGGCTGCTGCTCACCCTGGTCCTCGCCGGGCTCGGGCCGATCCTGTGGCTCGCCAAGGCCGCCGTCACCCCGACGCAGGACACCCTGCGGCAGCCGCTCGGCCTGTTCCCGAACGGGATCGACTGGGCCAACCTCAGCACCGCCTGGGGCCGGGCCGAGATCGACCACTACTTCGTCAACACGCTGATCCTCGCGGTGGGCGCCTGGTTCTTCCAGCTCCTCGTCGCGACCACGGGCGGCTACGTGCTGTCCGTGCTGCGCCCGAGGTACGGGAACCTGATCTTCGGCCTCGTGCTCGCGACGCTCTTCGTGCCGGCGGTCGTCCTGCTCGTCCCGCTGTACCTGACGATCCTCGACATCCCGCTCCTGCACATCAGCCTGCTCAACACGTTCTGGGCGGTCTGGCTGCCCATGGGCGCCAGCGCGTTCAACGTGCTGCTGGTCAAACGGTTCTTCGACGGCCTGCCGCGGGAGATCTTCGAGGCCGCGCGGGTCGACGGCGCCGGACCCTTCCGGCTGCTGTGGTCCATCGTGCTGCCCATGTCCAAGCCCATCCTCGGCGTCGTCTCGGTGTTCGCCGTGATCGCCGCCTGGAAGGACTACCTCTGGCCGCTGCTCGTGCTGCCCGACCCGGACAACCAGCCCCTGTCCGTCCGCCTGCCCGCCATCGCGCCCTACCTGGAGCTCGACGTGTTCCTCGCGGCGCTCGCGATCTCGACGGTGCTGCCCATCGCGCTGTTCCTCGCGTTCCAGCGCCTGTTCCTCAGTGGGGCGGGCCTGGGCGGGGCGGTCAAGGGGTAGGCCCGACGGCGCGTCGGGCCGGGTCTCCCTGACCTGGCCCGACGCCGGGTGCCCCTGACCTGGGCCGATGCGTGACTGATCCGTCTCCGGACGCTCGTCGGCGCCTGCCCGGGACCCGCGCCGGACCTGTGGACGGGGCGGGTGGATGTCGGTGGTCCGGCCTAGGATCGAACGTGTGACCAGCCTTCCCGACGCACCGCCCGCCAGCACCGATTCCGACGAGGTCCCCGAGGTGGAGGAGCTGCTCGACCTCGCCGTCGGACAGCTCGGTGGCGGGCGCAGAGACGGCCAGCACCGCATGGCCGTCGCGGTCGGCGAGGCGATCGACAAGGGTGAGCACCTGCTGGTGCAGGCCGGCACCGGTACCGGTAAGTCGCTCGGCTACCTGGTGCCCGCGGTCCGGCACGCCGTGGCCGCGCAGTCCAAGGTGATCATCTCGACCGCGACGCTCGCGCTGCAGCGCCAGGTCATCACCCGCGACCTGCCGCTCGTGGCCAAGGCCGTGGCGCCGCGGCTGCCGCGCGAGCCCCGCATCGCGCTGCTCAAGGGCTGGCACAACTACCTGTGCGTGCACAAGGTGGGCGGCGGCTATCCGGAGGACGAGGCCACGCTCTTCGACCTGCCCGGCGGGGAGGACCACCCCAAGACGGAGGAGGCCTCGGGCGGGGCCGCGCGTTCCCGGCGGCGGGACGACGGCGCCTCGCTCGCCGACCACGTCCGGCGCCTGCACGAGTGGGCGGGCGAGACCGAGACGGGCGACCGGGACGACCTGGTGCCCGGCGTGCCCGAGCGGGCCTGGCGGCAGGTGTCCGTCACCGCCATGGAGTGCCTGGGCGGCAAATGCCCCATGCTCTCCGAGTGCTTCCCGGACAAGGCGCGCGCGGCCTCGCGCGAGGCCGACGTCGTCGTGACCAACCACGCGATGCTCGGCATCGCGGCGACCGGCAGCCCGGGTGTGCTCCCGGAGCACGACGTCGTGGTGGTCGACGAGGCGCACGAGCTCACCGACCGCGTGACGTCGTCGGCCACCGTCGACCTGTCCATGGCGTCCGTGGAAAGCGCGGCGCGGCTGGCCCGCCGGCACGCCGGGACCAACACGGACACGCTCGACGCCGCGGCGCAGAGCCTCGGCACGCTGCTGGTCACCGCCCCGGCCGAGCGGTTCCCGAGCGGCCTGCCGGACGAGCTGCGCCTGGCGGTCGGCGCGGTGCGGGACGCGGCCCGCGAGGTGCTGAGCACGCTCAAGCCCGAGGGCGGCAAGGGCCCCCAGGGCAAGGACGGCGGCCAGCCCGACCCGGGCCTGAAGATGGCGCAGGGCGCGGTGCTCCAGCTCTTCGAGACGGCCGAGCGGATGGCGGCGCAGGACACGACCGCCGACGTGCTGTGGTGCTCGCGACCGGACAACGGGTGGGGCGGGTTCGGCGACAACGTGACGCGCCTGCACGCCGCGCCGCTGCACGTGGCCGGCCTGATCCGTACCCACCTGCTGGGGGAGTCGACGGGCGTGTTCACCTCGGCGACGCTGGCGCTGGGCGGCACGTTCGACGCCGTCGCCGGCACGCTCGGGCTGAACGGCAAGGACGCCCCGCCGTGGCACGGTCTCGACGCGGGCAGCCCGTTCGACTACCCCAAGCAGGGCATCCTCTACATCGCGCGGCACCTGCCCGCCCCGGGCCGCGAGCCCACCACGGAGGCGCAGCTCGACGAGATCGCCGAGCTGATCACGGCGGCCGGCGGGCGCACGCTCGGCCTGTTCTCGTCCCGGCGCGCGGCCAACGCCGCCGCCGAGGCGATGCGGGAGCGGCTCGACTTCCCGATCCTCGCGCAAGGCGACGACCAGCTCCCCACGCTGGTGCGGGAGTTCGCCGAGGACCCGGCGACCTGCCTGTTCGGCACCCTGTCCCTGTGGCAGGGCGTCGACGTGCCGGGGCCGTCGAACCAGCTCGTGCTCATCGACCGCATCCCGTTCCCGCGGCCCGACGACCCGGTCAAGGCGGCGCGCGCCCGGGCCATCGAGCAGGCGGGCGGCAACGGGTTCATGGCGGTCTCGGCCCAGCACGCGGCGCTGCTGCTCGCGCAGGGCGCCGGCCGTCTGGTGCGCAGCATGGACGACCGGGGCGTCGTGGCGGTCCTCGACCCGCGGCTCGCGACGGCGCGGTACGCGTCGTTCCTGACCCGGTCGATGCCCGGGTTCTGGCCCACGACCGACGGCAAGCTGGTCCGGGCGGCGCTCGCCCGGCTCGACACGTAGCCGTCGCTGCGCGGGTCCCACGGGCGTCGCGCGGACGCTCCTCTCCTTTGAGACCTAAGTTTCTCCGCTTTGGGGCGGCCCAAAGCGGAGAAACTTAGGTCTCAAAGGAGAGGAGCGTCAGCCCACGCGACGGGGGCCTCGGCGCCTAGCCTGAGGTCATGGCAGTCATCCCGGACGTCCCCGCCCAGCCCGCCGGCTCCCGGACCACCAAGATCGCCGTGGTGGGTGCCGGGGCCGTGGGCTCGACGCTCGCCTTCGCCGCGCTGACCCGCGGCTCGGCGCGCACCATCGCCCTGCTGGACATCGACCGGCAGAAGGTCGACGCCGAGGTGCTCGACCTGCAGCACGGCCTGATGTTCACGTCCCAGGCGCACGTCATCGGCTCGGACGACCCCGCGGTGTGCGAGGGGGCAGACGTCGTGGTCGTGACCGCCGGGGCCAAGCAGAAGCCGGGCCAGAGCCGCGTCGACCTGGCGGAGGCGACGATCGGGCTGATGCGCACCATCCTGCCGGGCCTGGTCGAGGCCGCGCCTGACGCGACGTACCTGATGGTCACCAACCCCGTGGACGTGGTGACCTACGCGGCCCTGAAGATCTCGGGCCTGCCGCGCGAGCGCCTCTTCGGCAGCGGCACCGTGCTCGACTCGTCCCGGCTGCGGGTCGTGCTCGCGGAGCGGTGCGGCGTCGCCGTCGGGAACGTGCACGCCTACATCGCCGGGGAGCACGGCGACTCCGAGATCGCGCTGTGGAGCTCGGCCTCGATCGGCGGCGTGCCGCTGCTCGACTGGGTGCCGGTGGGCGGTGCGGCGCCCCTGGACGCCGAGGTCCGCGCCGAGGTGCACCACGAGGTGGTCGACTCGGCGTACCGGATCATCGCGGGCAAGGGCGCCACCAACTACGCCGTCGGCCTGGCCGCCACGCGGATCATCGAGGCGGTGCTGAAGGACGAGCGCCGGATCATGCCGGTGTCCTCGCTGCTGGACGACTACTACGGCATCAGCGACGTGTGCCTGTCCGTGCCGTCCCTCGTGGACCGGCGTGGGGTCGCGGACCCGGTGCGGGTGCCGATGTCCGACGACGAGCTGGCCGGCCTGCGCGCCTCCGCGGAGAGCGTGCGCGCGGTACAGAAGCGGTTCGGGTTCTAGGTCTCGACAAGCTCGACCAGCGGGGGGTCAGGCTCGACCCGCGGGGGACCAGGCTCGACCGGCAAACGAAAGGCTCGACCAGCATTTCGCTGGTCGAGCCTGTCGAATCGCTGGTCGAGCCTGTCGAGACCTTCGTGCTCAGAGGCTCCGCAGCACCGCGACGACGCGGCCCAGGATCTGCGCCTCGTCACCCGGGATGGGCTCGTAGGCCGGGTTCTGCGGCAGCAGCAGCACGTGCCCGTCGGTCTGCTTGAAGGTCTTGACCGTGGCCTCGCCGTCGATCATGGCGGCGACGATCTCGCCCTGCTCGGCCACGTTCTGGCGGCGCACCACGACCCAGTCCCCGTCGCAGATCGCGGCGTCGACCATCGAGTCGCCCGCGACCTTGAGCAGGAACAGCTCACCGTCACCGACGAGCTGGCGGGGGAGCGGGAAGACGTCCTCGACGACCTGCTCGGCGAGGATCGGGCCACCGGCCGCGATGCGGCCGACCAGAGGCACGTACGACGGCGGCGGGGTGCTCGCGTCGTCGGGCACGGAACCGCCCCAGTGGACCTGGCCGCTGCGTCGCGGCTCCGGCCAGTGGATCTCGCCGCGCGTCGGCTTCTCGACCTGCTCGGCCAGGGGTTCGACGAGCTCCATGGCGCGCGGCCGGTTCGGGTCGCGGCGCAGGAAGCCCTTCTTCTCCAGCATCTGGAGCTGGTGCTTGACGCTCGACGGGCTGGCCAGCCCGACGGCCTCGCCGATCTCACGCATCGACGGCGGGTAGCCTCGCGTCTCGAACGACTGCCGGATCGTGTCCAGCACGAGGCGCTGCCGCTCGGTGAGGCGGTCTGCCGGCGAGATCGCGTGGACGTCGGCGACCGCCCCGTCGCCCGGCGCGTCCAACGTGGCGACACCCGAGAGTGCCGTGTCGACGGCTCTCGTGTCGCTGGTCCCGTCCCGTCCCGTCATGCCCGTGCCCCTCCCGTTCCGACAAATGTTCTCCTGTGCGCTGCCCACTCTAGATCACAAATGTGCTCGGCTCAAACGAATGTTCGAGCGTGTCTCGACACGGGCGGTGTCCCGTGCTACACAATGGTACGAGCGTTCGACGAACGTGTGTATGAACGGACAAGAGTTCGAATCGTCTTTCGAGGAGGGGCCATGGGGGACGTGATCCCGCTGCGGCAGTACACCCCGGCGTACGGGCAGGTGTCCGGAACGAGTGCCACGGTGCGGGCGTACCGGCCGAGCCCGGCGCACCCGGCCGGCCGAAGGCTCGCACCGGCCGAGCATCGCGCGGCCGCCCCGGCGCACGGACCGCGCCGGACGGGAGAGCCCCGCCAGGCACACGCACCCCGCCAGGGCTCCGCGCCCCACCGGTCGCATGCACCCCGCGAGTCCTACGCACCGCACCAGGCGTACGCGCGGCAGGCTCATCACCCCGCCACCGACCGGTCCGCGCTCGCCGACCGCCTCGGCCTGGCCGGCCTGCGGCTGACGCGCCGCGGCCGGGCCGTGCTCGTCCTGCTGGCGATGCTCCTGGTGGCGCCGATGGTCACGTGGGGGGCGACCGCCGTCGCAAGCGCCCCGGGCGAGCCGACCGAGGTGCGCGTGCACGCGGTGCAGCCGGGGGAGACGCTCTGGGGCTTCGCCCAGGAGGTCGCGGAACCCGGCGAGGATGTGCGGCAGGCCGTCGCCCGGCTGCAGGACCTGAACGAGATGTCGTCGGCCACGGTGCGTGTCGGCGAGCTGCTCCTGCTCCCGAAGGAGTGACGGGAAGCACCCCGAAAGTGGCCAGAGGCCACGATTCGCCGTCAAATGTTGCGGCGATGTTGCATGGGGGTGGTTTGCCCGCTTACGGTCGGGGCGCGACCGGATGTCTCCGGTCCGTGGCCGACCACGCTGGAGTGAGCATGCACTGCCCGTTCTGTCGCCACGCCGACTCGCGCGTGGTGGACTCGCGGACCGCCGACGACGGCCTGTCGATCCGGCGCAGGCGGCAGTGCCCGAACTGCAACCGGCGGTTCACGACCGTCGAGACCGCCAGCCTCTCCGTGGTCAAGCGCTCCGGCGCCACCGAACCCTTCAGCCGGGACAAGGTCGCCGCGGGCGTGCGCAAGGCCTGCCAGGGCCGGCCGGTCAGCGACGACGACCTCGCGATCCTGGCGCAGCGCGTCGAGGAGACCCTGCGCAGCAACGGCAGCGCCGAGATCGACGCCTACGAGGTGGGCCTCGCGATCCTCGGCCCCCTGCGCGAGCTCGACGAGGTGGCCTACCTGCGGTTCGCCAGCGTCTACCAGTCCTTCGACTCGCTCGAGGACTTCGAGAGCGCCATCACCTCGCTCCGCGCCGAGCGCGCCGAACGTGAGGCGGACCGCGCGGCGGCCCAGGCCTAGCCCACGTGTTGATCACAGCGGTTGCTGCCAGGATCGGCCCGGCTTTGGCAGCAGGTGCTGTGGTCGACGTCGTCGAACCGCTGGTGGGGACGAAAAGCGATTGGCACCCCGGCGTGCCGTGGGGCAGGCTGGGGCCGACGACGGACCCGATCGAGGGACCCCCGAAACAGGAGGAGGTGATCGGTGTGACGGACGAGAAGCCCAATGCCGAGGAGGCAGTGGCTCAGGACGCTGAGGCGCCCAAGGCCGCGACCGCGCCGAGCACGGACGCGAAGGCGCGGTTCAAGGAAGCGCTGGACCGCAAGAACGCCGCGCGCGGGCGTACCGCCGCGGGCGACGTGAACACGGGCGCGGTGCACGGGTCGGAGACGACCGGCCCCGTGCAGAAGATGTTCCGCCGCAAGTCCGGCTGATCCTCGGTGGTGGAGGCCGCTGATCTGGTGAACGACCAGGTCAGCGGCCTTTGTCGTACTTGCGCAGCACCGAGAGGAAGCCGGTGCGATGAGAGTGTCACGATTCCTGTCACGATTGGGGTGCCGATGGCTGCCCAATCGTGACCACCAGTACAAGGTGTGGTCGGCCGGACTGCCCCACCTGACATGCATGGGAACGAAGCAGGGCCAGCCGCTTGACCGGACGCCGATGTGGACGCTCGACGAGCTCTGCACCGTGTTTCGCACCACGCCCGTGCACACCTGGCGCAAGCACGGGCGCGGTTCCCGTGCCTACAAGGTCGGACGCCACCTGCTGTTTGCCGACGCGGACGTGCGTGAGTGGCTCGAGGCCTGCGCCGCTGACGCCGAGCGCGACGTGGCGTCCCGTGCCCCGGCAACGCGCCGGCCCACCGGATCGGGGTGGTGACCGTGGGAAAGGTCAAGCTCAAGCCCGGTCAGCACGGCAAGATCTTCGTGACCCAGAAAGGCCCGAAATCCTGGCGAGCAAGGACACGGGTGTGCTTGCTTGATGGTTCCGGGGCGTGGGCGACGGCCAGCGCGACGTCGGAGGACGGTGCTCGGCTGCACGCGCAGGACGCGGCGACAGCGAAGGTCAACGCCTCCCGCGGATCGGACGAGCTCGAGCCCGATTCGATGGTCGGCCTGGCCTGCATGCAATGGATCGCCGAGAAGTGCGTGCGGGCTACCTGGCCACGTCCGCCCATGCGGCTACAGGAGATCTGGTGGCCCACCTCGTGCTCGGTCTCGGTGGTCGTGTCATGGCCTTCTTTGACTGGCAGCTCCTCTACCAATGCTGTTTCGTATGGCTCGCTACGCGCCCCCGGACGGCCCAGCCCTACCGGCAGTATGCCTACCGCGTCGGGGACCAGAGGAGGGAGTCCTGGATTGCTGATGGCACGACTGGATGCCCGCTTGTGCCCTAGCGGCGAGGCGCCCATGAGCGACGGCGGATCATGCGGCGACACGTGAACCGCTAGCAGCCCTTTCCTATGCACACCGCATGCACTGGCATCTCGCCGGGTGAAGTAGCGGGTGAACTCAGTACAAAACCGTTGTCAGTACCCCAAATGGGTGCAAAAGTCCTACTGTCCGTAGGGGTGGGTGTGGGGCAGGGGGCGAGATGGCAGCGTTGAACGGCCGAATGGTCTCGTGCCCCTTCGTGGGCGGAACTGACGTCGATCGACGCGCAGTCTTGACCGCTGCCGCCGTGCTCAGCGTCGGAGCGCTGCTGGGCGGTTGTCAGAACCCTATGGCGACATCGCGCGTCTCTCACCCCGCGATGTCGTTTCCCGCTCCGCACGGGCAAACCGCGCTGTTGACCGCCCGAGCATCAGGGGCTGCGCTTCGTCGCGCTACTGCTGTGCTGGCGCAGCGCGTCAGATCATCCCGCACAGGGGTCATCGGACTGGGCTATGGCGTGTTCGACAAGCTGGGCCTGGTGGACCGGCGGCCGCTGGGATTGGCGCCCATGGAGACGTTCGCCGGAGACATCCTCGACCCGGCCAGGACCGATGCTGATCTCGTCGTTCAAGTCGATGGTCGCAGTCCGGACGGGGCGGCCGAGACGCTCTCATCAGTGCTTCGAGGCGTCGACGAATTCGACGTCAGCTGGCAGGCCGTACTTTCTCGGGAAGACAACCAACCTGAGCATGGTCGGGCTCTGAACCAGAACGTCTTCGGCTTCACGGAGGGCCTCGCGAACCCGTCTACCGAGGCCGAGGAAGCCATCGATCAGACGGTTCTCGTCGGGGCAGGCTCCGATGAGCCAGCGTGGGTCGTCGGTGGTACCTACCTCGCAGTACGCGTCCTGAAGGTCTCTCACCCTCTGTGGGACGCGGAGAGCATCGAACTGCAGGAACAGATCATCGGGCGGCGACGTGACGGAACCTGGCTCGACGGAACCTCGGCCAAAAATGAGCCGGACTTTGCGGGTGATCCCGACGGTGCAGTCACGCCTTTGGACTCCCACGTCCGACTGCTCAACCCCCGCGACGGCGCGGCCCCGCCGGTGATGCTCCGCCGGTCGTGGACCTGGTCGACCGACGCCGCCTCACGCGGGGCCGGGCTGTTCTTCATGGCGTTCCAAGCTGACCTGGATGAGGGCTTTCGCCGGGCGCAGGAGCGATTGGCCGGCTCGCGGCTCGATCGGTACGTACTAGCGACTGGCGGAGGCTACTTCCTGGTTCCGCCGGACCGGGTCGGAGAGCAGCCGTGGGAGGACGCCTTGTTCTCATCTGGCTGATCCGAGGTTGGCGGCAACGGCGAGTCGAGCAACGCGCAAGCGAAGTATCGGTCGAGACGTCCCGAGCGGAGATGAGTTCTGTTGCGTACACAGTTCCGGATCTTCCTGTCCTCAGCACTCGCCGTCGTCATGGGGCTCAGCGGTGTGCCCGACGCGCTCACGGTCGAGACTGCAGGGTCGCGACCGACCGCTGAACCGGCCGGTGACGCCTCAGCTCACACCGGGGCCACCGATCACCAGGGCGCAGATCCTGAAATCGATGCCAGCGCATCGAGCACCCAAGCTGACGTCCAGTCGCTGCAGGCTGGCCCGGGTGGAGCAGCCGAGTACCTGTACGACGCGGCAGGACGGCTGGCCGCGGTGGTCTCCGACGAGTCCGGAGAAGTGGCCGAGTATTCCTACGACGCCGCAGGCAACATCACTGAGGTCGACCGGCGGTCAGCAAGCGAGTTGTCCGTGGTCTCGCTCGTGCCGTTGAGCGCCGCTCCTGGGCAGACCGTGCGCGTCTTCGGGACAGGCTTCCCCACCGACGCGCTCGAGATATCGGTCGGCAATGATGTCGTTCAGGTCTCGGATGTCACCCCGACGTCCGCGTCGTTTGTGGTGCCAGCCACGGGATCTGACGGTCCGGTGACTGTCGATGACGGGAACCAGAGCGTGCAGGGCCCGGACTTGGCGGTCGTGGCCGACGCGGTAGAACTGGATCAGGTCACACCAGCATCTGCCGTACCCGGAGCAGAGGTAGTCCTTGCAGGTTCGGGCTTCGATCCGGACCCGGTGGCCAACGTCGTCACGTTCAACGGGCAGGTCGCCGAGATCGCATCCGCTACTCCGACGGAACTTCGGGTCGTTGTGCCTTCACGCGCCGGGACTGGACCGCTGGAGGTCCGGACTTCCCATGGTGCGACAAGCTGGGGACAGGACTTCGCGATAGCGCTGGCCGGTGTCGACCCGGCAACGGTCGAGTCCGTGCGCCGAGCAGACGTCGGTGGCACCGCGGTCAGTATCCCGGTCACCGCGGCGGGAAGAGTTGCGCTCGTGCACTTCGATGCACCGGCAAGCCGTCGGGTCGACATCGGTCTGACCGGGACGACGTTTGCCGGCGGCACGAGGTACCGCGTCATCGCGCCCGACAACGAGGTACTCGCCGACGAGACGGTCAGCGGGCAGACGCGCGTCCAGGCGAAGGGCATGGTGCCTGGACGTACATATGCCCTACTGGTCACGCCGGCTAGTGGTTCTACGGGGCAGGTGACAGTCACCGTCTCGGAACCCGTGCAGGCCACGGCCACGACGAGTGGCGCGGCAACGTCCTTGGCCATCAACCGGGCGGGGCAGACCGCTCGAGTCGAGCTGGACCTGGAGGCCGGCCAGAACCTGACCCTGGCGCTGGCGAGCTCCACGCTCGGCTGGCGGTGGGTGGAACTGCTTGACCAAGACGGGCTGTCCGTTGCCGACGAGTTCGCCTCGGGCGCGTCGGACGCCATCAATCTGGGCGAGATCTCCTCATCCGGGACGTACACGGTGCTGGTACGCCCGGACACCCCGACGACTGGTTCGGTGAACCTCACTGCGTCAGTGCGGCGGGCCGCCGGGCCTATCAGCCTCACTGGCGGACCGACGTCGTTCGTGGTCCAGCGGGCGGGACAGGAGGTGGCCGGGATGATCGACCTGAATGAAGGCGACGTCCCGACCTTCGCGATGTCAGGGTCAACGGTCGGCTGGCGTTGGGTGGAACTGTTCGCCCCGGACGGCACCCGGGTGGACTACGACTACAGCTCGGGCACGACCGCTGTGATGAACGGCCCCACGATCACGGCCTCCGGGACGTACACGGTCGTGGTCCGGCCGGACGGTCCCACAACGGGATCGGTCAGCGTCACCGCATCACTCCGCGCTGAGGCCGATGAACTGGTCTTGGACGGTGGACCGACGTCATTCGTCGTCCAGCGTGCAGGACAAGAGGTTGTTGCCAGGCTCGACCTCGTCGCCGGTCAGGACGCCGCACTGGCGTGGACGGTCACCTCGCTGGGTGCTCGCTACATCGAGGTCTTCAACCCACAAGGCACGCGCATCGTGTCGCGGTACAGCTTCACCTCACCGGACTCGGTGAACCTGACCGCCGTTGCCGTCACTGGTGAGTACACCGTGGTCGTGCGGCCGACGACGACGGCGACGGGTTCCGTCCAGATGACCGCGGCCACTGGTGCCCTGACCGTGTTGCTCCGGCAGGGCGCGCGGGTCGCACGCGCCAAGGACATGGAGCAGAGCCGAGAGCCGTCTGGTTCATCGACCCGTGACGAGCGTGAAGGGTCGGACGGAACCTTGCCGCAGTGGCGCCCTGACAAAGCCAACCTGGGTGGGGCGGACTGGTACACACGCCGACCCGAGGTCGACGCACCGAAGGACCTTGAGGCGCCCGCTGGTGTGACGGCTGTGGCAGGGCATGTTCTCGGCCTCGATGGCGCTCCCGTGACTGGTGTGACTGTCACCGCGGGAGACGACCTGGCCACGACCGACAGGGCCGGCCGCTTCCTGCTGAAAGGTGTCAGCGCGACCACGCCGATGATCGTGGTGGACGGATCGACGGCAAACACGCCCATCGCCACCTACGGAACGTTCCGCATTCACGTGGAACTGGCGCAAGGGGGGACCACCGCACTGCCGGCGACGGTATGGATGCCCGCCCTGGACACAGAGAACGTGGTCGAGCTGGCGACCCCGACGGCAGAAGAAACTGTGCTGACCACGCCGTACATCCCTGGTCTTGAGGTGCGCCTCCCAGCAGGAACTGTCGTGCGCGACGCCGAGGGCGAACTGGTCGACGAACTAGGCATCACACCGATCCCCGTCGACAGACCCCCTTTCCCCCTTCCGGACAACGGCATCGTGCCGACGTACTTCACGGTCCAACCGGGCGGAACCTTCGTATTTCCTGAGGGCGCGCAGATCGTGTACCCCAACTACACGGGCCTCGCTCCAGAGACTCGCGTGGAATTCTGGAACTACGACCCCGAGGAGCGAGGCTGGTACGTCTACGGGCACGGGACGGTCTCAGAAGACGCGCAGCAGGTCGTGCCGGACGATGACACACGAGTCTGGTCGTTCGACGGTGCCATGTTCAACGTGCCGAGCTCCGAGAAGTTCAACCAGTCCCGTTTCAGCGACTTCATCGACTGGCTCAGCGGCGACCCGGTCGACCTGTCCACCGGCCTGTTCACCGACGCACGCACCGACCTCGCGATCGACGACGGCATCGCGCCGATCAGCATCGAACGCCACTACTGGCAGGGCGACCAAGCCTCTCGAGAGTTCGGTCGCGGCCAGCAGCTGAGCTATGGCATGTTCCTCTACTCCGAGGACGAGTATCAGGAGGTCGACCTGTACCTGGCCGGCGGCAGCAAGGTGCACTACGAACGCACGAGCAGAGGCACCGGGTACACCGACGCCGCCTTCAGATCGGTTGCCACGACGGGCGCCTTCCGGGACTCCACGATCACCTGGAATGACGATGGCTGGTCGCTGCGGACCCGCGACGGCCTGACCTACTGGTTCCCCGACTGGTCACGAGGCAGCGCGATCACCGACCGCAACGGCAACACGGTCACGCTGACTCGAGACGGGGCCGACGGTGGAGGGCCAGGCCAAGATCTGACCCAGATCACCTCGCCCACGGGCCGCTGGATCAAGCTTGCCTACGACTCTTCACACCGCGTCACCGAGGTGAGGGACAACATCGGGCGAACGGTCACTTACACCTACAACTCCGCCGGACGCCTGTCCACGGTGACCAACCCAGCAGGAGACACCACCGAATACACCTACGACACAGCCGGACGCGTCTCCACAATCACCGATGCCCGCGGAATCACGTTCCTGACCAACCAGTACGACACGAACGGACGCGTCGCGAGACAAACACTCGCTGGTGGGCAGACGTACGAGTTCGACTACGTGCTCAGTTCCTGGGGCACTGTGCAAGAGGCGCGCGTGACCCATCAAGACGGCACGCAGCGACATGTCACGTTCAACAACGCGGGAGTCGCGACGAGCGACACGGTCGTCGCAGCGGGCGGTAGCAGCGAGCGGGCCACGACGTTCACGCGTCGGGCGGACAACCTCATCACCCAGGTCACAGACCCCTACGGCAGGGTCTCGACGTACGACTACGACGACCAGGGAAGGCTGGAGAGCACAACAGTGCTCGCTGGGACCTCTGACGAAGCGACTTTGGGCACCACCGTCTACGGCCGATTCGACCAGCCGACCCGACACACCGACCCGGCCGGCAACGTCACCGAGCTGGAGTACGACCGGCGAGGAAACATCGTCGATTACACCGACGCGGAGGGACGGTCACGCACTGCCACCTACACATCGAAGGGGCAGGTAAAGACGGTCACGGACGGTGCCGGAAACACCACCACGCTCACCTATGCGGCCGGCGACCTGGTAGCCACAACGAGCGCGAACGGTGAGACGGCGAGGTACTTCACCGACGCGGTCGGGAGGCGCACCACAACGATCTTCCAGACGGGCGCAACCCGCACAGTCGACTACGACGTGCTCAACCAACCGGTGCGGACCACTGACCCGTTGGGCAACTTCCAAGAGTACGAGTACGACGCCAACGGCAATCTGACCACCTTCACCGACGCGGCAGGGCACTCCACGCACTGGACCTTCGACGACGCCGACCGCATCGTGGAACGCACCGATCCCCTGGGCGCAGCTGACCTGGTCACCTACGACCTTGCCGGGCGCGTCACCGCAACAACCTCCAGAGCTGGACGGTCGACCACCTATGCCTACGACTCGTTCGGTCGCATCGACTCGACGAGCGACGCTTACGGCACAGCCGAAGTGGAGCAGGTGTTCGAGTACGACAGTCTGGACCGCCTGGCGGAGGTCACGGACAGCGTCGCGGGAACCACGTCGTACGCCTACGACGCGCTTGACCGACTCACCCAGCTCAACGAGCCAACCGGTGCAAGCAGCTACACGTACGACGAGAACAGCCAGGTGATCTCGGCAGTCGTAGCCGGGCAGGCGGCGCGGCTGTACACGTACGACGACACGGGACAGCTGACAGGGGTCGAGCAAGGCTCGACAAATGTCGAGCTGACAAGGGACATCGCCGGTCGAGTCTCAGAGGTCGAGCTTCCCGGTGGATGGAACCAGTCGTACACATACGACTCGAACAACCTCGTCGTCGGACTTGGATACGACCACAACGGTCAAGACAAGGGCGACCTGAGCTACGCCTATCAACCTGGCGGCCAGGTAGCGGCCGTTGATGGCTCGCACGCGAACGTGGTGCTGCCAGCAGCCCGGTCCGGCCTGGAGTACGACGATCAGAACCGGCTGGTCTCAGCTGGGGGAGTGCCCCTCTCGTACGACGCCGACGGCAACTTGCTCGACGACGGCACCCGCACGTATGACTGGGACGCCAGCGGCAGTCTGGAATCGGTCACTCAAGGAACGTCGGTCACGGAATTCGGATACTCACCCACCGGTACCCGAGCCTCACGCAGCACCGATGGTTCTCAGACCGGATTCGTCGAGATCGGGCCAAACGTCGCGGCCGAGCTCGACGGGGACGGCGACCCGGCAGCCAGCCTTCTGTCTGGCGGCATGGATCAGTGGTTCGCCCGTACCCATGCCGGTGGCACCGACGCAGTCCTGACGGACATGCTCGGATCACCGATCGCACTTGGTTCTGCTGACGGAAGCCTCGCTGCAGAGTACGACTACGACCCGTTCGGCTTGGCGACGGTCGACGGTGACACGCGCGGATCGGACCTTGGCTTCACAGGTCGCCAGAACGACGGCACCGGGCTCACCTACCACCGCTCCCGCTACTACCAGCCGGCAACCGGTCGATTCATCTCCGAGGACCCCATCGGTTTCTCGGGCGGCTCCAACCTCTACACCTACGGAGCCAACGCACCAACCACCTACACCGACCCCACCGGGAACAACCCGCTCCTGATCGGCTGCCTCGCCGGCGCCGCAATCGACGGCGGAATCGACTACACGATGCAACGCCTGTCCGGCCGAAAGGTGCAATGGGGGCAGGTCGGCGCGGCGGCCGCCCAGGGTTGCGCAATCGGCATGCTCGGTCCTCTGGCGGGAACCATTATGAAGACCGGCAGGATCGGAGCCGACGCCAGCGCGGCCGCACGCGTGGCGGACGAGTACGCCACGCTCCCACTGCAGCACATAACCAACAGCGGCGACACGGTGTTGGGTCACAAGGGGTGGATCGCCAAGGCCCAGGCACGCGGTGCCAGTTACTTCGACATCGGCAATCAGTGGAATGTGATCGCGGATCGTGGCGGCAGTCCTTGGTTTCTGAACAGGGCGTTCCTGGATGATCGAATCGCGGCTGGTGATCGTGTGTTGGTGTCGGTTCCGAAGGGTAGGATTGAGGAGATCAGCTACTTGACGGAGGAGATCGAATACCTGTTGGAGAATGGCTATCAGTGGGTCAATCAGTGGGCGCTCAAGCCGAAAGGGTGAGTAATGGATCAGATTCTTGAATTTCTTGCCGCGCACATGAGCTACCTCTGGCGTGACGCGCGGTTCCGCATTACGGATTCCGATGTCACCACCAGCAACGGTGGTAATTCAACGGTCGTGATCGAATCCAAGATACTCCGAATCAGGCTGGAGACGGATCGTCGTCAACTATTTCTGGATTTCCAGCCTGTTCGCACGAATCGGCCGAGAGATTGGTATTCGGTTGAAATCGTCCGTCGGTACTTTTTTGGCGAACCAGATGTTCCTAGCATGGTGGACGCGTCTATCGCGGAATTCATCGGCGACAACCTCGATGACATCGAGTCTCGATTTTCGCCCGAACAGTGGGAAAGTACCCGCGAGAGCCTGAAGGAGCTCGAGAGAAAGCGATCCAAGAAGATGTGGGGCTGACCAGTGATCCGGACGTCATGGCGCGCACGGGCCTGTTACCGGGTTGCCCTACCAGAGAACTGGAGTCTGGCGCGGTGGCGACACGGGTCGCCCCCCTTTGGCCAAGCCCGATCGCATGTGCTGTTCGTCGATTCCGCAAGAAGTGGACTTCCAAGTTCTCAAGTCTGCAAGATCGGCGAGCATGCCCAAGCGAAGCGTGACTGCTCATGCGAGCACCCTCGAGCAACTAGCTCGCGACAAGTTCGGAGGGCCGGGGGACGTGTCACGATTGCCGGTCTCTGTCACGCGAGTGGCACGGTTCCATTGCTCATCAATGCCCATGGTTGCCCTCGTCGGAAGGCCGTGCCGCAGTGGCCTTGTCTCGGCCTGAAACCGCGGATTCCTGCGGTTTCTGCAGGTCGTGAGGACAGTAAGCGACAACAACAGGCCATGCTGAGTGGGTCCCCGAAGCGAACTTCTCCGCCACAAAAGATGTTCCGCCGCAAGTCCGGCCGAGCCTGCTCGACCGAGGCCGCCGACCGGGTATCAGACCTGGTCGGCGGCCTTCGTCGTGCTGTCACCCGGCTCCTGCCCGAGCGCGGGCCTGGACTCCGCCGGCGCCGGTCCGGCGCCGGGCGCCAGCAGCCGTTGGATACGCTCGTACTCGGCGGCCATCTCCGGCGTGGCGAGGAAGTCGTCGAGGGCGGCGGACACCTCGTGGTCCACCTCCTCGACGGACCGGATCGCCAGCTCGTACAGCTCGCCCCGCCGGTCCTGCTCCAGGTAGCTGTGCCAGTGGGCCAGCGCCTTGACGGCCGTCAGGACCCCGTTGTCCAGGTCGTCGTCGACCAGGATGCCGTCGTAGATCGTCTGCAGCTCGTCGCCCAGCTCGGCGGCGCTGATCGTCAGGACGTCTGCGCAGGCTCTTGCCAGCGCGGCCTGGGCCTCGTCGGTGAGCTCCTCCGCAACCGCGCCGCGCCATAGCTCGGGCCGGACCAGGCGGGTGACCGTCTGTTCGCCGAAGGCGCGAACGTCGTCGTCGGTGGCTTCGATGATCAGCCGAAGAACGTTCGCCTCGAGCTCGCCGTAGTTCACGCCCGAAGCCTAGGGCCTCGGCTCCGGGAGCCTCAGCCTCTCATTCCGCCGCCGGCCGCCCCGTCGAGTCGCGCACCACGAGCTCCGGCCGGAACAGCAGCGAGCTGCCGCGGCTCGACGCGTCGTCGTCCTCCGGCTCGTGCAGGGCGCGGAACGCGGCGGCCGCCATCTCCTTCATCGGCTGGCGCACGGTCGTCAGGGCCGGTGAGTAGAGCTCGGCGAGCACGATGTCGTCGAAGCCCGCGACCGAGACGTCCCGGCCCACCTCCAGGCCGGCGTCGCGCACGGCGCGGCACACGCCGATCGCCGTCATGTCGTTGACCGCGAAGATCGCGGTGGGCGGGTTCGGACCCGACAGCAGCTCGGTCGTGGCGACCCGCCCCAGCTCGGCGGCCTCGACGTCGCCGAAGGTGCTGTCGACGATGCTGCCGGGCCAGGTGACGACGTCGGGCCGCGCGATGCCCGCGCGTTCGAGCGCACGCAGGAAGCCCTGGAACCGCTCGGTGCGGTTGATCGACCGGATGGACCCCGAGACGAACGCGATGCGGCGGTGGCCCAGCGACACGAGGTGGTCGCCCATGAGCTCGGCGCCGATCGCGTTGTCGACGCTCACGTTGATCAGGCCCGCGGGGTCGTCGGCCTGGGCGGTGCGGTCGAAGGCGACCAGCCGCAGGCCGTCGTCGAGCAGGCTCGCGACGTGCTCCAGGGACGGCAGCGACGAGCACAGGACGATCCCGCGGATGCCGTCCGAGACGAGCTCGTCGACGTACTGGCGCTCGCGCTCGGGGTCGCGCTCCGAGTTGCACAGCAGCACGTGGTACCCCTGCGTCAGCGCGGCCGCCTCGACGTGGCGCGCCAGCGCGCCCCAGTAGGGGTTGCCCACCGACGGCACCACCAGGCCGATGACCTGCGGCTTGCCCGTGCGGAGCTGCCGGGCGGCGCGGTTGGGCCGGTAGCCGAGCTTGCGGATCGTGGACTCCACGCGGTGCCGCGTCTCGGGCAGCATCCGGTCGGTCCTGCCGTTCAGCAGGTTCGAGACCGTGCTCGTGGACACCCCCGCCGCTCGTGCGACGTCAAGGATCGTGACTCCAGCCATGTGCGCGTGCGGCCTCCTCCGGATCGGGACTCAGCCATCTGCCAGTGCATCGATGGACTGAACAGGCCCGAGCATAGTCCATAAACGGACACTTGACCCCTGCCTGACGGCGCCCTATCGTCAGTGCATCGTTACACCGGGAGTCACAGCAGACTCCCGCCCTGCGTGGAGATCAGTGCCGATCGAAAGGGCAAGTCATGGAACTCAGCCGTCGCAGCTTCCTCGCGGCCATGGGCCTCGGGACCGCGACCGTCATGGCGGGTTGCGCCACGACGAGCGGGAGCGGCGCACCCGTCGCCGACGTCACGGGGCCCGCGGAGGGCGACATCACCTTCCTGTGCGCGCTGTTCGAGGGCGCCACGGGCAAGGAGACGCTCGAGGGCAACCTGCTCAAGCAGTTCAAGGAGAAGTACCCGGACGTCAACGTCACCGTGGACTACACGGACTACGCGTCCCTCAACGAGAAGATCACGACCGGCCTGGCCAGCGGCCTGATGCCGGACGTCGTCACGCTCGGCGTCGGCTGGATCCCGCCGTTCGCGTTCAAGAACGCGATCGCGCCCCTGCCCGAGTCGCTGGCCACGCGCTACACCTACGAGGACCGCGTGCTGGAGCCGTCGCGGTTCGACGGCACGCTCTACGCGCTGCCCATGGTGCTGGACACCCGCATCGTGGCCTACCGCAAGGACTTCTTCGAGGAGGCCGGGATCGACGGGCCGCCCAAGGACTGGGCCGAGCTGCGCGAGATCGCCAAGCAGCTCACCGTGCGCGACGCCGACGGGACGCTCCAGCGGGCCGGCTTCGACCCGTTCTCGATCGACCTGCGCCAGTGCTGGGAGACGTTCCTGTTCGGCAACTCCGGCGAGCTCTTCTCGGCCGACGGGCGCGAGGTGCTGTTCGACAGCCCCGAGGGCGTCGCGGCGCTGCAGCTCTTCCTCGACATGGTCGCGGACGGCTCGGCCGACTTCTCCCTCACCACGGAGGCCGGCCAGCCGACCACCCTGCAGCAGGGCACCTCGGCGATCATGATGACCAACAACTCGCTGTACGTGCAGCTCCAGCAGCAGAACCCCGAGCTGATCGACAAGATCGGCACGTTCGTGCTCGGGAACACCGGCCCGGCCATGCTCCAGGGCGGCACGATGATCTCGCAGTCGGCCAGCTCCAAGAACCCGGCCGCGGCGCGGGCGCTCGTGGAGTTCCTCGGCTCGCCCGACGCCGTGCTCGTCGCGGCCGAGCAGCGCGGGTCGGTCCCCGCGATCTCCGACCTCTTGGACAGCGACTACGTCCAGGGCAACCCGATGGTCGCGTTCGCGCTCGAGAACCTCGACAAGGCGCGCTCCGAGGGCGGCACCCCGGCCTGGATGGAGATCCGGGAGAAGATCAAGCCGACCCTCGAGACCGCGATCGTCGGCCAGCAGACCGCCCAGCAGGCCATCGCCCAGCTCGCCGGGATCGCCGACGACGCGATCGCCCGGCTGTGACCCGGTCCGACCGATCGAGGAAGAGGGGTCCGTCGTGGCCGTAGTCTCCGCGCCGCGCGCCGTGCGCGCGCCGTCCTCCACCCCGCCCCGCTCGCCCGCGCCCCGCCGCGGACGGGCGGCGGCGGCCCGCCGCCGCGCGGGCATGCTCATGGTGGCGCCCGCGTTCCTGCACGCGCTGATCTGGATCGGCATCCCGGTGATCGCCGCGTTCGTGCTGTCGTTCACGTCCTACGACGTGCTCACGCAGCCGCGGTTCATCGGCGTGCAGAACTACCTGGACGCGTTCGGCGACCCGGTGTTCCGCCGGGGCATGCTCAACACCCTGGTCTACGCGTTCTTCACCGTGCCGGTCGCCATGGCGATCGCCCTGCTCATCGCGCTCATGCTCGACACGCAGCTCCGCGCCCGGGCGCTGTTCCGCACCGCGGTGTTCATCCCTCAGGTGACCGCCACCATCGCCGTCGCGCTGGTCTGGCTGTGGATCTACGACCCGCGCAGCGGCCTGCTCAACGCGGGGCTCAGCTTCTTCGGGCTGCCCGCGCAGAACTGGCTGTCGTCGACCACCTGGGCGATGCCCTCCGTCATCACCGTCGGCATCTGGCAGGGCATCGGCCTCAAGATGCTCATCTACCTGGCCGCCCTCCAGTCGCTGCCCAAGGACGTCTACGAGGCGGCGTCCGTCGACGGCGCCTCCCGGACCCGCCAGTTCTTCAGCCTCACGCTGCCGCTGCTGCGGCCCGCCACGTTCTTCGTCTTCGTCACCTCGGTCATCTCCGCCTTCCAGGCGTTCGACCTCATCTACATCCTCACCGACGGCGGACCGGCGAACACGACCACGATGATGACGTACGAGATCTACAAGTCGGCGTTCCGGGAGTTCCGCGTCGGCTACGCGTGCGCCCAGTCGATCGTGCTGTTCGTGTTCCTGCTGGTCCTGACCCTCGCCAACCGACGGCTCAACGGAGGCGACAGTGGCAGGCACTGACCTCGCGGCGCCCCCGCCGCGCACCACCCGCGGCGTAGCCCGCACCGGCGGCGGGTTCGCCCGCACCCCGGCGGCCCGACGCCGGCTCGAACGAGGCGCCCTCTACACGGCGCTGACGATCATCGCCGTGGTGATGGTGGTGCCCTTCGTCTGGATGATCCTCACCTCGCTCAAGTCGCCCCAGGACATCGCGGCCAGCCCGCCGACGCTCCTGCCGACCGAGTGGGCGTGGAGCAACTACACGGAGGCGCTCGCGGCCGCGCCGTTCCTGACGTACGCGCGAAACTCCCTGGTCATCGCGGTGAGCCACACCGCGATCAACCTGGTGATCGCGTCGATGGCGGGCTACGCGCTGGCCCGGCTGCGGTTCCGCGGCTCGGAGCTGGTGTTCATCGGCTTCGTCGCGGCGCTGATGATCCCCACCTACACGAAGATCATCCCGGAGTTCCTCATCGTGCGGTTCATGCCGCTGTTCGGGGGCAACGACATCCTCGGGCAGGGCGGCACCGGCTGGCTCGACACCTGGTGGGCGCTCATCGTCCCCGGGGCGGTGACGCCGTTCGCGGTGTTCCTGTTCCGCCAGTTCTACCTGGACCTCCCGGTGGAGCTGGAGGAGGCGGCCCGCCTGGACGGCGTCAGCGAGCTGGGGATCTGGGCGCGGATCATGACGCCGCTGGTCAAGCCGGCCTTCATCACGGTGGGCCTGCTGACCTTCGAGAGCTCCTGGAACAACTTCCTCTGGCCGCTGCTGGTGACCCGCAGCGACTCGATGCGGGTCATCCAGGTGGGCCTGTCGGTGTTCCGCACCGAGAACGACACCCAGTGGGCCTTCCTCATGGCGGGCACGACGCTGGCGACCCTGCCGATGGTGGTGCTCTTCCTCCTCGGCCAGAAGTACTTCGTCCGCGGTTTCGCGAACGCGGGCATCAAGTGACACGCGGGCACGACGTGGCACGTGGGCAACAGGTGGCACGCGGCAGGGCGCCGCGTGCCGGGACGAGAGGACTGCAGATGGCGATCGACATGACGGACGCACGGGTGCTGGTGACGGGCGCGGGGCACGGCATCGGCCGGGGGATCGCGCTGGGCCTGGCCGCGGCGGGGGCCGACGTCGTCGTGCACTACGGGAGCTCGGCCGACGCCGCGGCGCAGACCGTGGCCGACATCGAGGCGCTCGGCCGCAAGGCCGTCGCCGTGCGCGCCGACGTGACGGTGACCGAGGACGTCGACCGGCTCGTCGCCGAGTCCGTGGCTTTCCTCGGCGGGCTCGACGTGGTGGTCTGCAACGCGGGCCACCTGATCGGCCGCGTGCCGGTCGCGGAGATGAGCGACGAGCACTTCGCGTCCGTCGTGGACGTCAACCTCGGGGCGACGTTCCGCACCTGCCGGGCGGCGATCCCGCACCTGCTGGAGTCGGACCGCCCGCGCATCGTCGCGATGTCGTCGCTCGCGGCGCACAACGGCGGCGGGCCCGGGTCGGTGGTCTACGCGGCGTCGAAGGCGGGCGTCCGCGGGTTCGTGAAGGGCCTCGCCAAGGAGCTCGGGCCGCAGGGCGTCACGGTCAACGCCGTGGCCCCGGGCTACATCGCGGACACCGCGTTCCACGGCACGTTCAGCACCGCCGAGGCGCAGCAGAAGATGGTCGCGGGCACCCCGGTGGGCCGCCCCGGGACGGTGGACGACGTCGCCGCCGCCGTGCTTTACCTCGCCTCCCGCGAGGCGTCGTACATCACCGGCACCACGCTCGACGTCGACGGCGGGACCTGGCCGCGATGACCTCCCTGGCCCCGGAGCACACCGTCTCCGCCTCCGGGCTGCCGCGCGAGCGCGGCGGCTGGTGGCACGACTTCGTCTGCCCGACGCACGGCACGGAGCTCTCCCACGAGGGCATCCCGGGACCGGTCCCGCCCGCGGGCGGCGTGCGGTGCCCGCACGGGTGCCGGGTCGGCTCCGAGCCCGTGCGCGGCGCCTGGCTGGTGCTCAGCCACCAGGCGTGGGCGCGGCGCATCCGGGTGCTCGCGCACCGGGCCGCCCGCACGGGCTCGGACGCCGAGCGGTCGGAGGCCGTCGCCCTGCTCGTCGCGTACGCCGACGTGTACGCCGAGGTCGCCGGCGGCGGCGAGCACGAGCGGGCGCAGGACTGGATGCTCCGGGGCCGGCTGTTCCACCAGGCGCTGACCGACGCGATCTGGTCGGTCTCCATCGGGCACGCCGTGTGGTCGCTCGCCGAGTCCTCCCCGGAGCGCGCCGCGGACCTGCGCCCGGTGCTCCCGGTGCTCGACGCGACCGCCGAGGCCGCGCGCGCGGCCCGCGACCGCCTCGTGGCCGACGGCCGGTTCACCTCGAACTACACCGCCTGGCTGAACGCCGCCGGCCGGGTCTGCGCCCGCGCCGCCGCACTCGTCCGGGCGGGCACCGCCGGGGCGCCCGCGGTCTCCGTGGCCGACGACGAGTGGCTGGCCGGCGAGCACGGGCAGCTCGCCCACGCGCTCGCCGCGACCACCCGCGACGGCTGGGAGTGGGAGGCCAGCACGTACTACCACGGCTTCGTGCTGCGGGCCTACCTGCTGTCCCTGCGCGGGACCGACCCGGCGGACCTGCCGGCCGGCTCCCGGGACCGGCTCGTCGCGATGGCCGACGTGCTCGCGGGCCTCGCCACCGACGACGGCATCCTGCCCGCGATCCACGACGGCCCCTACCTCCGCCCGGCTCTCGCGCTGGAGTGGACGGAGCTGAGCGTGCTCGCGGACGGGTTCGTGGCGGACGCCGGGCTCGACGCGGTCGCGGCCCGCGCCCGCCGGGAGGCCGGCGACGGCGACCTCCTGGAGGACGAGCTGCGCACCCTGCCCGGCGGCTGGTTCGCCGGCCCGCCGCTCGTCGTCGACCGCCCGGCCCGTCCGGTCGTGAGCGTCGACGAGGAGGTGGGGATCGCCGTCGTACGAGCCGCCGGCATCCACGCGGTGCTCGACCACGGGCCGCACGGCGCGGGCCACGGGCACCACGACAAGCTCGCGCTCCACCTCTACGGGCGCGGCACCCCGTGGCAGCCGGACCCGGGCCAGGTGCCCTACGGGCACCCCGGGTGGCGCGACCACTACATGTCCGCCACCGCGCACCCGTGCGTGCGGGTGGACGACGGCGACCCCGCCGAGGCGACGGGCCGCCTGCTCGACCGCGACGAGCGGTCCCTGACCGTCGAGGTCCGCGGCGACGCGACCTCCTGGTACGACGGCGCCCGCGCGCTGCGCCGCCTCGTCGCGGGTGACGGCTACCTGCTCGACGTCGTGGTCGCGTCCGCGGACCGGCCCCGTCGGCTCACGCTCGGGCTGCGGCCCGACGTCCCGCTCGGGGTCCGTCTCGACGGCGACGTCGTGCGCACCGCGTGGGGCGGCGCGGAACGGCTCGACGGCGTCCACGCCGCGCACGCCACGGGACCCGCCGGGCCCGTCCCGGTGCGGGCCGCCGTCCGCCCGGGCCCCGGGCCGGCCGATGACCCGCAGCGCGAGCGCGCCCACGTCGACTGGACGGCGCACGGCGCCACGCGGGCCGTGTGGGTGTCGGTGTTCCGGGTCGACGGCGGGACGGGCGGGTCCGGCAGCGAGCCCGAGGCCGGCGTCGAGCTGGACGTGGACGCTGGCGAGATCCGGGTCCGGCGCGCCGACGGCGTGGTGGACGTGCACCCCCTGCCGGAGGAGGCCACGGATGACTGACACGGACCTCGGCCTGCCCACGCCCGGCGCGACCGGCACACCCGCCGACCCCGCGCCCGCCCGGCTCCTGCTCGACGACGCGCGTCTGGCCGACCTCCGCTCCCGGCTCGACGGCGACCTCGCGGCGCAGTGGCGCCGGCTCGCCGAGCAGTGCGACCTGTACCGGCGCACCACGCCGCCCGCGGAGCACCCGCTGGCGAGCATCACCTACCTGGGCCCGGCGGCCGCCAACCTCGCGCTCGCCTACCGGCTCACGGGGCAGCGGCACTACCTGGAGGAGGCGTGGCGCTGGATCTCGGTGGCCGTGTCGTTCGAGCACTGGGGCCGCGCGCACCTGCCCGACCACGACCTCGACGCGGGCTGGCTGCTGCACGGCCTGTCCCTGGCGTACACCTGGCTCGGGGACGACCTCGGGCCGGAGCGGGCCGGGGCCCTGCGCGCCAAGCTCGCCCTGCAGGGCGAGCGGTTGTACGACTTCGCCGTGGCGAACGAGGGCTCCTGGTGGAGCAGCTCGTACTGGCAGAACCACCACTGGATCTGTCACACCGGCCTCGCGACCGTGGGCTACGCGCTCGGCGAGCGCGCGTGGACCCAGCGGGCCAAGGACGCGTTCGCCACCGTCGTCGACGTGCTGCCCGCGGACGGCTCCGACATGGAGGGCGTCGTCTACTGGCGGTACGGCGTGCCGTGGCTCGCGACCTACCTCGACCTGCTCCAGCACGCCGAGGGCGTCGACTGGTGGGACCGCTGCCTGTTCCTCGCCAACACCTTCTGGTACCGGCTGCACCAGGCCGCGCCCGGCTACGAGGAGATCGTGGACCACGGCGACTGCCACGACCGGCGCAGCGGGCACAGCGTCGCGCTCTACCGGATCCTCGCCGCCCGGTACGGGATCGGCGAGGCGCAGTGGCTCGCGGACACCGTCGCCGACCGCTTCTTCTGGCGCGAGGCGTACGAGAGCGGCGTCCGCCCGGGCGTGCTGCCCGAGGCGTGGGCCGAGCTGCTCTGGTACGACGACGCCGTCGCGCCCGTGGACCCGGCGACCACCGTCCCGGCCCAGGCCGCGTTCGAGGACCTCGGCCTGCTGGTGCACCGCACCTCGTGGGACGACGACGCGACGCTGCTCTCGTTCAAGTCCTCGCCCGGCGGCGGGCACACCGCCTGGGAGACCTCCCGCCGCCTCGACGCCGAGCGCGGGTGGGACACCCTGAGCGCCGGCCACCACCACCCCGATGCCGGCTCGTTCGTGCTCGCCTCGCGCGGCGCGTGGCTGCTGGTCGACGAGGGCTACTCCAACCGCAAGCGCGCCGGGCACCACAACCTCGTGCTCGTGGACGGCCAGGGTTTCGCGGGGGAGGGCCGCTACCACGTGTACGCGGACGCGCCCCCGACGCGCACCGCCGACATGGTCGACGTGCTGGCCGACGGCGGGTTCCTGCACGGCCGGGCCCGCACCGGGCGCATGTACCCGGACGAGCTCGGGGTCGAGTCCCTGGAGCGCACGATCGCCGTGCTGCCGTCGGGGCGCGTGGTCGTGGTCGACCGGGGCCGGGCCGCCGAGCCGCGGTCCTGGACGCTGCTCTTCCACTCCGACCACCCGGGCGAGGAGGCCGCGCCGCCCGGGCCGGGGGCCGCCCGGCACGAGCTGCGCAACGGCCGCGCGGGGGCGTGGCTCACGACGTACGCGGGCCCGGCGGTCGACGGCGGTGTGGGCGAGGGAGAGGGCTGCACGGTCGAGCGCGTCGTCACCGACGTCGAGGCCAACCCCACCTCCAGCACGCCCGACCTCGTGGTCACGCGCCGCCTGCACACCCTGCGCGTGACGCTGCCCGCCGCGCGCGACCTGCTCGCGGTGACCGTGATCGAGCCCTTCGACGCGTTCCGCGCCGGCGACCCGGCCGGGCCGGGCGGCTCGGGCGGCCCGACGGCGCGGCTGCTCCCGGCGCGCTCCGGGGTGGCGGTCGACCTCGGCGACGGGGAGCTCGCCTACCTCGCGGACCCGGACGGCGTGATCGACGCCGACGGCGTGCGGGCGCGGGCCGCGGCGGTCCTGGTCGCGGGCACCGGGTCCGGGCGGCGGGTCGCCGTCGTGGCGGCGCACCAGGTCACGCTAGACGGGCGCACGCTGCTCTCCGGGGGCACGGTGGCCGACGACGGCGCGTTGACCGGCCTGCTCGGGGCGGACCTATGACCGCCGTGGCGCCGGCGGCCGTCCGGCCCGACGGCTCCCGCCAGTGGTCCCGGACGCTGCTGGGCTGGCTGGAGTGGCTCGCCCACCCCGTGCTCGCGGGCCTGGCGTTCGCCGTCCTGTGCGTCGGCGTCGTCACCTGGCTGCCGGCGCTCGCGGCGACCGCGCACGCCCTGCGCGCCTGGCGGACCGACGGCGAGACACGCACGTTCACCGGCGTCTTCCGCGCCTTCGGCACCTACCTGCGGCCGCTGCTGCCGCACGCCGTCGCCTCGTCCGCGGGGCTCGCCCTGCTCGTGGTCGACGTCGTCTTCCTGACCGGGCGGACCGGCCCCGCCGCCGTCGTCCTCGTGCTGCTCGCGCTGGGGCTGCTGCTCGTCGCCGTGCCCTACCACCTCGCGCTGGCCGTCGTGGCGGGCGCGCACCCCGAGGGCACGGCGCGCGGCTGGGTCGGGGACGCGCTCTGGTTCGCGTTCGGCTCGGTCGCGCGGGGGACGGCGTTGCTGGGCGCCGTCGTCGCGACGCCGGTCTTCTCGCTCGTGGTGCCCGCCGGGCCCCTGCTGCTGTGCGCGAGCGTGCCCGTCCTGGTGGGGCTCGTGATCCTCGACCAGACGGTTGCCCCCGACACCACCGTGACCCCCGACCGCACCGACCCGACGGAGGACGCATGACCGGCACCGCCCCGCTCGCCCGCCGCACGCTGCTCACGGGGGCGCTGGCCTCGACCGGTGCGCTCCTGGCCGGGCCGGCTGCCGTCGCGACCCCGCGCACGCTCCTCGCCGCCGGCCCCGCGTCGGACGAGGTGTCGGGCCCGGGCCGCCGCCCCACCACCTGGGTGCCGTCGTGGACCACCGCCCACACCCGCCCGACGGCGTCCGACCCGCTCGTCCTGGCCGGGGCCACCGACCAGACGGTCCGGCACGTGCTGCGCCTCAGCGCGGGCACGACGTCGGGCCGGGGCGGCCCAGCCGGCGCGGGCCGCCTGCGGGTCCGGCTCGCCGGGACGTTCTCGGAGCGGCCCGTGCAGGTCGGCGCCGTCACCGTGGCCCGCCGTACTCCCGGCCTGACCGGCACCGGCCCGGGCGTGGACCCGGCGACCGTGACCCCCGTGACCTTCGGCGGCGCGCGCGGCGGCCTGCTCGCCGCGGGCGCGACGCTCGTCAGCGACCCCGTGACCCTCGCCGTGCCCGACGGCGGCGACCTCGTGGTCAGCGTGCACCTGCCCGGACCGACCGGGCCCCTGAGCTTTCACCGCAACGTCCACGCGACCGGCTACGTCGCCACGGGGGACCGCACGGGCGACGACGGCGCCGTCTTCACCAGCGGCGACGCCGCCGTGACCCGCTCGGCGGTGCTCCTGTCCGGCGTCGACGTCGACCGCCCGGGCGTCCCCGGTGTCGCCGTGCTGGGCGACTCGATCACCGAGGGCGTCGGCACGCCCGACGACGCCGACCAGCGGCTCACCGACCACCTCGCGCGGCGGCTCGCGGAGCGCGGCGGCCCCGTCGGCGTCGCGAACCTGGGCATCAGCGGTAACCGCGTGCTGCTCGACGACGAGCGGTTCGGCCCGAGCGGCCAGGCGCGCCTGGACCGCGACGCGCTGGCGCTGCCCGGCGTGGATACGCTGCTCGTGGTGCTCGGCGTCAACGACCTGCAGCAGCCGCCGAGCCAGACCGACCCCGACGTGATCCTCGCCGGCTACCGGCAGCTCGTGCTGCGCGCCCGCGACCGTGGGCTGCGCGTGGTCGGCACCACGATCACGCCGTTCGGCGGCTGGCAGCGCTGGACGCCGGCCCTGGAGGAGGAACGGCGGTACGTCAACGCGGCGCTGCTCGCCGGGACACGGAGCGTGCGGCCCGACGCCGGGGCGTTCGACGCGGTGGCCGGCGTCGCCGCAGCCGTCGCCGACCCCGCCGACCCGGCTCGGCTGCTGCCCGCCCACGACAGCGGCGACGGCCTGCACCCGAGCGCCGCGGGCGCCGCGGCGATGGCGGCGGCGATCGGCCGCCGCGCGCTGCTGGGCTGACGCCGCCCGAGACCTCGCTCGTCGGACGACGAGCGGCTGCCGCGCGCCCGCGCGCGGCGATCCACCGGCACGACCACGCACCACATCGCACCAGCACCACACCGCACCACCTCGACGACGAGAGGGACCGTGATGGAGAACGACACCGCAACCGAGGGCTCCGGCCCGAACCGGCGCTCCGTGCTGCGCGGCATGGGCACGCTCGCGGGCCTGGCCGCCCTGGCGCCCTACGTGAGCCTGCCCGCCCGCGCGCTGCCCGCGTCCTCGACCACCGAGCTGGTCGAGCGCTGGGCCGTGCTGCAGACCGGCGGCCCGGGGCTCGACCTGGCCGACGCGCACGTCGCGGCCGCCGTCCGCCGCGTGGACCGCGCGGCGACCACGGTGCTGGCCACGCTCGACCGCTCCGCGGGGCGGACGGCGCTGTGGGCCGACCTCGCCGACCGCACCCGGTCCACCAACGTGACCACCACGTTCAAGCGGCTGCGCTCGATCGCCGTGGCCTGGGCGACGCCCGGCACCCCGGTCTCCGGCGACGCCACGGTGGCCGACGCCGTGGCCGACGGCATCGGCTGGATGCACGACACCCTCTACGGCCCCGGCCTGCCGCGCTTCGACAACGACTGGGACTGGGAGATCGGCTCCGCGTCGGCCCTCGTGGACACCCTCGTGGTGCTGCGCGAGCACCTCGGCGCCGACCTCGCGCGCTCCACGGCCGCCGTCGACCACTACACACCCGACCCGAACCTGTGGCGCGCCGACCGGCAGATCGCCACGGGCGCCAACCGGGTGTGGATCGCGACCGTGGTCGCCGTCCGCGCCGCGCTCGACGGCGACGAGGACGCGCTGGCGCGGGTGCGCGACGCCCTGAGCGACGTCGAGGGCGGGGGTGCCAACAGCGTGCTCGCGTTCGCGGACGAGGCCGCGGGCGCCGCCGGCACGGGGGAGGGGTTCTTCCGCGACGGCTCGTTCCTGCAGCACTGGAAGCACCCGTACAACGGCGGCTACGGCAAGGAGCTGCTCGGCACGCTCTCCTCGCTGCTGCACCTGCTGGGCGACTCGCCGTGGCAGGTCACCGACCCGGCCCTGGCCAACGTCTACGGCTGGGTGACCGACGCGTTCGACCCGCTCATGGTGCGCGGCGACATGGTGGCCTCGGTGTGCGGGCGGGAGATCGCGCGTCCCAGCAAGCAGGGCCACGCGTCCACGCAGACGGTGGTCGAGGGCACGCTCCGGCTCATCCCGTCCGCCCCGGCGGCGCAGGCGGCGACCCTGACGGCCCTGGTCGCGCAGTGGATCGCCGAGGACACCTACCGCGACTTCCTCGCCGGCACCACGCCCGCGTCCGTCGTCGCGGCCAAGGCGCTCCTGGCCGCGGGCCCGACGCCGCGCGGGCCGCTCGTCGCGCAGCACCAGTACCCGGCCATGGACAAGGTGGTGCACCACCGGCCCGGCTTCGCGGTCAGCGTCAGCGCCTACTCGTCCCGCGTCTACAACTACGAGTCGATCCAGAACGAGAACCTGCACGGCTGGCACCTCTCCGACGGCATGGTGCTGCTCTACACGGACGACCTGGGGCACTACAGCGAGGACTACTGGCCCACCGTGGACCCGTACCGCCTGCCCGGCACGACCGTCGACACCGCGCGCCGCGCCGACGGCGCCGACCACCGCGCCACGAACGCCGCGACCTGGGTGGGCGGGGCCACGCTGCCCGGCACCACGCTGGGCGGCTACGGCCAGGACCTGCGCGCCCAGGGTTCCGACCTGCGCGCGCTCAAGAGCTGGTTCCTGCTCGACGACGCCGTCGTCTGCCTCGGCTCCGGCATCACGGCACCGGGCGCCGCCGCCGTCGAGACGGTGGTGGAGAACCGCAAGGTGCGCGACGGTGCCGCCCTCGTCGTCGACGGCGTGGACCAGCGCGTCACGCCCGGCTGGAACGCGACCCTGGACGACGTGCGCTGGTGCCACCTCGCGGGCACGTCCGGCTACGTGTTCCCCGACGGCGCCCGCCTGCACGCGCTGCGCGAGGACCGCACCCACACCTGGCGCGAGATCAACGTCAAGTACGGCACCGACACCTCCGTCACCCGCCCGTACCTGACCGCGTGGCTCGACCACGGCGCCGCGCCCGACGGCGGGTCCTACGCCTACGTGCTGCTGCCCGCCGCCTCCCCGGAGCAGACGCGCCTCTTCTCCGCGGCGTGCGGCACGGCGGACGGGCTGCGGGTGCTCGCGCACGACGACGGCCTGCACGCCGTCGCGCTCGGCGGCAGCGTCGCGGCCAACTTCTGGGGCGCGGGCAGAGTCACCCTGGACGGCGCGGCGGCGCCCGGGGCCTCCGGCGCACACCGGGCCGGGCTCGTCGGTGCGCTCGTGGCCGACGGCGCCGCGTCCGTCGTCCTGCACACCGAGCCGCCCGCCGGCGGGCAGCGGACCACGCGCGTCGCCCTGAGCGACCCGACCCAGACCCGGGAGCAGGTCGTGGTCGACCTGGAGGTACCCGGGCTGACCCTCGTCGGCGCGGACGACGGCGTCACCGTCACCCGGCGCGGCGCGGGCTGGCGGCTCGTCGCCGACGGCGTCGCGCTGCGCGGCGCCACGGTCACGGCCTCGTTCGCGTGACCCTGCCCGCGCCACCGACCCTGCCCGCGTCATCTACTCAGCCCGATCCAGCCCGATCCAGAACATCGATCCAGGAGGTAGCACCATGAACCTGCACTCCGTTCGATCCCGCTCGTGGGCCCGCCGCGCCGCCGTCACCACGGCCCTCGGCCTCGCGCTCGCGTCCGCCGCCGTCGCGGCCCCCGCGGGCGCCGGCCCCGTCACCAGCCCTGTCACCGGTTCCGTCACCGCCGCCCCGGCGTCGGCCGCTGTCGCGCCGGGCCCGGCCGCCACCACTGACGGTGCCGCCCGCGCCGCCGCCGACCCCGTCCCGCTGCGTACCGTCCGGGTGAGCACCAGCGCCCAGCTCGCGGCCGCGTTCGCCGGCGCCGTCCCCGGCGACAGGATCGTGCTCGCCGACGGCGAGTACTCGATGGTCAAGCTCGCCGACAAGGCCGGCACCGCCGAGCACCCGATCGTCATCGAGGGCGCCACGCTCGGCGGCGCCGTCGTCACCGGCGGCCAGCTCGAGGTCGCGCGCTCGCACCACGTCGTCGTCCGGGGCCTGTCCTGGCGCAACGCCGCCACCCTCAAGATCGAGGCGTCCACCAACGTGCGCCTGACCCGGAACGACTTCCGGCTGGCGTTCGTGCCCCCGGCCGACCCCTCCTCCTCGCGCCACTGGGTGTCGATCGCGGGCGAGGGCAGCGGGTACAACCGCGTCGACTACAACGCGTTCGCGGGCAAGACGGTGCTGGGCAACTACGTCACGGTCTACGGCGGCGCGACCCAGATCTCGCAGCACGACCGGATCGACCACAACTACTTCTCCGACAGCCCCGCCCAGCCCGTCAACGGCGGCGAGGCCATCCGCCTGGGCGTCTCGGCCATCTCGGACTCCAGCTCGTTCGCCGTCGTGGAGCACAACCTGTTCGAGAACTGCGACTCCGACCCGGAGATCGTCTCGCTGAAGAGCGACGACAACACCGTCCGGTACAACACGTTCCGCACGTCGGCCGGCTCTGTCGTCGCCCGGCGCGGGGACCGCAACGCCATCCACGGCAACGTGTTCCTCGGCGGGGGCAAGGCCGGCACCGGCGGCGTGCGCCTGTACGGCGACGACCAGCGCGTGCACGACAACTACTTCGAGGGGCTGACGGGCTCCGGCTACACGGCGGCCCTCCAGGTCGACGGCGGCGACGTCGACGGGTCCGGCGCCACGTCGGCGCACTGGCGCGTGCACCGGGCGACGATCGTGCACAACACGTTCGTCGACAACGTCTCGAACGTCGAGCTCGGTGCCAACTACGTCTACCCGCCGGCCGACGTGACCCTCGCGAACAACGTGGTGGTCGGCTCCACGGGCCGCCTGTTCGCCGAGCACAAGGAGACCGATGGCCTGACGCTCGCCGGCAACATCGCGTACCCGCAGGGCGGCGCGACGCTCGGCATCGAGGCCCAGCCCGGCCAGATCCGGGTCGCCGACCCGCTGCTGGTCCGTTCCGGCGGGCTCTGGCGGCTGCGCCAGGGACCCGCCGTCGACGCCGCCGTGGGCACCTACCCGTTCGTCGTCGAGGACCTGGACGGGCAGCCGCGCGACCAGCACCCCGACGTCGGCGCCGACGAGGTGTCCAGTGCGCCCGTGCTGCGGGACCCCCTGGAGCCGTCCGACGTCGGGCCGCTCGCCGACCTCTGACCGACTGACCACCCCACGCACCCACCACCCCACCCGGAGGAGATCCATGGCCCTCTTCGACAAGCCGCTCGACGAGCTGCGCGCCTACCGCCCGCAGCCCGAGGAGCCCGCGGACTTCGACGCGTTCTGGAAGCAGACGCTCGACGCCGCCGCGGCCGCCGCCACCGAGCCCGTCACCGTGCCGTACGACGCCGGGCTGGCGACCGTCGAGGTGCACGACGTGACCTTCTCCGGGTGGGCCGGGCAGCCCGTCAAGGCGTGGCTGCTCCTGCCGCGCCACCGCACCGGGCCGCTGCCCGCCGTCGTGCAGTACATCGGGTACAACGGCGGGCGGGGCGTCCCGTGGGAGTGGCTCACCTGGAGCGCCGCCGGCTACGCCCACCTGGTCATGGACAACCGCGGGCAGGGCGGCGGCGGCAAGACGACGGCGGACACGCCCGACGTCGCCCCTGACGGCCACGGCTCCTCGTCGCCCGGGTTCCTCACCCGTGGCATCGAGGACCCGGCCAAGCACTACTACCGCCGGCTGATCACCGACGCCGTCCGGGCCGTCGACGCCGCCAAGCAGCTCCCCGACGTGGACCCCGAGCGGGTCGCCGTGCTCGGCGGCAGCCAGGGTGGCGGCCTCGCCCTCGCCGTCGCCGGTCTGCGCGACGACGTCGCGGGCGTCATCGCCGACGTGCCGTTCCTCAGCCACTACCGGCGCGCCTCCCAGATCACCGACGCCGGCCCCTACTCCGAGATCGCCCGCTGGCTCAAGGGCCACCGGTTCGAGATCGAGACGGCCATGCGCACCCTCTCCTACTTCGACGCCACGAACTTCGCCGCCCGCGCCCGCTGCCCGGGCTGGTTCTCCGTGGCGCTCATGGACAAGATCTGCCCGCCGTCCACCGTCTTCGCCGCCTACCACCGGTACGGCGGGCCCGCGCAGATCGAGGTGTTCCCCTACAACGAGCACGAGGGCGGCGGGGCGTACGACACCCCGCGCAAGCTCGCGGCGCTCGCGGAGGTGCTCGGCCCCCGGTGACCTCCTCCGACGGGTCGCCGTCCGCCGCGCCGCGCGTGCTGCTGGCCCTGTACGCCAACACCTTCGTCATGGCCACGGGCTTCTACCTGCTGGTGCCGCTGCTCGCCGTGCACCTCTCCGGACGGCTCGGCTTCGGGCTCGCGCTGGTGGGCCTGCTCGCGGGCCTCCGCGCCGCCGCGCAGCAGGGGCTCCAGCTCCCCGCCGGGATGCTGGCCGACCGGTGGGGCGTGCGGCGCACCATCGTGGCCGGCGTGCTCGTGCGGGCAGCGGGCTTCGGCGCGCTGGCCCTCGCGACGACGCCGGTGGCCGTCGGCGCCGCCGGGCTCGCCATCGGGCTCGGCGGCGCCCTGTTCCACCCGGCGAGCTACGCGGCGTACGCGCGGCTCGGCAGCGCACGGCCCGACGTCTTCGCCCGGCGGGAGGCGCTGAGCAACGCCGGGTTCGTCGTCGGTCCGCTGCTGGGCGGGCTGCTGGTCACGGCCGGGTTCGACGTGGTGTGCGTCGTCGCGGCGGCGCTCTTCCTCGCGGCCGCGCCGCTCACCTGGTGGGGGCTCGGCCGGGCGGTGGAGCAGGGCGGGGCGGCGCCGGGCGGGGCGCCGTCGGCGGAGAACGAACCTGTCCGCCCGGCTGCCCGAGGCATGCGCGACGCGCGCCGCAGCCTCGTCACACTGCTGCTGCTCAACGCGGGCGCGTGGGCGATCTTCACGCAGCTCCAGCTCGTGGTGCCGCTGCGGCTGGAGGCCGCGCTCGGCAGCAGCGTCGGCGTCGGCGCGGTGTACGCGGCGGCGGCCGTGCTGGTGCTCGCCACGACCGTGCCCGTGACGCGGTGGCTCCAGGCGCGGCTGCGGCTGCCCGTGGTGCTCGCGCTCGGCGTCGGCACGATGGGGGCCGGCGTCGCCCTGATCGGCGGCGGCCCGGGGCTCGCGTCCCTGGTCGCGGGGATGGCCGTGTTCACGCTCGGGCAGATGGTGTTCCAGCCGGCGATGAGCGCGCTGGTCGCCGCGGGCGCCCCGGCGCGGTCCGTCGCGACCCGGTTCGGCGTCAACGGGCTCGCGCTCGCGGTGGGCGGCGTCGTCGGGTCGTCCCTGGTCGGGGTGCTGCTGGCCGGGCCGCTCGCCGGCCCGGGCTGGGCCTGGGCCGGCTTCGGGGTGGCGGGCGCCCTGCTCGCGGCCGGGTACGCGCGGGCCCGGCTCGGGTAGGCCTCGGGCAGGGCCGGGTCAGGCGGGCACGTCGAACCGCGGCGTCGTCCCGAGCAGCTCGCTGACGTCGCCGCTCACCTCGCGGGGCGCGGCCCCGCGCGCGAACACCACGGCGGGGCCGGGCGCTCCGGCGCCGACGGCGGACCCGCCGATGCGCGCGGCGCCGTCCTGCACGGCGAGCCAGGTGCCCTCCCGCAGGCCGAGCACGGGCACGTCGTTGACCTCCAGGAACTCGGCCAGCCGCTGCTCGCGGGTCTCGCCGCGGTGCGTGCTGGTCGGGTCCGCGTCGAGGAAGTGCGGGTTGAGCTGGAACGGCACCAGCCCGAGCGCCTCGAACGACGCCGGCTGCGCGATCGGCATGTCGTTCGTGGTCCGGATGGTCAGCCCGGCGATGTTGGTGCCCGCGCTCGCGCCCATGTAGGGCAGGCCGTCGCGCACGCGGTCGGCGAGCGGGGCGAGCAGGCCGAGGCGCCCCAGGGTGTCGAGCAGGCGGAACGTGTTGCCGCCGCCCACGAACACGGCCTCGGCGCGCTCGATCTCGGCCCGCGGGTCGGCGGCCTCGTGCAGCCCGGTCACGCGCGTCCCGCTCGGCGCCAGCGCCGCGGCGACCTTGGCGGTGTAGGCGTCGTGGTCGGCCAGCGCGTAGGGGACGAACGTGAGGGCGGCGCCGTCGAGAAAGGTCAGCACGGTCTCGAGCGCGTGCTCGAGGTAGCCGGTGCCGTGGTTCGTGGAGTTCGACAGGAGCAGCAGTCGCATGGGTTTCCTACCTCGGGGTGGGGTTCGGGTCCTGGTGCCGGACGGCGGGGTCAGGGGCGCGCGGCGCGCGACCGGCCGCGCCGCCAGTCGCGCTGGGCGGGCGTGGGCGGGCGGTGCAGCAGCCCGGCGAGCGTCGCGGCGGCGTCGAGCAGGGCGGGCACGTGGTCGCGCAGGTCGTCGTCGTACTCGAACACCTTGGGCTCGACGACGGAGATGGAGCCGACCGGGTTCGAGCCGATCAGGACGGGCGCCGCGATGGCCCGGGTCGTGGAGTCGTACTCGCCCTCGGAGAAGGCCCAGCCGGTGCGGTAGGCCTCGTCGAACAGGCGGTCCAGGCCGGCCTCGTCCACCTCGGTGAGCTCCGTGTAGCGGGCGAACGGCCGCCCGCTGAGCATGTTCCGCCGCGCGAGCGGGTCGAGGAACGCGAAGTAGGCGCGCGACGTCGCCCCGGCGTGGGCCGGGTAGAGGTCGCCGACCAGGGGGTGCGAGCGCACGGGCCCGTGCTCGCCGTCGACGGCGGCGATGCAGCGCACGTGGAATCCGTCGGGGATGGTGAACGACGCCGTGCGGCCGGTGGCCGCGGCGAGGTCGGCGAGCACCTGCTCGGCCAGGCGCGCGAGCCCGCCGCCGCGCTCCCAGAGCGCGGCCATGCGCCACATCGCGGGGCCCAGGTGGTACCGGCGCGTGTAGGGGTCGGCGGCCAGGAAGCCCTGCGCCGCCAGCGCGGCCAGCAGCCGCTGGCTGGTCGACTTGGTGATGCCGAACTCCTCGGCCAGCTCGAAGACGCCCCACTCGGTACGCGTCTCGCTGTACGAGAGCAGCACCTGGAGGGCGCGGTCGACGGTCTGCAGCGGGGAGCTGCTCTCGGGCGGCGTGGTTCCGGGCGGCGTCGTCCCCGACGGCGCGGGATCGGGTGTCGTGGCTGGTGGCACGGTCGCTCCTCTCGGTCGCCGGAATCCTAACGGACGGCCCGAAATATGAATGTAACTCCCAGATAGTGGGACCTGGTTGTCCCCGGCGGCCGATGTGGCGCACGGTGCTCGGCAACGTCCTCCACCGGGCGGCCAGCGCGCCGTCCGCAGCACCACTCCTCGAAGGGGCTCACCCCATGGCAGCTTCACCCGTCAGCGATCCCGCGCAGGACGCGGCGACGGCGCGGCACCCGCGGGCGTTCGAGCCGCGCACGGCGATCATCACCCTCGCGATGAGCGTCGTCGGCGCGGTCATCGGCATCCACATGATCACGACGCTCGGCGTCTCCCCGAACACGAGCGTGATCGGCGCCGTCGTCGCCATGCTGACCGGCCGCATCGGATTCGCCGGGCTGCACCGGATGCGCGACGTGAACCGGCAGAACCTGGTGCAGTCGGCGATCTCGGGGGCGACGTTCGCCGCGGCCAACTCGCTGCTCACGCCGATGGCGATCCCCTTCCTCTTCGGGCGGCCCGACCTGGTGTGGCCCATGCTGCTCGGCGCCAGCCTCGGCCTGGCGATCGACGTGTACGTGCTCTACCGCGCGTACGGCTCGCGCTTCCTGCCCGCCGACGCCGCCTGGCCGCCCGGCGTCGCCGCCGCCGAGACCATCCGCGCCGGCGACCGGGGCGGCAAGCAGGCGGCCCTGCTCGTGGGCGGCGGCATCGTCGGGTTCGGCGCCTCGTTCCTCGGCCTGCCGATGTCCGCGGCCGGCATCGCGATGATCGGCAACGTCTGGGCGCTGCTGATGTTCGCCGTCGGCCTGCTCGTGGCGCAGTACGTGCCCGCCCTGACCGGGCTGGACCTCAACGCCTTCTACGTGCCGCACGGCGTGATGATCGGCGCGGGCCTCGTGGCGCTCGCCCAGATCGGCGTCATGCTGTTCGGCCGGCCGTCCCAGCGGGCCGTCGCCAAGGAGGCCGCGCTGCGGGAGGCCGCCAAGGAGGACCCGTCCCTGGTGCCCACGGTCGACGAGCGCACCCTGCGCGGCGCGCTCGGGTCCGGCTTCGTGCTGTTCCTGCTCGGCGCCGTGGTGCTCGCGATCGCCGGTGGCGTCTGGGTCGAGCTGCCGTGGTGGGGCATCCTCGGGTTCGCCCTGTTCGCGGCCGTCGCCGCCATCGTGCACGAGCTGATCGTGGGCCTGGCCGCCATGCACGCCGGCTGGTTCCCCGCCTTCGCCGTGACGCTGATCTTCCTCATCCTCGGCCTGGTGCTCCAGTTCCCGACCGTCCCGCTCGCGCTGCTGGTCGGCTACTGCGCCTCGACGGGCCCGGCGTTCGCCGACATGGGCTACGACTTCAAGGCGGGCTGGCTGCTGCGCCGCGACCGCCGCCCGTACACGGTGTTCGAGCTGGACGGCCGCCGCGAGCAGCTCAAGGCGTCCATCCTCGGGTTCGTCGTCGCCATCGGCATCGTCGCGCTGGTGTGGCCCAGCCTGTTCGAGAGCGGCCAGGTGCCGCCCACGGCCAAGGTCTACGTGGACACCATCCAGGCCGGGATCACCGACCCCGCCGTGCTGGTCAACCTGCTCATCTGGGCCGTGCCCGGCGCCGTCGTGCAGCTCGTCGGCGGACCCGGCCGCCAGCTCGGCGTGCTGCTCGCCACCGGCCTGCTCGTCGCCACGCCGAACGCCGGCTGGCTCGTGCTCGTCGCCCTCGTGGCGCGCCTCGTCTGGCGCCGGCTGCGCGGCGAGGAGGGCGAGCGCGAGACCGCGCTCGTGGGCGCGGGCCTGATCGCCGGCGACTCCCTCTACTCGGTCGGAAGGATGATCTGGCGATGACGGCGCACCCCGCACGGCCGACCCAGCTCGGCGTCGTCACCATCGGGCAGACGCCCCGCGTCGACCTGACCCCCGAGCTCGCCCCGCTGCTGCCCGGCGTGACCCTCGTCGAGCGCGGCGTGCTCGACGGGTGCTCCCCGGAACAGATCGCGTCCTTCGCCCCGGAGCCCGGCGACCACGTGCTCACCACCCGGCTCGCCGACGGCGGGTCCGCGGTGATCGGCGAGGCCGCCGTGCTGCGGCGGCTGCCCGCCCTGGTCGCCGACCTGGAGCGGGAGGCCGACGCCGTGCTGCTGGCCTGCACCGGGCCGTTCCCCGCGCTCGCGCACACCAAGCCCCTGTTCGTCCCGGACCGGATCATCGCGCACGCCGTGGCCGCGTTCGCCGGCGACGGCGCCGTCGTAGGCGTCGTCGCGCCGCTCGCGGAGCAGGCCGCGGACACGACCCGCAAGTTCGGGCGCGTGCTGGGCACGGGCACCCGGGTCGCCGTCGCGGTGGCCTCGCCCTACACGGACGGCGAGCCCACGCTGCGCGCCGCCGCCGAGCGGCTCGCAGCGGACGGCGCGGAGGTGATCGCGCTGGACTGCTTCGGCTACACCGCGGCGATGCGCGACGTCGTGGCCGAGGCGAGCGGGCTGCCCGTCGTCGTCGCCCGGTCCGTGGCGGCCCGGCTCGCCGCCGAGGTGCTGGGCGCGTGAGCGTGCGCCCGGCCCGGTCCTGAACCACCCACCCGCACCCTGACCTACCCACCCCACTAGGAGGCACACCCATGTCCTGGAGCCATCTCATCGCCCTGTTCGACCTGCTCGACGACCCCGCCGTCCGCGGCGCGGCCGTGGCCGAGCACCTCGCGAGCCTCGGCGCGTCGCCCGACAGCATCGAGGTCGAGGTGGTCGACGGGCCCGGCGGCACCACCGACTTCGTGCGCGTGACGATCCCCGGCAGCGAGGGCAAGCGTGCCGGCGGCACCGCGCCGACGCTCGGCGTGCTCGGCCGCCTCGGCGGCCTGGGCGCCCGTCCCGAACAGATCGGCTTCGTCAGCGACGGCGACGGCGCCCTGGCCTCGCTCACCGTCGCCGCGAAGCTGATCGCGATGCGGGCGCGCGGCGAGCACCTGCCCGGCGACGTGATCGTCGCGACGCACGTGGACCCCGACGCGCCCACCCAGCCGCACGACCCCGTGCCGTTCATGAGCTCGGCCGTGGACCAGGAGACGAGCAACCGGCACGAGGTGCTGGACGAGATGGACGCGATCCTGTCCATCGACACCACCAAGGGCAACCGCGTCTGCAACCACAAGGGCATAGCCATCACGCCCACGATCGTGGACGGCTGGATCGTGCGGGTCTCCGAGACCCTGCTGGACGTCGCGAGCCGCACCACCGGCCGGCCCCCGGCGGTCATGCCCATCACGATGCAGGACATCACGCCCTACGGGAACGGCCTGTTCCACGTGAACTCGATCGTGCAGCCCGCGACGGCCACCGCCGTGCCCGTCGTCGGCCTGGCGATCGTCACCGAGACCGCGGTCGCGGGCTCTGCCACGGGCGCCACCGACCTGCACGACGTCGAGGCCGCCGTCCGCTTCGCGATCGAGACCGCCAAGGACTTCGGCCGCGGCGTCGCGCGGTTCGCCGACGCCGACGAGGTGGCCCGGCTCCAGGAGCTGTACGGCAGCATGGCCGGGCTGCGCACGGTCGGCGCCGCGGCCGCCGCCGTCTGACGGGGCCTCGCCGGGGCGTGGCCGGGGCCGGCCGGGCGCGGTCGCGCTACGGCGCGGTCGTGCTCCGCGCCGCCCGGCGGCGCTCCACGAGCCGGGTGAGCACGGCGACGACGGCGCCCCCGGCCAGGGTGCCCACCAGCACCAGCAGGGCGCCGACGGCCCAGAGCCCGGAGTCGTCCGTCGCCTGGGCCTGGATGGTCCACGCCGCCGTGAACGGCACGGCCACCGCGAGCACCGCGACCCATGCCGGGGCGGCCAGCGTGCCGACCACCACGAGGGCGATCAGCACGAGCACGCACGCGATCACCTGGGGTGCCTCGTAGGGGCCGGTGACGTTCCCGGTCGCGGCGTCGACGTCCTGGACGGCGTCCCGGCCCAGGAAGATCCACCAGGCCACGACGGTCAGCACGACCACGGTCAGCGTGGTCAGGGTGGGGTTGGGCTTCTTGCGCGTCGTCATGCCCCCACCTTGCCCTTCATCTGTCCGAAAAGTGCTGTGACATCCCGGAGGGCCCCGCGTCTGAGGTACATGACACACACGACCGGCACCGTGACGTCGTCCACCACCGACCTGCGGACGGCCCCCGTGGCCGCTCCCCGCGAGAGCATCGTGACCCGCACCCTGGTCGCTCTCGACATCGACGGGACCCTGCTGGGGACCGACGGGATCGTCCCGGCCGTGACCGTCGGGGCCGTGCGGGAGGTGCGGCGGTCGGGGCACCACGTCGTGCTCGCCTCGGGCCGGTCGCTGGTGGGGATCCTCCCCGTCGCGGGCCAGCTCGGCATCGACCGGGGCTGGGCCGTGGCCTCCAACGGGGCCGTCGTCGCGCGCGTCGACCGTACGTTGCCCAGCGGCTACCGGATCGAGAAGGTGCACTCGTTCGACGTCGAGCCGGTCGTCCGCCTCGCACGCGCCGCCCTGCCCACGGTGCAGGTCGGGGTCGAGGAGGTGGGCTGGGGGTACCGGGTCAACCGCGTCTTCGAGCACGGGCTGGTCAACGGGGAGCAGCGCCGGGTCGCCGACACGGAGCTGTGGGCCGCGCCGTCGTCCCGCGTCATCCTGCGCGGGGACGGCGTCCTCGACCTGCTGGAGCCGCTGCGCGACCTGGGCGTCACGGCGACCCCCGCCGGCCCCGACTGGGTGGACGTCACCCCGCGGGCCCTGAGCAAGGCGACGGCGCTGGAGCGCATCCGGGAGCGGGAGGGCGTGGACCCGCGCTCGACCGTGGCCGTGGGGGACGGCGTCAACGACCTGGAGATGATCGCCTGGGCCGCGCGCGGCGTCGCGATGGGGCACGCGCCCGCGGCCCTCATCGACGCCGCGGACGAGGTCACCGGGCGCATCGAGGAGCACGGGGTCGTGGCGGTCCTGAGCACGCTGCGCTGAGCTCGCCTGGGAGCTCGGGGGGAGCTCGGCGGGAACTCGCGGGGAACTCGCCGGGGGACGGAGACAACCTTTCGGGTGAATTGTGCGTCATAGTCGTGGCGTCCCGACCGGGACGTCAACGCAGACACCCAGGAGGACTTGCCCTATGAGCAGCAGATTCGTCGTCCGATCCTCGGCGGTCACGGGCGCGCTCGCGCTCGTGCTGGCCGGCTCGGTCGCCGCGAGCCCGGCCGGCGCCAGCACGCACCAACCACCGCGCGTGCCGACGTCGGTCGGCTACGGCGGCGCGGTCAGCTCGCTCGACCCCGTCGTCTCCGAGGTGGGCCTGAAGGTGCTGCGCCAGGGCGGCAACGCCACCGACGCCGCCGTCGCGATGGCGGCGGCGATCGGCGTGACCGACCCGTACAGCGCGGGCATCGGCGGCGGCGGGTTCTTCGTGCACTACGACGCCTCGACCGGCGAGGTCGAGACGATCGACGGGCGCGAGACGGCGCCCGCCGCCGTCGGGCCGGACGTGTTCCTCGACCCGGCGACGGGGGAGCCCTACCCCTTCTACCCGGACCTGGTGACCGGCGGTGTCAGCGTCGGCGTCCCCGGCACGCCCGCCACCTGGGACCGCGCGCTGGAGCGCTGGGGCACCACCACGCTGCGCCAGGCGCTGCGGCCGGCGACGGCGGTCGCGGAGCACGGCTTCGTCGTCGACCAGACCTTCCACGACCAGACCCTGGCCAACCAGGCGCGGTTCGAGGCGATCACCTCCACGACCGACCTGTTCCTGCCGGACGGCGCGGCCCCCGCCGTCGGCTCGGTGTTCCGCAACCCGGACCTCGCCGCGACGTACCGGGAGCTCGCGGCCGGGGGCGTCGACGCGTTCTACGAGGGCGCGCTGGCGCACGAGATCGCCGACGCCGTGCAGGCCCCGCCGGTCGCGGCCGGTACCGCGCTGCCGGTGCCCGCCGGCTCGATGACGCCCGCGGACCTCGCGGCGTACGAGGTCGTGGACCGCGACCCGACCGTCTTCTCCTACCGCGGGTACGACGTCTACGGCATGGCGCCGCCGGCGTCGGGCGGGACCACCATCGGCGAGACGCTGAACATCCTGGAGCAGTTCGACCTGGCGTCCCTGGACGACGCCGGCGCGCGGCACCACTTCTTCGAGGCAAGCGCGCTGGCGTTCGCGGACCGGGCCGCCTACCTGGGCGACGGCGACTTCGTGGACGTGCCCGTCGACGGGCTGCTGGACGACACGTTCGCGCGGGAGCGGGCCTGCCTGCTCGACCCGGGGGCCGCGGCGCCCAAGCCCGTCGCCCCGGGTGACGCCCGCTCGTACGACGGCGTGTGCGACGGCGCCCCCGCGCCCGGCACCGTGCCCGAGGACACGGAGAGCACGTCCACCACGAACCTGACGGCCGTGGACAAGTGGGGCGACGTGGTCGAGTACACCCTCACGATCGAGCAGATCGGCGGGTCGGGCATCGTGGTGCCCGGGCGCGGCTTCCTGCTGAACAACGAGCTCACCGACTTCAGCATCGAGTACGACGCCGACGACCCGAACCGGATCGAGGCCGGCAAGCGCCCGCGCTCGTCCATGGCGCCGACGATCGTCCTGCGGGACGGGAGCCCGGTGCTCGCGCTGGGGTCGCCGGGCGGGTCGAACATCATCTCGGCGGTCTCTCAGATGCTGGTCAACCGGATCGACCTCGGCATGACGATCCAGGAGGCCATCGCCGCGCCGCGGGCGGCGCCGCAGAACGGCGCGCGGACGACGGCCGAGCAGGCCTACGTCGACGCGTACGGCACCGCGCTGACCGCGTACGGGCACACGCTCGTGCCGACCGCGAACGCGATCGGGGCGGCGACCGCCATCGAGATCGGCCCGGACGGGCTGCTCACGGCGGTGGCGGAGCCGACGCGGCTCGGCGGCGGCTCGGCCCGGGTGGTGACGCCCGCGGGGTGATCCGCGCCGGTTGGTGACGTCGCCGGGGGCGCGAGGGTGCGGGTCAGGAGGTGCGGGCCCGCACCCCGCGCTCCTCGCGGAGCGCCACCTCCAGGGCCACGAAGGCCAGCACGTCCAGGACCAGGCCGAACGCTGCCGTCCACCGCACGGCCCGGAACACCAGGAGCTGGGTGAACAGCAGGCTCACGAGCACGGCGCGGCGCACCCAGACGGCGCCCTCCAGGCGGTTGTGGCGGCCCACCACGACGCCGACGACGAGCAGCACGACGGACACCCCGACCGCCACGAGGATCGCGGCGCCCGTCCAGGCCGGCACCCCGGACACCTGCCCCGCCAGGACGCGGACGCCGACAGCCGCCTCCGCGACGCCGACCAGCAGGAGCAGGCCGATGACCAGCCACGCGGCCCAGGCCCGGTCCACGAGCCCGTCCAGCCACCGCACCACGCCCCGCACCCCGGCGCGGACCGGGTCGGGCACGTCCGCGTCGTCGGCGGGGACGGCCTCGACGAGGTCGGCGACCTGCGCGGCGCCGGGCTCGCCGGCGCCCTTCGCCGCGAGCTCGCGCGCCTCCTGGCGGGCCGACGGCGTGAACCCGCCGGCCAGGCCGGCGGCGAGCCGGTCGGCCGCCACCGCGAGGTACTCGGCCGGGTGGTGCGCCCGGCGACCGTGCAGGCCCTCGACGACCAGCACGAGCACCACGGTGACGAAGTAGATGATCGCGGCCGTGGGGGCGTAGAAGTAGTCGTTGTCCGAGGTGACGAACTTGCCGACCTCGTCGATGAACAGCCCGAAGCCGACGCCGCCGAGCAGGGCCCCGAGCGAGCGCGGCACCGGGCCGACGTACGACAGCAGCAGCATCATCGCCAGCGCCATGAGCAGCCCGCCCCACAGCACGTGGGCCAGGTGCAGCCCGCCCCCGCCGATCTGCGGGTAGCCCGTCGCCGCGAGGTAGGCGCGCGTGGCGAGCACGGTCACGACGCTCGCCACGAGGAAGGTCACCAGGTGCCGCACCGCCGCCGTGTCGCGCGGCGCGCCGAGCCGCAGCAGGTGCCCGCGGCGGGCCAGGCCGCCCGGTCCGGTCGTTCCGTGGTCGCTCACGCCGTCTCCCCTCGGTCCGGGACGGCTCCCGTCGTCCCACGGCGGCTCATCCTTCCGCACCGGGGCCGCCCGTGGGGGCGTTACGCGCCCGTCGTGCCAGGGGGCTCCGTGGCCGCGGGTTCTCCCCGCACCGGGAGCATGAGCAGGACGCCGAGCAGCGCGCTCCCGCCCAGGCTGACGACGTTGCCCACGACGTCGAGCACCGAGCCGTGCAGGTGCCCCAGGTGGTAGACGAGGTGCAGCACGCCGAACACCGCCCAGACCAGGCCGAGCACCCGGCCGGGCAGGGCGCTGCGGCTGAGCGCGGCCGCGAGGCTGCCGGCGCCGAGCGCGAGGTACAGGCTGCCGACGTCGCGGATCAGGTGCTCGTTGTAGGCGCCGTCGACGTCGATCCAGTGCAGCCCGAAGCCGGGGAACGAGACGTAGAACGACTCGGGGAAGAACGCGGCCCAGACGCCGACGTAGGCCCCGACCGCCACCGTGGCGAGGAGCAGGACGCGGCGGTAGATGGTGTTCATGTCTCATCTGACGACACGGACGGGCGTTCCGTGAGGTGCGCCGCGGGTGAGGTGCCGTCCGTGGCGCTGGCCGCGGGGCGCCGTCAGACCGCGCGGTTGCCGCCCGCCGGTGGCGCCTGCCAGCGGTAGCGCAGCGAGACCATCCGCAGCACGAACACCAGCACGGCGATGGCGGCGCCCGTGCCGAGGTTGAACCAGCCGGCCCAGGACAGCACGCTGGTCAGGCCCGCCCCGAGCAGCGCGGGGATGGCGTACAGGCCGCGCGCCCGGAAGATCTGCGGCACGTCGTTGGCGACGACGTCGCGGATCACGCCGCCGCCCACCGCCGTCACCAGGCCGAGGATCGCGGACGCCACCGGGTTCATGCCCGCGGCCAGCGAGACCAGCGTGCCGGTGACGGCGAACAGGGCCATGCCGGCGGCGTCGAACGTGATGAGCAGGTCGTGGAAGCGGTGCACGACGCGCGCGAAGAAGTACACGACCACCGCGGCCAGCACGGGCGGGAGCAGGTAGACCGGCGAGTTGAACGCGCGGGGCACGCCGACGTCGAGGATCACGTCCCGCAGGATGCCGCCGCCCAGGCCCACGCAGGTGCCGAGCAGCAGCGAGCCGACGATGTCGAACTGCCGCTGCGCCGCGAGCAGCGACCCCGACACGGCGAAGAAGAAGACGCCCAGGAGGTCGCCGGCGAGCTGCGCCCACACCATGTCAGGGTCCTTCCGCCGGGCACGTGGGTCACGGGACCGGGACGGACGACTCCCGGGTGACTATGCGGCACGGTAGCTCCTCGATGCCCGAGGCCGCCTGTCCTTCGATGGCCTCGAACAGCCGCCGCGCGGCGACCCGCCCGACCTGCTCCAGGTTCATGTCGACGCTCGTGAGCTGCGGCCGGGTGTTCGTCGTGAGCACGGCCCAGTTGTCGAAGCCGATCACCGAGATGTCGCGCGGCACGTCGCGGCCCGACTCCCGCAGCGTGTCGAGCACGCCCCGGGCGATCTGGTCGCTGCCGCAGAAGAAGCCGTCGACGTCGGGGTACTGGTCCAGGATCATGCTCGCCACGCCCCGGCCCCACCCCTCGCTCCACGACCCGAAGAAGGTGCGGCCGCCCACGAGCTCCAGGCCGGCCTCGGCGATCGCGCGCTCCGCGCCGCGGCTGCGGTCCTGCGCCGCCGCGTAGGAGGCGTCGCCCGTGACGTGCGCGATCCGGCGGCGTCCGCAGGACATCAGGTGGTCGATCGCGAGGCCGCCGGCGTTCACGTTGTCGGCGGTGATCGAGATGTCGTCGGGGTTCTCCGACGGCGCGTACGCGTAGACCACGGGCACCGGCAGGTCGCCGGCCAGCGGCGGGCGCGGGTCGGTCCGCGAGCCGACGACGATCAGGCCCTCGACCCGGCGGGACAGCAGCGCGCGGATGTGGTGCTGCTCCCGGATGGCGTCGCCGCGCGCGTCGCACAGGAAGACCGACACCTGCCCGGCGCCGAACGCGTCCTCGGCCCCCATCAGCACCGGGATCGAGAACCGGCCCTCCAGGTCGGACGTGAGCAGGCCGACCGTGCCCGTGCGCCCCTGGAGCAGCCCGCGCGCCAGCGCGTTGGGCGCGAACGAGAGCTGCTCGGCGGCCTCCAGCACCCGCGTGCGGGTCTCGGCTCGCACCTGGGCGCGCCCGTTGATGGCCTTCGAGGCGGTGGCGATCGAGACCCCCGCGAGGCGGGCGACGTCGGTCAGGGTGGCGGTGCGCGGCGTTTCGCCCGAGGCCATGGCTTCCTCCTGTGAGAAGTCGATGTCGAACCGTACCGAAAAGGTGTAACACAAACGTGACGAAGGTTCGTCCTTGACGCGGTGGCAAGCCCACCCTACAGTCGCAGAAAGCCTTTTCGGACGGTTTCGGCATCGCGTCTTCCGCGAGCTTTCCCACCGGCCGAGTGACGACGAAGTCAAGGAGACGGATGATGGCTACCCACCGCAGGGCGAGCGCGAGGCTCGTGGCCTCCTTCCTCGCGGCCGGCCTGGCGAGCACGGCGCTCGCCGCCTGCAGCACGTCCAGCGCGGACGGCGGCACGCAGGAGGCGCAGGTCTCGGCCGAGGGCGTCGACGACGGCACGGAGCTCACGCTCTGGACCCGTGCCCCGCTGGAGCAGCAGGCGAACCTGCTCGTCGAGGCGTACAACGCGTCGCACGAGAACCAGGTCGCGCTCACGGTCGTGCCGAACGACGACTACGTGGCGAAGGTCGGCGCCGCCGCGGGCAGCGGCGGCCTGCCCGACCTGTTCGCGGCCGACATCGTGTACGTGCCCAACTGGGTCCAGCAGGGCCTCTTCGCGGACGTGACCGACGCGGTCGCCGAGCTCGACCACGCCGACCAGATCAACCAGGGCCACCTCGACGGCGGCACGCTGGACGGCCGGCAGCACGTGCTGCCCTTCGTGCTCGACGTGTCGGTCATGTTCTACAACAAGGACCTCTACGAGCAGGCGGGCCTCGACCCCGAGCAGGGCCCGACGACGCTGGCCGAGTTCTCCGAGCAGGCCAAGGCGGTCGACGAGCTGGGCGGCGACGTCAACGGCACCTACTTCGGCGGCAACTGCGGCGGCTGCCTCGTGTTCACGTGGTTCCCCCAGATCTGGGCCGGGGGAGAGGACGTCATGAACGCCGAGGGCACGGAGTCGCTGCTGGCGGGCGACACCGCGCAGGAGGTGTACGGCGTCTGGAAGGACCTCGTGGACTCCGACGCCGTGGGCGAGGGCTCGCAGGAGGAGACCGGCGCCACCTGGACCGGGCCGTTCCTCGAGGGCGAGGTCGGCGTGATGCCGTTCCCGGCGACCATGCTCGCCACGGCCGACGAGGCGCTCGGCGAGGTCGGCGTGGCCCCCATCCCGGGGCCCGACGGCGGAGCGTCCACCTTCGTGGGCGGCGACGGCATCGGCATCTCCAAGGACTCCGAGAACGCCGACCAGGCCTGGAACTTCATGTCCTGGCTGATGTCGGAGGAGGCCCAGGTCGAGGTGCTGGCCAAGAACGGTGACGTGGTCTCGCGTGCCGACCTGGCGGAGAACGAGTACTCGTCGCAGGACCCGCGGGTCCTGGCCGTGAACGAGGTCGCCGCGCAGGGCCGCACCCCGCTGGCGATCAACTTCCAGCAGGCCTTCAACGCCCCCGGCAGCCCGTGGATGACCATGATCCGCAACGAGGTGTTCGGCGACGGCGGGACCGTCGAGACGGACAACGAGGAGATCACGGCGGTGCTGGGGCAGTAGCCGCCCCGGCCGAGAACGGCCGGCGTGGTCCCGTCGCGACGCGCGGCGGGACCACGCGGCCCCTCGGCACCGAGCCCGTCCTCCGCCGTCGTCCCGTGAACGAGGAGCCACCCGTGCCCGCGAAAACCTCCGCCCGTCCGCCCACCCGGCCCGCCGTCGTCGCCGTCGCGCGCCGCCGTGCCCTGCACGGCTGGGGCTACGCCGCCCCGACCGCCCTGCTCGTCGTGGGCCTGTTCGTCCTGCCGGTGCTGCTGGTGGGCCAGATGTCGCTGTCCGACTGGCCGCTCCTGTCCGGCAACCAGGGCCTGAACGCGCCGCAGAACTACGTCGACGCGCTCACGCACCGGTTCTTCTGGGACTCGGTCGTCTTCACGCTGAAGTACACGGTGATCGCCACGGTGCTGCTCATCGGCCTCGGCCTGGGGCTCGCGCTGCTCGTGCAGGAGTCGAGCCGCTGGTCCGCGGTGCTGCGCACGTCGATCCTGGTGCCCAGCGCGCTCGGCCTCGCGTCGGCGTCGCTGCTCTTCTACGCGCTGTACTCGCCCCAGGTGGGCCCGCTCTCGCCACTGCTGCAGCGGCTCGGGCTGGCCGACGGCCCGGTGTCGTTCCTCGGCAGCCCCGACAGCGCGCTCTGGTCCACGGTGTTCCTCGTGGTCTGGCGGTTCGCGGGCTTCTACATGCTGCTGCTCATGGTGGGGCTGCAGGGCATCCCGCACGAGGTGATCGAGGCCGCCCGGATGGACGGCGCCAACCGGTGGCAGAGCTTCGCCCACGTCACGCTGCCGCTGCTGCGCCCGTCGCTGGCACTGTGCACGGTGCTGTGCGTGACCGGCTCGCTGCTGGCGTTCGACCAGTTCTACATCCTGACCAAGGGCGGGCCGGACAACAGCACGCTCACGGTCGTCCAGCTCATCTACAACGTGGCCTTCCAGGGACAGAACGACCTCGGCATCGCGGCAGCGCTGTCGATCGTCGTCCTGGTCGTGCTCGTCGTCGTGAACGTGGCCCAGATGCGCGCCATGCGCGCAGGCCAGGAGGACTGACATGACCACGACCGCACTCCCGGCCGCCCCGGCCCGCCCGCAGGCGCGGCGCCGTCCGCGCGCACCTCGGTCCCGTCTCGCGGGGGTCGCCCTGCGCACCCCGTACTGGGTCCTGACCGGCGGGCTCGCCCTCGTCTTCGTCTTCCCGCTGATCTGGGCCGGGGTCGCCTCCGTGGCGCCCCAGCCCGGCAGCAGCCAGGTCGACGGCTGGGGGCTGGGCAACTACGCCACCCTCATGGAGTACCAGGCCGGCCTGCCCCAGTACCTGCTCAACTCCACGCTCGTGTCCGGGATGACGGTGCTGTTCACGCTCGTCGCCTCGGTGCTGGGCGGCTACGCGTTCTCCCGGTTCAAGTTCCCGGGCCGCAACGTGCTGTTCCTGCTCACCCTCGCGATCCTCATGGTCCCGTACGCGACGCTGCTCATCCCGCTGTACGTGATGCTCAACGCGATCGGCCTGCAGAACACGCTGGTCGGCCTGGCGCTCGTGCTCACGGTGTTCCAGCTCCCGTTCGCGACGTTCATGATGCGCATCTCGTTCGACGCCGTCCCGCGCGAGCTGGACGAGGCCGCCCTCGTGGACGGTTGCTCCTCGTTCCGGGCGCTGCGCACCGTGCTGCTCCCGGCGGTCAAGCCCGGCGTCATCACCGTGGGCCTGTTCGCGTTCCTCGCGGCGTGGAACGACTTCGTCGCGCCGCTGATCCTCATCTCCGACTCCACCAAGGTCCCGCTCCCGCTCGCCGTGGCGAACCTCCGGGCCCAGGTCATGGGCATCGTCGACTACGGCGCCACCGAGGCCGGCGTCGTCGTCATGGCGCTGCCGTGCGTCGTCCTGTTCCTCCTGCTCCAGCGGCACTACGTCCGCGGGTTCATGTCCGGTGCGCTCAAGGGCTGACCGCCCGTGCCCCGCTCAGCCCGTCCACCACTTCCCGGAGGTCTCCGCATGCTCTTCCCGACCGGACACCGTGGCGCCGCCGCGCCCGCGCCCGTCGTGCCCTCGACCGGGCGGCTCACACCCCTCGGCCTCGACCAGGTGCGCATCACCGGCGGCCCCTGGGCCCGACGTCAGGAGGTGAACGCGACCGCCACCCTGGCGCACATCGAGCACTGGCTCGAGCGCGAGGGCTGGCTGGGCAACTTCGACCTCGCGGTCGCCGGGGGCCTGGCCGGCGAGCTGGCCGAGAAGCGGCGTGGCCGGGAGTTCAGCGACTCCGAGGTGTACAAGCTGCTGGAGGCCATGGCCTGGGAGCTCGGGCGCCGGCCCGACGCCGACCTCCAGGAGCGGTTCGACGCCATTGTGCTCCGCGTGGCCGCCGCCCAGGAGCCGGACGGGTACATCGGCACGCGGTTCGGCCGCCCCGGGCAGCAGCCGCGCTACACCGACCTGGAGTGGGGCCACGAGCTCTACTGCCAGGGGCACCTCTACCAGGCGGCCGCGGCCCGGGCCCGCACCGGCAAGCCCGACGACCTCCTGGTCGACGTCGCCCGGCGCAGCGCCGACCACGTCTGCGCGACGTTCGGGCCGGCCGGCAACCAGGGGATCTGCGGGCACTCCGAGATCGAGCTGGGCCTGGCCGAGCTCGGCCGGGCGCTCGGCGAGCCGCGCTACCTCGCGCAGGCGGCGCTGTTCGTGGAGCGGCACGGGCACGGCACCCTCGCCGACATCGAGTTCGGCCGCTCCTACTACCAGGACGTCGTGCCCGTGCGCGACTCCGAGGTGCTGCACGGGCACGCCGTCCGCGCCAACTACCTGGCCGCGGGCGCGGTCGACGTCGCGGTCGAGACGGGCGACACCGGGCTGCTCGACGCCGTCGCCGGCCAGTGGGCCCGCGCCCAGGCCCGGCGCACGTACGTGACCGGCGGGCAGGGGTCGCACCACCAGGACGAGGCGTTCGGCGACGACTGGGTGCTGCCCCCGGACCGCGCGTACTCGGAGACGTGCGCGAGCGTCGGTTCGGTCATGGTGTCATGGCGGTTGCTCCTGGCCCGCGGCGGCGTCGAGTACGCCGACGCGATCGAGCGCGCCCTGACCAACGTCGTCGCGACCTCGCCGGCCCACGACGGCCAGTCCTTCTTCTACGCGAACACCCTGCACCAGCGTGTCCCGGCCGAGCACGTCGCCGACGACGTCGTCAGCAAGCGCGCCGAGGCGTCGCTGCGCGCCCCGTGGTTCGAGGTCTCGTGCTGCCCGCCCAACGTGGCGCGCACCTTCGCGAGCCTCGCGGCGTACGTCGCCACGGTCGACGACGGTGGCGTGCAGCTCCACCAGTACGCCCCCGCCGAGATCCGCGCCGAGCTGCCGTCGGGGGAGCGGGTCGGGCTCGACGTCGTCACCGACTACCCGGCGAACGGGCGTGTCGAGGTGCGCGTCGTCGAGGCGCCGGCGGGCGACTGGACGCTGACGCTGCGGGTGCCGGCGTGGTCGGGGGTGGCGCGGGTGCGGGTGGGTTCGGGCGGCGGCGCTGGTGCCGTGGGCGGCGGTGACGCTGGTGTCGGCGGCGCAGGCGTGGATGTGGGCGTGGGTGACGGCTCGGGTGCCGGCGTGGATGTGGGCGTGGGCGTGGGCGTGGGTGACGGTGTGCGCGGCGGTGACGACGGTGCTGTCCGCGAGGTGGGTCCAGGGCTCGTCGCGGTGGCCGGTCCGCGGACCGGCGGCGTCGTGGTGCTCGACCTCGACGCTGCCCCGCGGTTCGTCGTGCCCGATCCGCACATCGACGCCGTCCGCGGCTGCGTCGCCGTGCAGCGCGGCCCGGAGGTCCTCTGCCTGGAGTCGGTGGACCTGGAGGCGGTGGGTCTGGGCGCCGGTGCTGACGGTTCGGGCGGCGGCGTGGACGACGTCGTCGTCGACACCTCGGTCCCCCCGTGGGAGGTGAACGGCACGGTCTACGTCCGCGCCGGCCTGCTGCGCGCTGGCGCTGGCGTTGCTGCTGCTGCTGCGGCAAGGGCGGGCGCTGAGGCCGATGCTGCCGGCGCTGGTGACAGCGGTGACAACACTGCCGACGCCGATGCCGGTTGGCCCTACAAGGCAGCGGACGACGTCGTCCCGCACCCGCGCCCCGAGCTGCACGACGTCCCACTGGTGGCGTACCACGACTGGGCCAACCGAGGCCCGGCCACGATGCGCGTCTGGCTCCCGACCCTCTGACCCCACCCACCCACCCCGCCTGCCCTGCGCGGCCGCCGTCCGGCGCCGCACCAAAGTGCGCTTCTACCCTGTCATCACGCCCGAAAACCCCGTGATTCCGGACCCAACGACTGGGTAGAAGCGCACTTCCGTGGTGCCGCTGTCATGGGCCCCGCCGAGCTGTGCTCTGCTCGGCGGGGATCCGGGTTCTCCGTGGGAGAGCATTCGCGAACCGACTGTGTTGCTCTGGGCAGACATTGTCGACTCTGCGCAACACACCTCGGAGACGAAGAGTCACATCGGCCCGCCCCGCCCGCTGCAATCCGCTTGGAACAGAGAAGTGCGGGTCTACCCAGTGATTACGCCAGGAAACTCCCTTGGTTCGGGCCTAATGACTGGGTAGAAGCGCACCTTTGCCCATGCCGCCGCCCAGTTCGGCCGGGCACGAGAACCTCCTGGCGAGAATGCTCGCGAACCGACTGTGTTGCTCGGCGTAGACATTGTCGACTCTGCGTGACACACCTCGGAGATGAAGAGTCACATCCGCCCGTCCCGCCGTGTCCGCCGCGACCCCGCCCAGAACAGAAGTGCGCTTCTACCCAGTCATTGCGCCCGGAAACCCCCATGGTTTCGGGCCTGACGACTGGGTAGAAGCGCACTTCCGTGGTGTCGGTGTCGAGAGGCCCGCCGAGCTGTGCTCTGCTCGGTCAGGGTCGGTCGCGGGGAGAGTGTTCGCGAACCGACTGTGTTGCTCCGGGTAGACATTGTCGACTCGGAGCAACACACCGCGGAGACCTACAGTCACCCCGCGCCGCGCCGAGCGCGCTTCTACCCAGTCATTGGGCCCGGAATCCATAGCGTTTTCGGGCGTAATGGCTGGGTAGAAGCGCACTCTCGGGGGCCGACCGCACGGGACGAGCGGCCCGCCGGGCGGCGTCAGGCCGGGCAGACCAGCGCCCCGTACTGCGCCGGGACCTCGCGCGTCACCTGCTCGCCCTCCACCTCGCCGCGCACCCGGACCGTCACCGTGCCCGCCTCGGCCGACGGCGCGCGGACCGCGAACGACTGGTACGCGGCCGCACCCGGCGCCACATCAGCGAACGAGCGCGTGCCGAACGGCGTGGTGAGCGTGACGTCGACCGGGCCGTCGTGGTCGTTGACGGCGCGCACCGCCAGGGTCGCGCTGCCGGCCACGCACCGGACGGCGGCCGTCACGGTCACCGCGGGCCCCGCCGGACCAGACCCCGGGTCGTCGGCGAGCACCCGCCACTCGGTCGCCGCCACGGCGGCGTACTGGGTGCCGTCGCCGTTGGAGTTCGCGTGGACCGTCGCCCGCAGGCGTGACGTCGTGACCGGCGCGAACGTCATGCGGTTGAACGCGGTGGTGCTCGTGCCGGAGGCCGACGGGTCGGGCACCGGGGCCCACTCCTGGGCGGCCTCGTCCCAGTACGACAGGTCCCAGGAGTCCGGCTGGGCCACGCCCGCGCCGGTGCCCTGCGGCTGGTCGGCCCAGAACTTGATCTCGGCCGCGGTCAGCCGGATCGGCCGGGGCCACGCGTACTGCACCCACTGGGTCGCCGGGTGGTTGCCCGACCACGTGCCCCAGAGCTGTGCCTGCGGCGGGCTCGCGGGATCGAGCCCGTCGTTCAGCGCCAGCACCGAGTTCCAGCCCGCCGTGTACGACGCCGTCGGCATGGCCAGCGCCGCGACGTTGCCGGTCAGCGGCCCGCTCAGGTCGGCGGGGATCGTGACCGTCCGGGCGGTCTCGGCGTTGCCGGCCCGGTCGACGGCGCGGTACCGCACGTCGTGCCGGTCGCCGTCCGGCGCGGAGACCGCGCCGGTGTACGGCTCGAACCCGCCGCCGTCCACCGCGACCTCGATCCGCGCGACGCCGGACGTCGCGTCCGCAGCAGCAAGAGCCACGGACCGCGCCCGCTCGTCCACGGTCGCCGTGCTCCGCGGGGCCGTCGCGTCGATCCGCACGTCCAGCGCGGCCTCCGCCGAGACATTGCCGGCCCGGTCCGTCGCCGTCGCGGTGACGGTGTGCTCGCCGTCGCCCGCCACCTCGACGTCGGTGAACCGGACGGCCTCGGCCACGACGGGCGCGGCGCCGTCGACCGAGGTCGAGAGCGTGACCCGGCCGCCGCCGTCGTCGGTGCCCGCGACCCGGACGCGTACCGCCGAGCGGAACCAGCCGCCCGTGCCGGCGCTGCCGCTCGGGGTGAGCACCACCTCCGGGGCCGTCGAGTCACCCGACGTGTCCGACGGGTCGACGACGGTCACCGTCGCCGACACCCGGCCCGCGGCGTAACCGAGCACCGAACCCTCGACCTCCAGCGAGCCCGGCGAGGCGACGTCGTCGGCGGTGAGCGCGTCCCAGAAGGCCGGCACCGACAGGGAGACCCCGCCCGGGTAGGTCGCCCGCACAGCACCGGGCAGGTCCGTCTCGCCGACCTCCACGGTCAGCCGCCCCGGCTCCACCGAGTCGGCCTGCTCCGCCAGCACCTTCCACTCCTCGACGGCGACGGCGGAGTACGTGGACCCGTTGGTCGACGCGTCGAACACCGCGCGGAGCTGCGTGGTCGTCACCGGGTCGAACGACGTCGACTGGAAGCCCGCGGTGCCCGTGGGATACCCGGAGGCGCCGGGCACGTCCGCCCAGGCGCCGTCGTCGGCGTCCCAGAACTGGATGCGCCACGCGTCCGGCGCGGCCACGCCCACCCCCGAGCCGCGGGGCTGGTCGTTCCAGAACTCGATCTGCGACCCGGACACGCGTACCGGCTGGTCCCAGGTGTACTGCACCCACTGCTGCGGCGGGTTGTTCCCGGTCCATGTGCCCCACATGTCCGGCGGCAGCGGGTTGGGCCGCACGATCTCGTCGTTGAGCGCCTTGACCCAGTACTGCGTCGGCACGGGGTCGTTGGACACCGTGACGCGGGCCTCCTGCGCGACGTTCGCCCGTGGCGTCCGGTCCGGCTCCCGCTCCGGCGTGATGGTGACGGGGCGCATCCGCGGCGGGTCCTGCGTGTCGTCCCACTCGACCTTGTCGATCGCGACCGACCGGCGGAAGTGGTTGCCGCCCTCGGCGTCGGCCGTGTGATAGGCGATCCACCACTGGCCGTCCAGCTCGACGATGCCCGGGTGGCTCGTCGTGGAGGAGACGGGCGGGAGCACCGTGCCGCGGTAGGTCCAGGGTCCGGTGGCCGACGGCGCCGTCGCGTACGCGATGCACGCGTGGTAGTTCGCGGGCGTGCAGGCGCTGGTCGGGCCGGCGTTGTTGCCGGCGTACGCCAGGTAGTAGGTGCCGTTCCGCTCGAACAGCCAGGGCGCCTCGAAGAACCCGGTCAGGCCGGTCACGGTCCGGACGTCGCCCACGGGGGTCCTCATGTCCTGCGCGAGCTCGACGCGGCGCAGGTTGCCGAAGCTGCCCCAGTACATGTGCACGCGGGCCTCGGCGCCGACGCCGTCCACGAGCACGGTCGGGTCGATGTTGTGGATCGTGTTGGGCGTGGGTACCCGCTGCGAGACGATCGGCCCGCCCGCGTGGTCGGTCCAGGGGCCGGTGGGGGAGTCGGACACGGCGACGCCGATGCCGAACTTGTCGCTCGACGGGCTCGCCGCCTCGTGCACGGGGACGTACCAGTAGTACCGGCCGTCGAGGCCCTCCTGCACCTCGCCCGCGTACGCGCGGCCTGGCGTCGCCCAGTCGAACACGTCCTCGGGGCGCATCAGGGACGGGTGGTGGGTCCACTCGCCCGCCTCGGGGTCGGCCGTCACGAAGGCGCCCCACTCGTTCATGATGAAGTCGTTGCGCGTCTCGCCGGCCTCGTCGTGGCCGGTGTAGACGTAGAGCTGGTCGCTCCCCGTGTCGTTGCCGGGCGCCCCGGCCGGGACCACCAGCGGGGCGGGGTCGGCGGAGTAGTAGCTCCCGTCGGCCAGGATCGGGTTCTGCGTGCTCGTGAACTCGTACGAGTCGGCAGCCTGCGCCGCCAGGGGCGCCGCCGGTACGGCGAGCGCGGCGACCACCACCGCCCCCAGCGTGCCGGCTGCGGCCGGCCGTCCTGCTCGGACCTGTCTCATGTCGTCCTCCAGTCGTGGCACTTCGTCGTGGCGCACTGACGCGCCGACCCTGCCACACGGCCGTGCACCCAACAATGGGTTTCGGTGTTTTTCGGTATGGATGAGGCCGCAACGGGTGATCTCATACCGAAAACACCGAAAACCATTGCCGGAGTCGGAGGGGTGATGCTTCACTGGTCCGCGCCGGGCCCCTCGATGGTGAGCGGGCCGGCGGGAACCACCACCTGGCGGACAGCGTCGCGAGCCAGGGTGGGGTGCGCAGCGATGCGCGGCCTCCGCCCGTGCGGCACACCTCGTCCGTCCGAGTGCCTGGCAGTCGACGGAGAGGACATGTGATGTCGGCACGAACACGAAGAGGCGCGGTGGCGGCGTTCGCCGCGGCCGCGATGGTCGTCTGCGGGGGCGCCGCGGTGCTGCCCGCGGCGCACGCGGCACCCGCGGTACGCACGGCGGTGCTGCCGGGCAACGAGGACGACGTCGGCGTCTACACGAACGGCCTGACGGACTCCCTGGACATCGGCGACCCGGTCTACCGCAACCTGGACGCCGTGCAGGACGCGCTGGAACCCGGTGTCCCGTACACCGCGGACAGCATGTACCGCTCGATCTTCGAGTCCGACGTCGCTGCCGGGGGCACCGACTTCTACCTCGACCGGGTCCTGGGCGTGACCGGGGCGTCGGGCAACAACGTGCTCCAGACCCGCGGCCGCACCCTGTACCTGCGCGGCGCGGGCGCCGCGAGCTGGAACAGCATGGGCTTCGGCGGCAACGCCTTCGCGGGCGGCCCCAACGACCTGGGCGCCTTCTACACGATCACGGTGCCGGGGCAGACGGTCGCCGAGGTGGGCGCCGCCCGCTTCAACGCGCCGAGCCACGCCAAGGCCCGCTACACGATCGGGTCCACGGGCGTGACGGCGGACCTGCGCAAGCTCATCACCTACGACAACACCGCCCTGTCCGCGCTCACGTTCACCAACCCGGGCGCCAGCGACGTCACTTTCACGGTGCGCGCGGCCTCCCCGGTCGCGCGGGCCGCCGCGGACGCCGACGACGAGCTGACCGGCACGCGCACCCTGACCAGCGGCGCCAACAACGGGCTGGTCGACACCCCGTGGTCGTCGGTGACCGTGGGCCTGAAGGCCGACGGCTTCACGCGCAGCGGCACGAACCTGGACCGTGAGGTCACGGTGCCGGCCGGCGGCACGCTGGACCTGTCCGTCGTCGGCTCCCTGTACTCGGCGAGCCTGCCGGACGGCGAGGACCAGCTCCGCGAGTACGCGGCCCTGACCCCGGACGACGCGTTCCGCACCGGCGTGACCGCGTTCAACGAGCGCTGGGCGCAGGACATCCCGTACATCGACGTGCCGGACCCCGCGATCGAGAAGGCGATCGTGTACCGCTGGTGGGGCGAGCGGTACAACAGCCTGGACGCGAACGAGCCGGGCTACGTCTACCAGTACCCGACCACGATCGAGGGCGTGAACCTCTACCAGAACTCGGTGGTGCTCACGCAGCCGATGCACCTGCAGGACACCAAGTGGATCCGGAACCCGTACCTGGCGTACGGGCAGGTGCTGAACGTCGGTGAGCTGTCCGGCTCGTCGGCGTTCCTGGACAGCCCGGGCCACACGAGCTGGAACAACCACTACTCCCAGTACCTCGGCACGGCCGGGCTGGAGGCGTACAACGTGCACGGCGGCGGGGCCGACGTCGCCGAGCGGTTCGCGTACTACTTCGAGCAGGACGGCGTGGGCCAGCTCGAGCACTACGACGGCAACGACGACGGCCTGATCGCCTACGACACCAACTACATGCCCGGCAACGACGCCGACGCGATCAGCTTCGGCTACCCGCGCTCCAACGGCGGGGCGCCGGGCGCGCGCACCATCGAGCGGCCCGAGTCGGCGTACGTCTGGGGCGCGTTCGACGCCGCCAGCAAGCTGTACGAGATCGCCGGGGCGGACCCCGAGCGCGTGACCAGCACGGCCGCCGAGGCCGACCGCATCCAGGAGGCCGTGCTCGACCGCCTCTGGAGCGAGGAGACGCAGATGTTCCTCGCCGGCACGTCGCACGGCGCGACGTCGGCGGCGTCGTCGGGCGGCAGCGCCAACCCGCTGCCGGCGGGCGAGCGGGACCTGATCCCGGCCAAGGAGTCCAACCTGTACGACATCTACGCGGAGAACCTGATCCCCGCGGACGACTGGGAGCAGTACGTCGACGGGTTCCGGTTCCTGCGCTACGGCGACAACTTCCCGGTCTTCCCGTTCTACACGGCCAACCAGTACGACCGGTCGAAGTACTCGATCGGCGGGTCCAACAACTTCTCGAACATCAACTTCACGGTCCAGTACCGCGGGGTGCGCGCCGCGCTGCGCGACTACGACCCCGAGCAGCGGTACATCACGCCGGAGTACGCGGCCAAGCTGCTCGACTGGATGGCGTGGAGCATCTACCCGAACGGTGACGCGCGGCTCGCCAACCAGGCCGAGTACTACTCGGGCTGGAACGCGGCCAACCAGACCTTCAACCGCAACAACCCGAACCACGTGATGCTCGGCAACATGAGCTACATCTTCGTCGAGGACATGGGCGGCATCCAGCCCCGGTCCGACGACCTGATCGAGCTCGACCCGATCGACCTCGGCTACGAGCACTTCATGGTGAACAACCTGCGCTACCACGGGCAGGACGTCACCATCGTCTGGGACCCGGACGGCACGCACTACGGGCTCGGCGCGGGCTACTCGCTGTTCGTCGACGGCGACCGCAAGGCGAGCGCCGACGCCATCGGCGGCTTCGTCTATGACCCGGCCGCCAACGAGGTCACCGCGTCCGACGACGGCCTGGACGTCACGGTCGTGGCCGACGAGGGCGCCGACCTGCCGTCCGCCGTCGACACACCGATCGAGGACGAGCGCGTGGTCTCCTACCTGAAGACCGCGGGCATCGACCTCACCCAGAACGCGGACAACCTGGCCCAGGGCGCGACCCTGAGCTCGTCCGCGACGCAGGACGGCGCCCGTCCGGCCGCGTGGCGCAACTTCCACACGCCCGGCTTCTCCACGAGCTCGATGAACTACACGCCGGGCGCCATCGCGACCACCGAGCGGCCCGTGTCGCTGGCCGCGGTCACCGACGGCGTCACGGTCAACGAGCCGTACTGGGGCAACTACGGCACCCAGGGCGACACGGGGTACGTGGAGCTCGACCTGGGCGAGGCCGTCCCGGTCGACAACGTCAAGGTCTGGTTCGTCGACGACCGCCAGACCGGCGGCTACGCCCCGCCACGCCGGTACTCGATCCAGGTGCCGGACGGGGACGGCGGCTGGGCGGCGGTGCCGGAGCAGGCCAAGGCGCCCAAGGTGCCCGGCCCCAAGGCGAACGAGGCACTCTTCCCGGAGACGACCACCGACAAGGTGCGGGTCGCGTTCACCAACGCCCCCGGCCGCTGGACGGCGATCTCCGAGATCCAGGTGTTCGACTCCGGACGGCCCGTGCCGCCGGTGCAGAACGACCCGCCCACGGTCACCGCGACGTCGGACGACGCCGCGGCCGGCAACCTGTCCACCGTGCTCGTGGCCACCGCCTCCGACGACGGCGTGCCGGAGGACGGCGAGCTGTCCTACGGCTGGGAGACGGTGTCCGCCCCCGAGGGCGCGGGCGTCATCTTCGCCGACGACGCGGCCCTGACCACCCGGGTCACCGGCACGGCCGAGGGCCAGTACGTGTTCCGGTTCACCGCGACCGACGGCGAGCTCAGCACGTCGCGGGACGTCACGGTGACGCTGGCCGAGCGGGAGACGACCGCCGAGTTCGGCCGGCTCGCGACGGTCACGACGAGCGGTTCGGCGTCGTGGGAGAACCCGGCCCGGGTCAACGCGGAGAACACGCCGGCCAGCTCCAACCCCGGCGCGGGCAACGGCTGGGGCACCTGGGGCCAGACCCAGAACGGGACCAGCGCGGCGCAGGCGGCCTGGATCAGGTACTCGTGGAGCGCCCCGGTGCTGGTCAGCTCGACGGACATCTACTGGTACGACGACAACGGCGGCACCCGCACCCCGCGGGCCGACACGTACGTGGTCGAGTACACGACGGACGGGACCACCTGGACGCCGGTCACGCTCGCGGACGGCTCGACCTACGGCGGGGCGCTGGCCCGCAACGCCTACAACAAGCTCGCGTTCGAGCCGGTCGAGGCGAGCGCGCTGCGCATCCGGATCACGGGCGTGCAGTCCGGCGGCGCGGGCACCGGTGTGCTGCGCTGGCGGGTCAACGGCGACACCGTGGACTCGGTCGCGAGCCCGGTGATCATGCGGACCACGGTCGGCGTCGTGCCCGAGCTGCCTGGCGCGCTGGACGTCGTCTACTCGGGCGGCACGCGGGGCACCCTGCCCTTCACCTGGCAGGAGGTCACGCCGGCGATGGTCGCCGAGACCAACGTCGAGCCGTTCACGGTCTACGGCACCAACGCCGAGCACGGGCTGATCGCCCAGGCGCAGGTGTACGTGCGGCCCGAGACCGCCCAGGACGGCATCGCCATCCAGGGCGCGGAGCAGTTCGAGCGGACCGTCGACGTCGGCGAGCTGCCCCACCTGCCCACCCGCGTGGCCGTGTCCTACAACGACGGCTCGCGCGACAACCAGGCGATCGGCGTCGAGTGGGACTTCGACGAGTCGCTCGTCGAGCGGCCGGGCGTGCACGTGGTCACCGGGCGGCTGATCCTGCCCGACTACGTGAGCGAGGCGGGCACCACGCAGACCACGCTCACGCTCACCGTGCTCGGCGACCCCGCCGAGGGGCCCGTGGTCACCGCCACGGCCGAGCCGCGCTGCCTGGCGGGCCGCGCCACGCTCGCGGTCCGGGTGGTCAACGACGAGGACGGCCCGCTCGACATCGCGTTCGCCACGCCGTTCGGCGACAAGTCGTTCTCCGGCGTCGCCCCGGGCGGTGCGGCCTACCAGTCGCTCGCCACCCGTACGGCGTCGGTCACGGCGGGCACCGTCACGGTCACGGCGTCCGACGGCGACGGCCGTACCTCCGAGATCCGCGTCGAGTACCCCGCGCTCACGTGCGGCTGACGGAAGGGAGCACCATGCACCGCGACAACCGGAGCACGAGCACCGAGGTCTCCCGCCGGTCCCTGCTCCGTCTCGGAGCGACCGGCCTCGCCGGGGGGCGTCGCCGCCCTCGGGCTCACCAGCGGGGCGGCCTCGGCCGCCCCGCTGGGGGCCACCCCCGCCGCGGCCGGACAGGCCGCGGCGGCGGGGGCCCGCCTGCCCCGCCGCTACCTGCGCCTGCTGGACCGGTCGCCGGCGTCCGACCGCTGGCTCGCCGAGCCGTTCCCGCTGGCCGACGTGAGCCTCGCGCCCAGCGTCGCCACCCGGTCGCAGGACCAGCTCCTGCACCTGCTGCGGGTCTATCCCGTGGACCGCGTGCTGGCGGTCTTCCGCCGCAACGCGGGCCTCGACACCCGGGGTGCCAACCCGCCGGGCGGCTGGGAGGGCTTCGGCCACGCCAACGAGCAGCCCTGGGGCCCGGACGACTACCCGGGCCGGGCCAACGTGCAGACCGCCAACCTGCTGCGCGGCCACTACGGCGGCCACTTCCTGTCCGCGCTCGCGCTCGCGTGGGCGTCCACGGGGGAGCAGGTGTTCAAGGACAAGGTGGACCAGGTCGTCGCCGGCCTGGGCGAGGTCCAGGCGGCGCTCGCCGCGATGGACCGGTTCAGCCACCCGGGCTTCCTGGCCGCGTACGGGGAGTGGCAGTTCAGCCGCCTGGAGGGCTATGCCCCGTACGGCGAGATCTGGGCGCCCTACTACACGTGCCACAAGATCATGGCGGGCCTGCGCGACGCCTACCAGCTCGCGGACAGCGACCAGGCCCTGGAGGTCTGGGCCCCGATGGCGGACTGGGTCTCCGGGCGCCTGGACCCGCTGCCCGCCGACCAGCTCGAACGGATGTGGGGCATCTACATCGCGGGCGAGTACGGCGGCATGAACGAGGTGCTGTGCGACCTCGCGTCGATCACGGGGGAGGACAAGTACCTCGCCACGGCCCGGAAGTTCGACCTGAACCCGCTGGTCGACGCCTGCGCCGAGGGCCGGGACACCCTCAACGGCAAGCACGCCAACCAGCACATCCCGCAGTTCCCCGGCTACCTCAAGGCCTACGAGCACACGGGCGAGGAGCGGTACCTGGACGCCGTCACGGGGTTCTGGGGCATGGTCGTGCCCGGCCGCACCTACGCGCACGGCGGGCACGGGGAGGGCGAGCTGTTCGGCCCGCCCGGCACCGTCGCGGGCGACATCGGGGCGCGAAACGCCGAGACGTGCGGCACGTACAACATGCTCAAGCTGTCGCGGCTGCTGTACCTGCACACCCTCGACCCGAAGTACATGGAGTTCTACGAGCGCGGCCTGCTCAACCACATCGTCGGCTCCAAGCGGAACACGCAGTCGGACACCAGCCCCGACGTCACCTACATGTACGGCGTGAACCCCGGCACCCGCCGCGAGTACGGCAACACCGGCACCTGCTGCGGCGGTACCGGGCTGGAGAACCACGTCAAGTACGCCGACACGGTGTACCTGCGCTCGTCCGACGGCGCCGCGCTGCACGTCAACCTGTACCTCGCCTCGACGCTGGACTGGCCCGAGCGCGGGCTGCGCGTGGTCCAGGAGACGCAGTACCCGAAGGCCGGGTCCTCGCGGCTCACGATCGAGGGGTCGGGCGAGCTCGACCTGCGCCTGCGGGTGCCGGGCTGGGTGCGGCAGGGGTTCACGGTCCAGGTCAACGGCGTGGACCAGGATCTGGACGTCGTCCCGGGGGAGTACGTGAGCATCGACCGCACCTGGGCGTCCGGCGACGTGGTCGACGTCGACATGCCGTTCAGCGTGCGGGCCGTGCCGGCGATCGACGACCCGGCGGTGCAGAGCATCGAGTGGGGGCCGACCGTGCTGCTCGTCCGGGACCCCACGACGAGCTACCTGGACATCTCCCTCTACGGGCACATGGGCCTGGACGGCACCCTCGACAGCGCCTTCGAGCCCACCGGCGACGGCTACTTCCGGCTCGGGGACCGCGTGCTCGAACCCGCCTGGTCCGGCGACCACACCACGTACCACATGTACGTGCGCCGGGCGGAGCCACGGGTCGTCTTCGCCGGCCTGGACAGCGGCGTCGCCAACGCGGCCCGTCCCGACGGCACCACCCTGCTCGACGCCGTCTGGGCCGACGGCGGGTTCGCCACCCGGGCGGCCTTCCTCGCCCAGGTGCAGCGCACCACGGAGCGGTTCACCGCCGACGGGCTGCTCAGCCGCCGGGACGCCCAGCGCGTCCTGCTCACCGCGGGAAAGGCGGACATGGCATGACGACCACCACCGCACGCAGGGTCCGGGGGCGGCGTGCCGCCGCCGTCGTCGGAGCGCTCGTCCTGGCCCTGGCGGGCCTCACGCCCGCCGCGGCGGCGGACGCCGAACCGGCGAACGTCGCCGCCCTGGCCGTGCCCACGGCCAGCTACACCGCCTCCTGGAACCGCGTCGCGTCCGTGAACGACGGCGCCGGCGTCAGCACGGGCGGCGCCCACGACGCGACCTGGGCCACCTGGGGCGAGGACCCGCGCCCCGCGAGCCAGTGGCTGGAGTACACGTGGGAGTCGCCGGTCCGGGTCGACCGCTCGGCCCTGCGCTTCTGGTCCGACGGCGAGACCGCCAACGGCGACAACGTGCGCGTCCCCACGTCCTGGAAGGTCCAGTTCTGGGACGCCGACGCCGGGGCGTTCGCCGACCTGCCCGCGCCGAGCGGCTTCCCGACCGACCGCCTCGGCGTCAACGTGACCACCTTCGAGCCCGTGGAGACCACCCGGCTGCGCGCCACCTTCCAGGCTCTGCGGGGCGGGACGCAGAACACGTACTCGGCCGTCGGCGTCTCCGAGTGGGAGGTCTGGGGCACGGGCGGCGTGGTCGAGCCCGAGCCGGAGGACCCGTTCGGCCCGATCGACCACACGCCGGTGCACATCCCCACGCAGGTGGGCGAGCTGCCGCCGTTGCCGGACCGGCTCGACGCGGTCTACGAGGACGGCCGCGTGGTCCGGGTCGCGGTGACCTGGGCCGAGGTCACGGCCGACGACGTCGCCGAGCCGGGCTCGTTCGAGGTCACGGGCGCCTCGCCCGACCTCGTGGAGCCCGTGACCGGCACCGTCCACGTGCGCGACGGCGCGCCCGGCGACGTCGTCGGCGTCGACAACGTCGCCGTGGTCACCCTCGCCGGGACCGCCCCGGTGCTGCCGCCCGCGGTCACCGCCGAGTACGAGGACGGCTCGCGGGACAGCCGCATCCCGGTGACCTGGGCCGACGTCGACCCCGCGGACTACGCGGAGGCCGGCGGGCTGTTCCTGGTCGCCGGGGAGGTCGAGGGCACGGACGTCCCGGCCGAGGCCGTGGTGTTCGTCCTGGAGCCCGACGACGCCGAGGACACCTCGCCGCCGTCGGTCACCCTGACCACCGCGCCGGCCGCGGCGCCGTCGGGCTGGTACCTGGCGCCCGTCACGGTCACCGTGCGGGCCACCGACAACCGCGACCCCGACCCGCGCGTCGAGGTGGCGGTCGACGGCGGCGACCCGGCGCCGTACGCCGGGCCGTTCACCCTGGAGGACGGCACGCACACCGTGCGCGTGACGGCCACCGACGCCGCGGGCAACACCGGCGAGGCGGAGCGCGAGCTGCGCGTCGACTCCGCCGCGCCCGTGACCACGGCGTCCGTCGAGAACCTCGGCGCGAGCGTCGAGATCACGCTGGAGGCCACCGACGGCGAGGGGTCCGGCGTCGACCGCGTCCAGTGGGAGGGGCCCGGCACCTTCTGGGGCACCTACACCGGGCCGTTCACCCGGGCGCTGACGGAGACCGAGCAGGTCATCGAGTTCGCCGCCACGGACACCGCGGGCAACGCCGAGGAACGCCGGTCGCTCACGCTCCCGGCCGCCGGGGCGGACCTGCCCGTCACGGCGGAGGCCTCCGCCCGCTGCGTCGCGGGCGCCGCGCACGTCGCCGTGCGCGCCGTCAACGGGTCCGACGTGCCGGTCGACGTCGTGCTCACCACCGAGCACGGCACGCGTTCGGTGGCGGGCGTCGAGCCCGGCGCCGCCGCCTACCAGTCGTTCGCCACCCGGGCCGCCGCGGTGCCGGAGGGCGCCGCCTCGGTGACCGCCACCGGGACCGTCGACGGCGAGGAGGTCACCGTGCGCAACGACCTCACCGTCCCGGCCCTGTCCTGCTCGTGACCGCACCCGACCAGCAGCTGACCGAGAACCACCACGAAAGAGAAGAGACGACATGAACAACCACCGCACCACCCAGCGGATCGCGGCGGCCGCCGCGGGCCTGGCCGTCGCCACGGTCGGGGCGCTCGCGGTCACGGCGACCACGGCCACGGCCGCCGACGGCGACGAGGCCGGCGTCGACCTGTCCGTGTCCATCGAGGACAACACCCCGGGCGCGCTGACGCTGTCGGTCGCCCCGAACGACGGCGTCGCCCTCGTCGAGGACGGCTCCGACGCCGAGGCCCGGCAGTTCGTGGGCACCCTGCCCACGGTCACCGTGGCCGACACCCGCGACGCCGACGAGATCCCCGAGGGCTCGTACTGGGCCGTCGTCGGGCAGGCGAGCGAGTTCACGGCCGACGGGCGCGACCCGATCGGGCCCGAGTACCTGGGCTGGGCGCCGCGCCTGCTGACCCCGTCGCCGTCGGGCGACGTGGCCGCGGGCGAGCCCGTCTCCAGCGTGCTCCCCGACGGGTCGGGGGGCGCCGCCGTCGGCCTGGAGGGGCAGGAGCTGCTCCTGTCCACGTGGGCCGCGGGCTCCGAGGCCGGGCCGTGGGACGTGAACGCGGACCTCACGCTGCGCACCCCCGCGGACGTGGCCCCGGGCGACTACTCGTCGGTGCTGACCCTGTCCCTGTTCGAAGGCTGACCCCACTCCCCGGCACGTGTCAGACGCTCAGGTCCCTCGGGTGACCTGAGCGTCTGACACGTCCGTGAGACATCGCAGAAAGGTCTCCGCATGCGCATCTCTTCCGTGGTCAGGGCGGTCGTCGGCCTCGCCGTCCTGACGTCGGCTGCACTGTGGCCGGTCCCCGCCGCGGTGGCGGCCCCCGCCGTTGTGGCGGCACCGGTCGCGGTGGCGGCCTTCGCCGCGGACGACGGCGGCCGGGTCACCTGGTCCGTCGCCCCCGCCGACGCCGACGGGCCGGACGGGCGCCGCGTGCTCGACCTGGAGCTCGCGCCCGGCGAGCGGGCCACCGAGCACGTGGCCGTGAGCAACCACTCGGCCGAGGAGGTCACGTTCGCGCTGTCGGCCAACGACGGCTACCTCACCGAGCGGGGTAGCTTCGACATGCGGCCGTCCGCGGTCGAGCCCGTCGACGGCGGCGCGTGGGTCACCGTGCCCGACGAGGTCGTCGTGGGCCCGGGGGAGACCGAGGTGGTGCCCGTCGAGGTGGTGGCCCCGGCCGACGCCGTTCCCGGCGACCACCCGGCCGGCGTCGCGGCGTCGGTGCGCTCGGACGGAGAGATGCAGGTCGAGTCGCGGGTCGGGGTCCGCGTGAACCTGCGCGTCCCGGGCGAGGTGGTCGCCGCGCTGGACGCCGACCTGCTCGGGGTGTCGTTCACGCAGGGGTCCGGGCTGTTCGAGCCCGGCGCGCTCGTGGTGCGGTACGCCGTGGTCAACGACGGGACGGTCGCGCTGCGCACCGCGTCGCGGGTCGCCGCGGACAGCGCCCTGGGCGGGCCGGACGCGTCGGCGCCGTCGGGCGAGGCGCTGGAGGTGCTGCCCGGCGGACGGCGTGAGGTCTCCGTCGAGGTGCCCGGCGTCTGGCCGCTCGGGCCGTTCGGCGTCGAGGCCGTCGTCGGCGCCACCGTGGCCGACGGCGGACCGGACGTCGCCCCGCCCGGCGACGTCACCCTCACCGACACGGCCTGGGCGCTGCCGCTGCTGCACCTGCTGGTCCTGCTCGCCCTGGTGCTCGTCGGGTGGGCGGTGCGCCGGGCCCTGCGCGCGCGGCGGACGCGGCTGGACCGGCTCATCGAGCGGTCCCGCGCGGAGGGTCGGGCGGAGGTGCTGGCGTCGCGGGGCTGACGGGCCCGCACCGTCGTCGGCGGACGGCCCCGCATGTGATCATGGGGCCATGACGTCCCTGGTCCGCGGCCGGCCCGCGACGGTGAAGGACGTCGCACGCCATGCCGGGGTCTCGGCGAGCACCGTGTCGAACGTGCTCCACGGCCGGTCCAGCGTGGCCGACGAGATCCGCGCCCGGGTCGAGGCCGCCATCGCCGACGTCGGGTACGTCCCGTCGGCCGCCGGCCGCCTGCTGCGCAGCGGCACGTCCGAGGTGATCCAGCTCGCCCTGCCGGACATCCGCTCGCCGTACTACTCGGCTCTGGCGCACACGGTGATCCAGCGGGCGCGCGACCTCGGGATGACGGTGGTCATCGAGGAGACCGACGGCGCCGTCGAGCAGGAGCAGCGCGTGGCGAGCAGCCACCCGCACCGGGGTGTCGGCGGCACGCTCATCTGCCCGATGTCGCTCACCAGCGACGACCTGGCCGAGCTGCGCCCCGAGCTGCCCACCGTGCTGCTCGGCGAGCACACGCAGGGCGACGCGTTCGACCAGGTTTTCATCGACAGCCGGGCCGCCGCGCGGGACGTCGCGGCGCACCTCGTGGGGAGGGGCCGGCGGCGGTTCGCGTTCGTCGGCACCGAGCGCGGCGAGGGGACCGGCCCCGGGGCGCTGCGGCTCGCGGGCGTGCGCGACGTGCTGCGTGCCGAGGGGCTCGACCTGCCCGACGCGGCGGTGCTCGGCACGCCCGACTTCGGCCGCGAGACCGGCATCTCCGTCGGCGAGGGTCTCCCGGTGGGGGAGGACGGGTTCGACGCCGTGGTCTGCGCCACCGACGAGCTCGCGGTGGGCGTGCTGCACGCGCTCGCGCGCCGCGGGGTCGACGTGCCGCGCGACGTCGCGGTCACCGGCTGGGACGACGCGCCCGAGAGCCGGTTCGTGACGCCGTCGCTCACGACCGTGGCGCACGACCTCGACGACCTGGCCGCCGCGGCGCTCGGCTTCGTCACCGCGCGCCGGGCCGACCCCGCCCGCCGGCCGGGCCGGCACGTCTCGCCGCACCGGCTCGTGGTGCGCGACTCGACGCGCGCCGTCTGACGTCGTACCACCCCGCTGACTCGGCACCTCGCCATTGACACCGCCGGGCCCCGCCCCCTACGTTCGAACGCGGCCGTGTAACGTTGCACGGCACAGATGCAACGTTGCACGGAGGATGGATGAGGAACCTCGACCGCCGCACCTTCCTGGCCCTCGGTGGTGCCGCCGGGCTGGCCGGCGCCCTGGGGCTCGCGGGCTGCGGGCGCTCCGGCCCCGCGCCGGACGTCGCCGGCACGATCACCTGGTGGGACCAGTTCCAGCCGCTGGAGGCCCTGCAGCGCGAGACCTTCGACGCCGTGGCGGGCCGGCTCGGCGTCACGGTCGACTACACGGTCTACGACCCGGCGGGTCTGGGCCAGGCCCTGCAGCTCGCGCAGCAGAGCGGCCGGGTGCCCGACGTGTTCACCAACGGGTACGGCGTGCCCGAGCTGGTCCTGGTCGAGAACGGCTGGGTGGCGCCGATCGAGCTCAGCCCCGACGCGCGCGCCCGGTTCCCCGAGGGCGCGCTGGTCGAGGGGCTGCACACGTTCGGCGGCGAGCTGTACTCGTTCCCGCTGTTCACCCCCTACCAGCACGCCACGCTGACCTGGTTCGACCAGCGCGCCGTCGAGCAGGCCGGGGGCGACCCGGAGAACGGCCCGCGCACCTGGGACGAGTTCCGGACCCTCGCCGGCGCGCTCACGTCCGCGGGCACGTCCTCAGGCTGGATCGAGGGGCTCGCGCTGCTCGACCGGCTGCGCCAGCACGTGATCGACCTCGCGACCGGTGCGGGCGCGGTGCTCAGCTTCGCGGGCAACGGCGCCGACGCGCCCCGCGTGGCCGACGCGCGCACGGGGGAGTACCCGTTCGACTCCGCCGAGTTCCTCGACGTCTTCGAGTTCCTCGGCTCCCTGGTGCGCGACGGCGTCATGTTCCCGTCCTCGACGTCGCTCGACGTGCGCACGGCGCGCGCCCGCTGGGTGGGCGGCTCGGCCGGCCTGTTCTTCGACGGGCCCTGGAACGTCGGCGTCCTCGCGGGCCAGTTCCCCGACGCGCTCGCCACGCTCGGCCTGTCGGCCATGCCCACCCCCGACGGCGTCGCCCGGGCGATGAACGGCCCGGTCGGCGGTTCGTTCTGGCTGTCGCGGACGTCGTCCGACGCCACGGCCGTGAGCGAGATCCTCTCGGCGATGGCCTCCGCGGAGTACGCGCGGGGACTGGCCGCCGCGATGGACCAGCCCCCGGCCGACGTCGCCGCCGTCGCCGAGGCCGACGTCCCGGACGCCTACCGGCAGGCCGTCTCCCTCATGCGGGACAGCGTGCGGCTCGGGCCCAGCCCCGTCGCCAAGAACCCCGCCGTCGGCGCGGTGCTGTCCGAGATGAAGCAGATCCGCCCCAACCTCGGGGAGATCGCGCAGGGCTACCTCGGCGGCAACGTCGACGACGTCGGCGCCGAGCTCACGCGCTACCGCAGCCGCCTGGCCACCGAGCGCGACCGGGCCATCGAGGTGGTCCGCTCGCGCGGCCAGGAGGTCTCGCTCGACGACTGGATCTTCGACGACGCCGACCAGACCACCGGGAGCCCCCGCCCATGACCCTCGTCAGCACCGCGCCCGCCCGCCGGGCCGCCACCACCCGTCCGCCCGAGCAGGCACGTTCCCGCCGACACGGCCCGTGGATCTGGCTGTTCCTGCTGCCCACCATCGTGCTCTTCGGCGCGTACACCGTGTGGCCCGCGCTCGCCAGCATCTGGTACTCGTTCCTGAGCTGGTCGGGCTACGGTCCCGAGCGGCCCTTCGCCGGGTGGGCCAACTACCAGCTCGCGTTCTCCGACCCGCTGTTCTGGAAGTCGATCGGCGTCACGCTGCTGATCATCGTGGTCACGGTGCCGCTGCGCGTGCTGCTCGCCCTCGTGCTCGCGATCTTCCTCAACGACCCCCGGCTGCCGTTCGCCCGTGTGCTGCGCACCGCGTTCTTCGTCCCCGTCGTGGCGACCACGGCCATCATCGGCATCGTCATGAACTTCGTGCTCGACCCCGCCGGCGGGCCCGTCAACCACGTGCTCGGCAACCTGGGGATCGGCCCGGTCGACTTCCTCGGCGACTCCTCGGCCGCGCTCTGGACCGTGATGGGCGTCCACTTCTGGAAGTGGCTCGGCCTGACGCTGATGTACTGGCTGGCCGCCCTGCAGACCATCCCGAACGACGTGCAGGAGGCGGCCCGCGTCGACGGCGCCACCGCCCGCCAGCGCTTCACGCACATCACCCTGCCGATGCTCGCGCCGTTCGTCGCCATCATCACCATGCTCACCATCGTCGAGACCATGCAGATCTTCGACCTGGTGCAGACCATGACTGGCGGCGGGCCGTTCTTCTCCACCCTCGTCACCGAGGTCTACATCTACCAGCAGGCCTTCGAGACGGCGAAGCCCGAGTACGGGTACGCCTCCGCCGTCGGCGTCCTGCTCGGTGTCCTCACCCTCGTCGTGGTCGGTGCCGCGGCGATCGTCTCGCGGCTCATCGGCCGGAAGGGAGCGGTCCAGTGACCGGCACCACCATGACCCGGAACCAGCCGCTGCGCGGCCGCCGCCGCACGGCCGGCTGGGTCCAGTTCGCCGTCCTCGCCGTGCTCGCCCTGGCCTGGGTCTACCCGCTGCTGTGGATCTTCGCGGCGTCCCTCAAGGACGACGCGTCCATCTTCACCGACGGCCTCGGCCTCATCCCGCAGCAGTGGAACTGGCAGAACTACGCCGAGGCCTGGCAGACCGCCGGGTTCGCCCGCTACACGCTGAACTCGCTGGTCGTCACGACCGGCTCCGTCGTCGTGGTCGTGCTGCGCTGCGCCACCGCCGGCTACGTGCTGGGCCGGTACGGCTTCCGCGGACGCCGCGTGGTGCTCGGCGTGCTGCTCGCCGCGAGCTTCATCCCCACCGGCCTTGCCATCATCCCGATCGTGCAGCTCAGCACCGAGCTGGGCATCCTCGACAGCACCATCGGGCTGATCCTCGCCCTGTCAGCGGGCGGCAACGTCGCCGGGGTGCTCCTGTACACGGGGTTCTTCGCGCAGATCCCCGACGAGCTCGAACAGGCCGCCCACGTCGACGGCGCCGGGTTCCTGCGCACCTTCTTCTCCGTCATGCTGCCGCTGTCCGGGCCCATCACCGCCACCGTCGCCGTCGTCACCTTCATCGGGACCTGGAGCAACTTCTTCGTCCCGCTGGTGTTCACGTTCAGCGACCCCGACAAGCGCACGCTCGCCGTCGGGATGCTCGCCTTCCAGGGCACCAACTCGACCGACTGGACCGGCCTCGCGGCCGGCGCGACCATGTCGCTCGTCCCGGTCCTGCTCGTGTTCGTGCTGCTCCAGCGCTACTTCGTCGAGGGCATCGCGGGCGCGGTCAAGAGCTGATCCCGCCGAACGCGCCCGCCCTCGAACGCACCCCCGAACGCCCCGCACCCGGACACCCAGGAGGAGAAGCACCACATGACCCGGCCCAACATCCTGCTCATCTGCACCGACCAGCAGCGCTGGGACGCGCTCGCCGCCGCCGGCAACAGCGCCGTCCAGACCCCGAACCTCGACCGGCTGGCCGCCCAGGGCGTGCGGTTCGACCGCTGCATCGTGCAGTCACCCGTGTGCGCGCCGTCGCGCGCCAGCCTCATGACCAGCCGCTATCCCCGCAACCACGGGCTCTGGGCCAACGGCGTGGACATCGCGGGTACCGAGCAGCTCTTCACCGCGGCGCTCGCGGCCGACGGCTACGACTGCGGCCTGGTGGGCAAGTTCCACCTCGGCTCGGCCTGGGGCGGGCGCACCGAGCCGCGGCTCGACGACGGCTTCCGGGTCTTCCGCTGGTCGCACGACCCGTACGTGCGCAGCCCCGAGAACAGCTACCACACCTGGCTCGAGGAGCGGTTCCCGGGCCTGCTGGACGAGACCCTGGCCCAGGGCGGCGACGCGATCGACCGGCTGCCCACCGAGGCGCACTACAGCCACTGGGTCGGCGAGGAGGCGATCGAGTACCTGACCACCGGCCGCGACAGGGCCAAGCCGTTCTGCTTCGTCGTGAACTTCTTCGACCCGCACCACGGCTTCGGCGCTCCGCCGGAGTACCGGGAGCGCTACGACCCCGAGGCGCTGCCCCGCCCGGTCGGAGGTCCGGACGACCTCGACGACAAGCCCGCGATCTACCGCGAGGCCTCCGCCCGGTCGTACGCGGGCAGCCTGCCGGGCTTCGAGGACTACACGGCCGACGAGATCCAGGGGATCGTCGCCGACTACTACGCCATGGTCTCGCTGGTGGACGACGAGGTGGGGCGCATCCTGTCCGCGCTGGAGGACGAGGGACTGGCCGACGACACGCTCGTGGTCTTCACCAGCGACCACGGCGAGCTGCTCGGCGACCACCGGATGCTCCTCAAGGGCCCCATGATGTTCGAGAGCTCGGTGCGCGTGCCGCTGATCGTGCGCTGGCCCGGGGAGCTGCCCGAGGGCGCGGTCCGCGACGACCTGGTGCAGTGGATCGACCTGGCGCCCACGCTGCTGGAGGCCGCCGGCGTCGAGGCCCTGCCGCGGGCCCAGGGCACCAGCCTGCTCGGGCTAGCGCGGTCCGGGCAGTGGGACGACGCGCGGGGCTGGGCGCTGGCCGAGTACCGCAACAGCTGCATCCCTTACGAGGTGCCCGTGCACACCACGATGCTGCGCACCGACGACTGGAAGGTCGTGGTGCACCACGGCGCGCCGAGCACGGCCCGGGAGCGGACCGGCGAGCTGTACGACCTGGTCGACGACCCGCAGGAGCTCACGAACCTCTGGGACGACGAGCGGTTCCGGGACCGCCGCCTGGGCCTGCAGGAGCAGCTGCTGGACGTGCTGGTCGCGACCGAGGACCGCAGCCGGCCCCGGCTCGCCGGCTTCTAGCCGGTGCCGGCTTCCGGCCGGTCAGGACGCCAGCCACTCGCGCGCGTTGCGGCCCGCGCGGGTGGTCACCCCGTCGTCGTCGGGCCGGCTGATCTCCGCCCACACCTCGTCCAGCGAGAGGCCGAGCACGCCGGCGATCGCCGCGATGGTCGAGAACGCGGGGGTGGCCACCCGGCCCGACTCGATCTTGCGGAGGGTCTCGGGCGAGACGCGGGCGTCGAGCGCGGTCTCCAGCATCGAGCGGTCTCCCCGGGCGCGACGCAGGAGCGCGCCGAGGCGCTGTCCGCGCTCGACGTCGGCGGGGGTGAGCGGCAACCTGACCATGACGCCAATACTAATACCGGGATAACATGGCCGGGATAGTTATTGGTAGGCATGCGAAGGGCACCCCATGATCGAGATCCTCAACCCCACCGAGCTGGCCCGTGCCAGGGAGTCCGGCGCCCTCGTCGGCGGCATCCTGCGGGCGCTCAAGGAGCGCAGCACGGTCGGCACCAACCTCCTGGACATCGACCGGTGGACCCGGGACATGATCGACGCGGCCGGGGCGAAGTCCTGCTACGTCGACTACGCGCCGTCGTTCGGCAACGGGCCGTTCGGTCACTACATCTGCACGGCCGTGAACGACGCCGTGCTGCACGGGATGCCGCACGACTACCGGCTGGCCGACGGCGACCTGCTCACCCTCGATCTCGCGGTGTCCCTGGACGGGATCGCGACCGACTCCGCGATCAGCTTCGTCGTGGGCGGCGCGTCGCTCCCGGCGGACGTGGCGGCCGAGAGCCGCGCGCTCATCGAGGTGACCGAGCGAGCGCTGGCCGCGGGCGTCGCCGCGGCCGGGCCGGGGGCGCGGATCGGCGACCTGTCGCACGCCATCGGCACCGTGCTGGGCGGCGCCGGGTACCCGATCAACGTCGAGTTCGGCGGGCACGGCATCGGCTCGACCATGCACCAGGACCCGCACATCACGAACACGGGCCGTCCCGGCCGCGGCTACCGGCTGCGCCCCGGGCTGCTGCTCGCGCTGGAGCCGTGGGTCATGGTGGACACCGACGTGCTCGTCACCGACGCCGACGGCTGGACCCTGCGCAGCGCGACCGGCTGCCGCACGGCGCACAGCGAGCACACCATCGCCATCACGGACGACGGCGCTGAGATCCTCACCCTGCCGCGGTAGGCGCGGGCGCGGCTGCCCGGCGGACCGCTGCCGCGACGTGCGCGCGCGTCGCGGCGAACGCCGTGGCCAGCTCGCGCGCCATCCCCGGGTACTCGGCGTGGCCGGCGGAGTGCACCGCGAGCTCCAGGTGCGCGCTCGTGCCCCCGGCCTCGGCCCGCCGCACACCGGAGGCGACCGCGAACTGGCCCGGCGGCGGCACGTGCACGTCCCAGAGGGCGCACTCGACCCGGGTCGGCACCCGCAGGTAGGTGGCCGCGACGGACGCGTCGTGGAACGCGAGCACCTCGCGTGCCTCCGGGTGGCCGGCCACGTGGTGGCGCACCGCCTCGCCGCTGCCGGTGCACGGCATGCGCAGCCGCAGGTCGTGCTGGCCGAACGTGGGCACCTCGAACGTGGCCCCGACGAACCGGTCGTCCCACGGCACGGCCAGCGCGCCGATGCCGCCGCCGAAGCTCGTGCCGACGAAGTACAGCGGCAGGTCCCCGAGGGCGGGGTCGCGCCGCCCCAGCACGTCGAGCAGGGCGGACGCCGCGTGCCACAGGTCCACGGCGCTCCGGCCCACCGTGTACGTCTCCACGGACCCGATGCCGTGCAGCACGTGCAGGGCGCTGGTGTCCGGGGCACCGACGCCGGTGTTCAGCGCGCCGAGGCCGCGGGCGACGGGAAAGATGACGGCGGCGTCGCGGGGCACCCGCTCGAAGCCCGGGGCGTCCCGCCCGCCGTACCCGTGGCTGTGCACCACGCCCACCCGGGGCTCGACGCCGGCCGGCAGCGCGACCCAGGCGCGCAGCCGCAGGCCGCCGTCGGCCGTGAACGTCGCGACGGACACGTCGTGCGCGCCGCGCCGCCCCACGGGTTCGAGCACCACCTCGGGCGCGACCTCCCGCGCCCGCGCGGACCACGACCGCCACAGCGCGGCGTACCCGTCCGGTTCGTCGGCCGGCTCGACGGCGAGCAGCGCGTCACGGCCGTACCCGTAGGTGCCGTCGATCGGGCTGCCCGGGAACCACCGGTCGTACGGGCTCGGGAGGGACGGGCTCGGGAGGGAGAGGGGCGCGGTCATGGCGAGCTCCTTTGGCGGGGCGCGGCTCGACGGCGCGACACGCTGCTCGTGGCACACTGAGCCGGTCGTCGAAAGGGGTAGGTGTGCTGGTCGCTGAGCGCAGGGCGCGGATCGTCGAGGAGGTCGCCCGCCGCGGCGCCGCGAGCATCGCCGAGCTCGCCGACGACCTTGGGGTGAGCGCGATGACGGTGCGCCGCGACATCGACGTGCTCGCGGACCACGGCAAGCTCGACAAGGTGCGCGGCGGCGCCACGGCGCGGCAGAGCGACACGACGCGGCAGGACCGCACGTTCGTGACGCGCATGCACCGCCAGGTCGCGGAGAAGCGCGCCATCGCGCAGCACGCCGCGGCCTGGGTGGAGCCCGGCATGGCGGTCGGCCTGTCCGGTGGGACGACGGCGTGGGTGCTGGCCCAGGAGCTGCGCGAGGTCCCGGAGCTCACCGTGGTGACCAATTCCCTGCCGGTCGCCGAGGTGTTCCGGCGCCCGGACCGCTCCGACGAGCCCTACACCCAGTCGGTCGTGCTGACCGGGGGCGTGCGGACGCCGTCGGACTCCCTGGTGGGGCCCGTCGCCGTGCGCTCGCTGGAGCACCTGCACCTGGACATCGCGTTCCTGGGCGCGCACGGCATCGACCTCCAGGCCGGCCTGACGACGCCGAACCTCCTGGAGGCCGAGACCGACCGCGCGCTGCTCGCGGCCGGCAGCCAGGCGGTCGTGCTCGCCGACCACTCCAAGTGGGGCGTCGTCGGGCTGACCACCGTCGTCGACCTGCGCGACGTCGCGCGGCTGGTCGTCGACGACGGGCTGGACGACGACGCGCGCACGGCGCTCGACGGCCAGGTCGGCGAGCTCCAGGTGGTCGCGGTCGGCTGAGCCCGGGCTCACCGGGCTGTGCTGGCCCGGGGCACCACGCGCGCCCCGACCACCACGTGCTCGACGGGCAGGTTGCCGCCGGGCGGCGTGGCGATCTGGCGTTCGAGCTCGCTCAGCGCGCGCTCGACCAGGGCCTCCTTGTCCGGGGAGACCGACGTCAGCGCGGGCGCCGTGAAGCGCGCCCCGCGCACGTCGTCGATGCCCACCACGGCCACGTCGTCCGGCACGGACCGCCCGGCCGCCTGGAGCGCGACGAGCGCGCCGAAGGCCACGGAGTCGTTCGCGCACACCAGCCCGTCGAACGCGATCCCGTGCCGCACCAGGTCCGCGACCGCGCGCAGGCCCTCGTCCGGGGTGAACGCGTCCACCTGGGCGACCAGCTCGGCCTCCGCCGCCAGCCCGAGGGCCGCGACGGCGTCGCGGTAACCCGTGAACCGCCGGTCCGCGGCGTCGGACGGACGCGCGTCCCGCGTGCCGACGTAGGCCACGCGCGCGCAGCCGACCTGGGCGAGGTGCTCGGTCGCGGCGTAGGACGCCGCCCGGTTGTCGATGGTCACGTGCGTGAACGGGCTGACCAGGATGTGCTCGCCCAGCAGCACGAGCGGCCCCGGCGTGGCGCGCCGGGTCAGGTCCGCGACCGACAGCGCGCGCGGGATGTGGATCAGACCGTCCGTCGGGGGCAGGCCCGTGCCGTTGGCGACGTTCACCTCGCGCTCGTGGTCGCCCGCGGTGAGCTGGATGAGCACCGAAAGGCCGCGCTGGTCCGCGCGGCGCACCAGCAGCGCCGTCAGCTCGGCGAAGTACGGCTCCTCCAGGTCGGGCACGGCGAGCGCCACGATGCCGGTGCGCTCTTTCCTGTGCACGACCGACAGCGTAGTGGTGCCGGCCCGGTGGCGCGGCGCCGGGACCCGGTTCTCGGTCGCCATCAGCGCTCCTGCACCCGGAAGGCGACCACGCGGGCCTGGGCGGCGCCGTTGGTGGCGGCGATGACGAGGCGCGCGGACCGCAGAGCGCCGACGTCGTCCGGCAGCGGGTGGACCCGGAGCCGCCGCCGGTTGTCCGTGACGGCCGCGACGGTGACCCAGTCCTCGCCGGCGCCGTCGGGCAGCACCTCGACGCGGTAATCCTTCACCAGGGTCGGCAGCACCTCGTCCGGGGTCCGGTGGTGGTGCAGCGTGTTCAGCTCGACGTCGAGGTCGTCGTCGAGCACGACCCGCACCTCGCCCGCCGTGACGGGCTCGTCCCAGTCGAGGCGGAGCCACTCCGCGCGCCCCGGGGACAGCGGGCCGGAGGCCCACAGGTTCGGCCCGCCGTGGTTGCGGTGGTAGCCCGACGTCGCCCGCTCGGGCGCCAGCGCGCGCGTCTCCGGCGCCGTTCGGAAGACGACGGAGCGGCCGCGCAGCGGCTTGGTGGGCCACTGCACCAGCAGCTCGTCGGTGCTGACCTGCACGTTCTGGTCGTCGCTGTCGACGCGGTGCACCAGGGTGAGCACGCCGGGCGGCAGCGGCGCCGTGGTGTGCACGGCGAGGTCGGGGTTGGCGCGCAGCACCACCACGGCGTTCTGCGGCGTGCCGGGCGCGAAGGCCACGTGCGCGGTGACCCAGCGCCGGTCGCCCGCGGGCACGGCCACCTCGGCCTTGCCCTCCAGCAGGGCGGGCACCACGTTCTGGAGTCTGCCCGTGGACCACACCTCGACGCTCAGGGTCGTGTCCCGCCGCGCGGAGACCAGCAGGTCCACGCTGTCCAGGCGCGGGTCCACGGGCAGCGCGATGCCGAGGTCGACGTCGAGGTCGTGCGCGTCGAGGTCGGCCTCGGGGTCGCCGGCCGGCCCGTCGTCCGGGACCCCGACGGTCGTCGTCGTGCTCGACGCCGTGACACGGGCGCGCCGGGCCAGGTCGCGCGGGTCGGTGTTCGCCACGCCGACGACGGGCGCGTCCCACGCCAGGAGCGTCTGCCGCAGCTCGTCGAGGTGGTCGGTGTAGATGCCGCGCGGGGTGGTGCCGTGCTCGACGCACAGCGCCGCCGCCGTCCCCACGGCTTGGCCCATCGCGCCGCAGGTCGCCATGACGCGCGCGGCGCCGAACGCGATGTGCGTGGCCGAGACGTCGCGGCCAGCGAAGAGCATGTTCTCGACGTTCACGGAGTACAGGGACCGATAGGGGATCTCGAAGACGCCGTCGGAGAAGCGCTGGAGCGCGCCCGCGCCCTGCGCGTACATGCCCTGCGCGGGGTGCAGGTCGATGGACCAGCCGCCGAACGCGACGCCGTCGTCGAACTGCGTCTGGTCCACGATGTCGCCCTGGTGCAGCGTGTAGTCGCCCACGAAGCGCCGGTACTCGCGCTTGCCGGGCACGTTGCCGATCCACTCCAGGGTGAGGTTGTCGGCGTCGAACTTCCCGGAGTTCTTGATGTGGTCCCAGATACCGAGGATGACGCCGCGCAGCTCGTCCCGGATGCGCTCGTTGTCGTCCACGGTGTCGAGCTCGCCGCCCCACTCGATCCACCAGTAGTGGGCCCCGGAGTCGCCGCTGCGGATGATGCGGTGCTCGGGGATGGGCGTCGTGGTGATGTCGATGGCGCTCTCCGGGGCCACGTACTTCACGGGGTGCCCCAGGTCCTTCGTGTAGAACAGGAGCGTCGAGCCGAGGAACTCGCGCACCGGCTCCGGCGGCGCCCACTCCTCGCCGAACTCCTCGTGGCTCTCCTTGCCCAGCCGGTACCGGGCGCCCGCGAGGTGCCCGACGAGCCCGTCGCCGGTGCAGTCCAGGAAGACCGGCGCCGTGAACGTCGTCAGGATCTCCGAGGCCATGGTCCAGCCAGTCACCGACTCGATGCCCCGGGCCTCGTCGGGCCCCGTGGCACGCACCTCGCGGACGTCGGTGTTCAGGAACAGCCGGATGTTCTCCTCGCGCCGCACCGTGTCCAGCACGACGTCGTCCCAGTAGACGGGGTTGCCCTCGGGGTTGCGGTACTGGTTCTCCACGTACATCTCGCCCACGACCCCGGTCTCCCGGGCCCAGCGCTGGTTGCCGTGCGCGGTCGCGCCGCACACCCACACCCGCACCTCGGACGACGAGTTGCCGCCGAGCACGGGCCGGTTGTTGATCAGCACGACCTGCCGGCCCATGCGGGCCGCCGAGACCGCGGCGCAGACGCCGGCGAGGCCCCCTCCGACGACGACGATGTCGGCTTCTACCGTCTGGGTGCGCATGTTCTCCTTGGTTCCTCTGTGCTGGTCGCGGGTGCTGGTGGTGCCGGTGGTGCGGGCAGGGCGGGGGCGGCCTCGGGGCCGTCCCCGCCCGCCGGGGATCAGTCGTCCACGGCCAGCACCTCGACCTCGTAGACGCGGGCGACGTCGGTGGCCGACGCCGACGGGTCGGTGACCAGCAGCCGGACCTGGTCCGCGGCGACGGCCGGGAAGGTCAGGGCGAGCGTGCCGTGCGTGTTGCCGGTGACCTGGCCTGCCGGCACCCAGCCGGCGGCCGTGTGCAGCTCGACCGAGAAGTCGCGCAGCACGTCCGCCGTACCGGTCGCCCTGCTGTACCCGCTGCGCACGCGCACGGTGTCGACGGCGGTCGCGGTGCCCCAGTCGGCGGTGAGCACCGGCGCGGCGTCGTCCAGGGCGGAGATCCAGCGGCTGGCGTCGGTGCACGAGCCGTCGACGGCGAGCCCGCCGCCGGTGTCCGCGCGCAGTGTCGAGGAGACCGTGACGGCGGCGCCGCGGGCGACGTTGACGTCCGTCGTCTCGCCGCGCAGGTCCGCGACGACCTGGGCCGCCGTCGTACCGGCGGGGGTGCCGCCCGTGCGGGGGAGCGTGGCGTGGAAGAGCTGCCCCGCGCTCGGCACCGTGACGTAGAGCTGGTCCGTGCCGGTCTGCCCGGTCACCGCGCTGAGCCGTTGGGCGCCCGTCCGGGGCTCGCCGACCGTGCCGAACCGCCACGTGCTCTGGCCGCGCACCCGCTCGGCCCGCACGACGGCGCTCTGCTGGCCCGTCACGCACGACGTCGTCTCCACCACGGCGTACACGCGCGTGGTCGGACCCGCCGACGTCGTCTCGATGGCCGCCGACGTCTCGACGCCCGGCCCGAGCTCCGCGAGGTCGAGCACGGTCTCGCGCTGCCAGGCGGCGCCGTCCCAGCGCGCGTACCGCACGTCGTACCCGTCGAACGCGGTGACGCCCTCGGTGCGGAACCGATAGGCGATGCCGTCGAGGCGGTCCCCGTGCACCGACAGCTTCGCGGTCTGCAGCGCGGGCCAGTACGACCCGATGTCCTCGCCGTCCACGTACGGCTGGTAGATCACGGCGCCCGGGGTGGCCGGGGTGACCGGCGTCGTGAGCGTGGCGCCCGCGACGTCGCGGAACGAGCCGTCGGCCGGGTCGTACACGGCGTACGAGCCGAGGTGCCGCGACGGGTCGGCGGGCCAGGGGCCCCACTCCCACAGCACGTGCACCCGGCCGTCGGTACCGACCTTGAGATCGTCCGGATAGAACGAGTACCCCTGCGCGTCGGCGATCACCGCGACCCGCGACCAGGTGCCGGCCGAGGTGTCGAAGCGGTACAGGTTGCCGGTGCGGGCCTGGCGCTGGTCGGCGCCCGCGCGGGCCATGACGTAGACGTCGCCGTCCGCGCCGCGCGCCGTCACAGGGTAGGTGATCGCCAGGCCTTGGTCCGGCATCTGCGCGGAGACGTCCACCAGGGAGGTGACGTCGCCCGGCGTCGTCGTGCGGAAGTAGTTCCACTGCTCGTGGTGCATCGAGACGAACGCGTGCACGTGGCCCGCGCCGTCGACCACGATGGAGGGCTGGTTGTGGCCGTTGTCGTCCGCGAACGTGGCGCACGAGCCGTTCGCGGTGCGCAGGCAGCCGTCGGTCCAGGTGCCGTCCGTCCCGCGCGCGGCCACGTGCACCTGGTGCGTCGCGGCCGTGGGGCCGGGCGCGTTGAAGGCGACGTAGGTGACGCCGTCCACGACGTCGAGCGGCTTCCACCAGCCCGCCTGGTTGGACGAGTCGACGGTGAACGGCAGCTCGTCGACCTGTGCCGCGTGCTTCGACACGGCCGCGGCGGGCAGGGCCGCGGCCGACGCCGGCAGGGCGGCGCCGAGGGTCACGACCGCCGCGAGGGCGGCCGTGACGGCACGGGCGGCGCTCCAGCCGCGGGTGTGGTGCCGGCGCATCAGTCGACCAGCTTCTGCGCGGCCGCGCCGGCCTTCTCCATGGCGGCCCTCGGCTCGGCGCTGCCCACCAGGACCGCCTGGACCTGCTCGGCGATGACGGTCTCGATCTGGGCGTACTGCGGGTAGACCCAGAACGGGTTGGTGGTGGCCGTGGCGGTGATCCGCTCGGCGAACTGCGCGCCGAACGCGTCGTCCGCCACATCCGGCAGCACCAGCGCCGACTCCGTGGCCGGCGGCAGGCCGCGCGCCTCGAAGTACTGCCGGGCCACGTCGACGTCCGACGTCATCCACCGCGCGAAGTCCGCCGCGGTCTCGGCGCCCTCTCCGTCGACGACGGCGATCGCGCCGCCCCACACCAGGGCGCGCGGGGTGTCGCCCGCGGCGAGCACGGGACGCGACCAGGCAGTCAGCTTGTCCGCCAGCTTCTTGTCGGGCGACTCGGTGACCACGGCGTCACGGCCCACGATCGCGTCGTCGTAGATCGCGGCGCGGCCCTGGGCGAACAGCGACCGGGCGTCGAACCGGTCGACGTCGGGCGCGATGAGGCCCTGGTCGTAGAGCGACCTGTACCAGGTGACGGCCTCGACGCTCGCGTCGTCGCCGATGGTGACCTTGCCGCTGTCCAGGAGGGGGCTGCCGAACGTCTCCATCCAGATCAGCACGTCCTTGAGCTGCGCCGCCTTGGTGGACGCCGCGTACGGGACCACGCCGCCGCCGAGCTTCTTGAGGTCCTTCAGCGCGGACTCGAACTCGTCGACCGTCGTCGGCGCCGCGGCGATCCCCGCCCGCTCCAGCAGGTCGGTGTTGGCGATGAGCCCGATGGCGCCGATGTTCCACGGGAGCCCGTACTGCACGCCGTCGAACGTCGCGGCCGAGAGGCCCGCCTCGGTGTAGTCGACGCCCTGCGCGAGCGGGCCGAGGTCCTGGAGCTTGCCCAGCGCGGCCAGCGAGCCGAGCCACGCCACGTCCACGTGCACGGCGCCCGCGACCTGGCCGCCCTTAACCTGCAGGGTGAGCTGGCTGATGTACTCGTTGTACGGGTAGGAGACCTCGCGGACCTCGACGTCGTTGTCGCCGGCGTACTGGCCGAGCAGCTCCCGGATCGCCGGGGCGGCGCTCTCCTCTGTGAGGGACCAGGACGCGAAGCTGAAGTCGGTCTTCGTGCCCGCTGCGGCGGTGCCGGCCGCGTTCGGTGCCGCGGGGCCCGCCTCGGGCACGCAGGCGGCGAGCGTGAGCGTGCCCGCGCCGAGGCCGAGCAGCTGGAGCAGGCGCCTGCGGGACAGGGCGGTGGTGTCGAGGGCGGGGTAGGTGGGCATGGGAGTCCTCCACGATGAGGGGTGGGCGTACGGGGGTGCGGGCCGGGGCGGGGGCGACGGTGCGCCCCGCCGTCAGCCCTTGACGGCGCCGGCGGTGAGGCCGCCGACCAGGTACTTCTGCAGGGCGATGAAGGCGATGGCCACGGGCAGCGAGACCGCGAGGGACGCGGCCATGAGCTCCGGCCAGGCGGTGGCCGCCTCGCCGACGAACGTGTTGACGAGGCCGGGCGGCAGCGTCTGCTTCTCGGGGCCCGCGAGGGTGAGGGCGAAGATGAAGTCGTTCCAGCCGCGCACGAAGGCGAACAGCCCGGCCGCGATGAGCCCGGGGGCCGACAGTGGGAGCACGATCGAGTGGATGATCCGCAGCCGCGAGGCGCCGTCGACCCGGGCCGCCTCGATGAGCTCGTCCGGGATCGTGTCGAAGAACCCCTTGAGCATCCACACGCACAGCGGCAGCGTGAACGTGGTGAAGCTCAGGACGAGCGCGGTGTAGGTGTTGAGCAGCCCGTATGCGCTGAACAGCGAGTAGAGGGTGACCAGCAGCAGGGCCTGCGGGAACATCTGCGACGCGAGCACGAAGTACATCAGGGAGCGGCGCCCACGGTAGCGGAACTTGGAGAACGAGTAGCCCATGTACGCCGAGACCAGCACCGAGAGCACGGCGGTGAGCACCGAGACCAGCAGGCTGTTGCGCAGGTACACGAAGAGCTGCTCGTTGCCGGCCAGCGCGGCGAACGCGTCGAGCGTCGGGGTCGCGGGGAACAGCCGGGGCGGGTAGGCGAAGACCTGGTCGCGCGGGGTGAGCGCGGTGGCGAGCAGCCAGTACACCGGCAGCAGGGCGAAACCGCCGAAGACCACCACGGTGGACCACGCGGCGATGCGCACGCCGGGGCGCTCGGAGCGCAGGAGGTCGCGTCGGAGGGGGCGGCGCGCGGGGGCTTCGGCGCCGGGCTCGGCGGGCGTGCGGGGGACGGGGGTGCGGGTCGGCGTCAGCGCGCTCACTTCGCCTCTCCCTTCTCCGAGAAGCGGATGTAGACGACGACGAGGCCCATCAGCAGGACCATCCAGAGCAGGCCGAGTGCACCCGCGTGCCCGAGGTCGAAGCCGTGGAAGGCGGTCTCGTACACGGCGGTCGCGAAGGTCTGGGTGGCACCCGCGGGGCCGCCGCCGGTGAGCACGTAGATGATGTCGAAGTGCTGGAAGTTCCAGATGAGCTCCAGCAGCAGCACCAGGCCGACGATGCCCTTGACCTGCGGCAGCGTGATCGAGAAGAAGCGGCGGACCGTGCCGGCGCCGTCCATCTCCGCGGCCTCGTGCAGCTCGCGCGGCACGGTCTGCAGGCCGGCCAGCAGCATGACCATCATCCAGGGGAAGGACTGCCAGGTCTTGGCCACGACCACCGCCGTCATCGCGGTGCCGGGCTGGGCGAGCCAGGGCACGGCGCCGTCGATGACGCCGAGCGACTCCAGGAGCGCGTTCAGCACGCCGTAGTTGGCGTTGAAGATCCACATCCACAGGAACGAGACGACGACGCCGGGCACCAGCCAAGGGATGAGCATGAGGCCGCGCAGCACCTTGGCGCCGCGGATGCGGGTGTTCAGGGCCAGCGCCAGCGCGAAGCCGATGACGAACGGGAAGATCGTCGTGCCCACCGTGAAGACGAGCGTCTGCCACAGCAGGCGGGGGAAGTCGCCCGTCAGGACGTCGACGATGTTCGCCAGGCCGACGAACGTGCGGCCCGGGACGACCAAGCTCTGCTCGAAGAAGGCCGTGACGAGCGCCGCGACGAGCGGGTAGAGCACCACGCCGAGCAGCAGGGCGCCGCCGGGCAGGAGCAGGAGCAGCGCGAACTGGCCGTCGCTGAGCCGCCGTGGTGGCGAATGTGAACTAGTGTGATGAAGAGTTTCAAGCTGTGAAGCGGACATCGCTGATGTTCCTCGTCGTCGAGGGCGGGCTGCCGGATGTGAGCGCAACAATGGCCGACTCTGTGAGGTTCTGTCAATCAGCGTGCTAGATCGCGTCGAGATGTGAGACGAAAAAGTTCTCACTAAATAACAGAAGACAACATCGCATCTCATCGCGGAAGGGCCCGGGCGTGTCCCGGGCTGCGGCCTGAGCTAGGGGGAGGGCCGCCGCATCCAGGCGGGCAGCACGGCGTACAGGCGCGCGGCGATCTCCTCCGGCCGGTCGCCCAGGCTCCCGCCGACGGCGGCCGACAGGACCCCGTTGATCCCGCAGGCCGCGTAGACGTCCTCGACGTCGTCGCCGGCGCCCGCCGTGGCCCCGCCGGATGCGCGCCGGAGGTCGCGTACCTGCTCCACCAGGAGGTCGCTGATGCCCATCAGCCCGCTCGGTGACCGCCACGCGGAGGCCACCAGGAAGACGTTGCGGCGCTGCCGCAGCGTCTCGAGCATGGCCTCCAGCGTCGTCAGCGCCGCGGCTGCCGGGTCGACGGCGGGCGTCGTCTCCCCGGGGTCGGCGGTCCGCAGGGCGCGGAAGTCCTCCGCGATCAGGGAGACGGCGGCCTCCTCGACCGACTGGAAGTGGTTGTAGAAGGTGGCGCGGTGGACGCCGGCAGCGGAGGCCACGGCCGCGACCGAGGGGTAGGGCCCCATCTGCTGCAGGAGCCTTCCCAGCGCTTCCGTGATGGCCTGCCGGGACCGCGTGAAGCGCGGGTCCTCGCCGGCCGTCGAGGGGTGAGCGCTCGCCATGAACGCACCGTACAGGAGGCGTCGGCGGTGTTCCCTTCGTCACCGCCCAACTAATCGACACCTGTCGAATAGGGGTCTACCGTGGAGCACGCATCACTCCTCGACGAAGGAAGCACCATGTCGGTCACCGACAGCATCACCTCCCTCACGGCCACCGCGGACAAGCTCGCGGTGGTGGAGACCCTCTACCGGTACGCGGCAGGGCTCGACCTGCGCGACCGTGCGCTGCTCGCCTCCGCGTTCACGCACGACGCCGTCGCCGACTTCGGCCCGGCGACCGCCAAGGCCGGCCAGGCCTACCCGCCGGTCGAGGGCGGCGAGACCATCGCCGCGGCGCTGGCGGAGTCGCTCGCCGCGCTCGACACGACGCACTCCGTGAGCAACCCGCGGGTGACCCTCGACGGCGACACGGCCCACCTGGAGGCGATCGTCGCCTGCCAGCACCTGCCGCGCGGCGACCACTCGCGGCACGTCCTGATGACCAACCGGTACGACGTCGAGCTGGTCCGGGGCGACGAGGTCTGGCTCATCCGGCGCGTGACCGTGGACAACGCCTGGACCGCGGGCGACACCAGCGTGCTCGCCGGCATCTAGGTCGCCCCGCGCCACGCCGAAGGCCTCGCCGCCGGTCCGCAAGGATCGGCGGCGAGGCCTTTCGCCGTTCTCGGCCCGGGGCCGGACTGCGGCGCGCGTCCGCCGTCAGGCCACCGGGTCGCGCAGGATCGTGCGCAGCCCGTCCTGCGGCGTCTCGGCGGTGTAGGCGACGAGGTAGACCTCGCGGTGCGGTCCGCTGCGGGCCACGCCGGCACCCGCCGCGAACCTGCCCAGCCGGTCCAGCGTGGCGAGCTCGTCGGCGAAGGGGCCGTGGTGCATCACCTGGACGACGGTCTCCTCGGGCAGGTCGACCACCTCCAGCGCGTCCCCGGCGGTGTCCGACGGGCTCGCCGCCGCGGTGCGGGCCGCGGCGACGTCGTCCGCCGTGGTCTCCTGCGCGACGGCAACCATGAGCCGGTAGCTCAGCTCGGTCACCGGGTGCACGCTGTAGAAGTCCGCGATGCCGACCGGTGCCGAGCCCTCGGGGTACCAGTACTGACCCTCGACGACCGACCGGTCGGGCGCAGCCGCACCCGGCGCGGCCCGGTCCGGCACGAGCGCGCGGGCGACGTCCGAGACGAGCGCCATCCGGCGGTAGTACTCCTCGTTGCCCGGCGCGCCCGCGCCGAGGACGGCCACGTAGCGCGTGGCGGGAGAGCGGACCAGCTCGGGCTCGTCGCCGGCGGCGAGAAGAGCGGTGGGGAGCAGCGCGTCAGCCACGGAGCCCACCGCCGATCTTCGCCATCGTCTCGGCGTACGCGGCGGGCAGGTCGACGCCGAGCTTGTCGGCGAGGACGAAGAGCCACCACATGTTCTCGGCCAGCTTGTGCCGCAGCTCGGCGTCGACGTCGCCGGAGATGTCCCACGTGTGCTCGGCCGCCAGGACCAGGCGGCCCACGTAGGCGGCGTCGTTCGTGAACCCGACGGCCAGCTCCGGCAGGGTCCAGGTGCGGCCGAGCACGCGCTGCTCGATCTGCTCGTACAGGGCGCGGACCTCCCGCGCGGTGGCGTCGGCCTGCGCCAGCGTCTGCCCGGCCGGGTCGGGTTCGGCCCCGTCACGCACGGCGGGGGTGCCCGACGGCGCCGGCGGCTCGACCTCGTGCAGGACCGTCGTCAGCTGCCAGTCGACGGACGTCTGGTCGATCGTGTCGTGAACGGGGGAGTCACCCATCTCGCCGGTGATGCCGCCCGCGCCGGCCCGGGCGTGCGCCATGCTGTCGTAGGCGACGACGTCGACCACGGTGCCGTCGTCGCGCACGGCGATCCGCCGTCCCAGGAAGCCGGGCTGCCGGCGCAGGTAGTCGTCGATGTCGGCGTTCGCGGTGACGAAGTCCTCCGGCGTGCGTCCGGGGGCGGGCCGGAGCGTGGTGATCTCCAGGACCTGGGCCATGGGTTGTCCTCTCGTGGTGCGGGCGCCCGGGTTCCGGGTGCCGTTCCAGCCTGAGGTGCGCGGCCCGCGCGAGGAAGGCAGTGGCTTCCTGGGTGTGGCACTCCCTGGCTCAGACCGCCCGGTCCGCCGCCAGCGTCCCGAGCAGCGCCAGCGAGTCGGCGCTCGGCGACCCCTCGGCGGCCGTCGCGATCGTGAGCTGCTGGCCCGGCGCGTCCCGGCTCTCGAACGTCTGGTAGGTCAGCTCCAGCCGCCCGACGGCGGGATGGTTGATCTGCTTGGTCGTCGCGACCAGGCCGGTCACGCGGTGGTCCTGCCACAGCCGCGCGAAGTCGGTGCTCTCCCGCTCCATCCGGGCGACCAGCTCGGTCACCTCCGGCCGCGGCGGGCTGAAGCCCAGCGCCAGCCGCAGCGCGCTGACCGCCGCGCGGGCGATGTGCTCCCAGTCCACGAAGTAGGTGCGCGCGGCGGGGCTGAGGAACAGGTACGGGACCGCGCCCCGGGTCACCTGCTCCGGGCCGAGCAGCTCGGCGGCGACCGGGTTGGTGGCCAGGACCCGGAACGCGGGGTTGACCACGTAGGCGGCGACGTCCGGCATGCTGTCGAGCAGGCGCAGCATGTCGGGGCCCACCTGGTCGCTGACGGGCAGGGCCGTCGGGGCGAGCCGGGCCAGCCGGTAGGCGTGCGCCTGGGCGTCGGGGCCGAGTCGCAGCGCGGCGCAGAGCGCCTCCACCACCTGGGCCGACGGCGTCCGCTCCCGGCCCTGCTCCAGGCGCGCGTAGTAGTCGGCGCTCACCCCCGCCAGGACGGCGACCTCCTCGCGCCGCAGGCCCGCCACGCGCCGAGCTCCCGCCGTCGGCAGGCCGACGTCCTGCGGGGAGACCCGGGCGCGCTGGGCCGTGAGGAACTCACCGAACGCGTTCCGACTGGCTGCCATGCACCCGAGGCTACGCGCGCGGACCCACGCTGCCCCTATCGGCGCGGCGCCGTCGTCGGGAAGAGGGGACGGGGCGGCGGCGGCTCCTCGCGCGGCGAGGGGAACGTGACCGGCAGCCGGGACGGGAACCGCATCCACGGGCTGGTGGCCCACTCGACGTCGTCGGGGTCGCCCACGAGCGTGACCTGGAGGCGCTGCAGCAGCTCGGCGACCGCGATGCGGGAGACGACGCGGCCCAGGCGCGGCGCGGGGCAGCGGTGCACGCCGGCGCCGAAGGACAGGTAGGCGCGGTTGCCGACGGTGTCCCACGGGTCGTCGGACTGCACCAGCGGGTCGTGGTTGGCGGCGTGCACGGCCACGACCACCGGGTCGCCCAGCTGGATCAGCTTGTCGTCGATCGTCACGTCGCGCGCCGCGAACCGCGGCATCAGGTTCGGGTTGGTCGTGGACCGCCACAGCACCTCGTCGAGCGCGTCGTCGATGTGCAGGCGGCCGCCCGAGATGCGGTGGGAGAACCGGGGGTCGCTGAGCACCAGCACGAGCGTCTGGGCGATCCAGGCCATCAGGGCCTCCGTCGCCGCGGCGGTGATCGCCGTCAGCGTCTGGGCCCGTTCGAGGTCGCTCTGGAAGTTGTCGTGCCGGGACAGGATGCCGGCGATGTCGTGGGTACCACGCTCGCGGCTGTAGGCGATGTGCCCGGTGACGATCGCGCGCAGCTCGTCGGTCAGGGCCCGCGCGTCGGCGCCCGCCTCGAAGATCGCCCGCGTGATCTCCTGCAGGCGCTGCGCCTGCGTGGGCTCCAGGCCGTCCAGCTCGGACAGCACGAGGAACGGGACCACCGCGGCGTACTCGGCGACCAGGTCGGCGCGGCCGCGGTCCTGGAACCGGTCGATGAGCATGCCGCACAGCCGCCGCGTGATCGCGCCGGCCCGGGTCTCGTCGATCTGCTCCAGGGCGTCGTCGACCGGCGGGCGCAGGCGGGTGTGCTTGGGTCCGTCGGCGTCGGCCAGGGTGGGCTTGGGGGTCTTCGCGAGCACGAGGTGCAGCGTGGACTGCGGGCCGAGCAGGTCCTGGCCGTGCCCGTTCCAGATCGAGGGGTCCTTGATGAACGTGCGGTCGTCCCGCAGCACCCCGACCGCCGCGGAGTGGCCCAGCACCAGCCAGGCGGGCACCCCGGCCTCCAGCTCGATCGGGGCCACCGAGCCCCACCGTTTCCGGAGGCGCTCGTACACCGCGTTCGCGTCGGCGGCGGCCGTGGTCTCCACGAGCAGCGTGCGGTCGGCGACGTCGCCGAGGCGCACCGTTGGGCCCGACGGCGGTGATGCGGTCACAGTTCCCCTCTCGTCGGAGGCCGAGCCGGGGTCGTTCGTGACACCGCGCACAAGCCCCCGCTCGGGATGCTAACCGCGAGCGGGCCGGGTTTACCAGTAGCAATGCCGCAGGTCACGATCCGGCGGGCGTTCCTCAGGCCGCTTGTCGGCGCCCGGCCGCATGGGCAGGATGTGCGCTATGCCCCAGGCCACACCTCTGCTCCGAATCCTCAACGTGCTGCTCGCCCCCGGACTGCGCACCCGCAAGGACCCCGACGCCGTCTTCGAGAAGCTGCTCCAGGACGCCCAGAGCGGGCGGGCCGTGCTCGACGCCGACGAGCTCGCGGCGCTCGACAGCCTGCGCCTGCTGCTGGCCGACCACGCCGCGAACCCCGACCTGAGCGGCATGGGCTGGCAGAGCACGCAGGACCAGATCCGGGCCCGGCTCACCAACCGGGCGGTCGTCCGCGCCGCCCAGGCCAGCCGGCCCGAGGTGCGGGACGAGCCGGTGACCGCGCCCGTGTTCGTCGTCGGGCTGCCGCGCACCGGCACGACGCTCACGTACAACCTGATCGCCCGGCACCCGGGCCACCGCGGGCCCAAGCTGTGGGAGATGGACGACCTGGGCCTGCCACGTCCCGCGGCGGAGCGCGAGCGGCTGATCGCGCAGGCCCGCAGGAAGTTCGCGAACGTGGCGCGGCTCAGCCCCGCCTGGGGGCACCTCCACCCGCTGATCGCCGACAGCGAGGAGGAGGACTTCATGCTCCGCGCCCACACCGAGATGTTCGCGACGTGGGGCCCGGCGCCGCGCTACCTGGACTGGGTCGGCAGCGCCGACCTCACGGAGGACTACCGGTTCCTGCGCGACGCCCTGCAGGTCATCGCCGCGGGCGAGGCGCCCGACCGCTGGGTGCTCAAGCACCCGATGGACCTGTGGCGGATGCCGGAGATCCTGAAGGCCTTCCCCGGCGCGCGCTTCGTGTGGACGCACCGCGCGCCCGGCGCCGCCGTCGCCTCCGGCTGCTCCATGGCCGAGGCGACGCAGGCCATGTACATCAAGCCGGGCCGCATCGACCTGGAACGGATCGGCCGGGAGTGGCTGGACATCTCCGCGGGCGGCGTCGAGCGCGCCGTCGGGCTGCGCGAGCAGCTCCCCGACGACGCCGTGATCGACGTGGTCTACGACGACCTCATGAAGGACCCCGAGACCGTGGTGCACGGGCTCTTCGAGACCCTGGGCCTGGACTGGGGCGCGACCGACGACGCCAACCTGGCCGCCGCCCTCGACCGGAGCGGACACCGTCCGCACGCGTACACGCTGGAGCGCTACGGCCTGGACGAGGCGAAGGTGGCGCAGGCGTTCTCGGCGTACAAGATCCCGGCGTCGGTCCTGCACTGAGCTATCGCTGGTCGGCCCCGTCGCTGGTCGAGCTTGTCGAGACCCGGGTCTCGACAAGCTCGACCAGCGGTGGACGGACTCAGCGGGCCGCCGGGCCCGGCGGGAACTCGGGGCGCTCGAAGGCGTCGCGGATCCGCAGCCGGATGGTCGCGTCCAGGGCCTGGAGCTTCTTGGACGCGCCGCGCTCGGTCACGTCCGAGATGTCGGTGACCACGTAGCCGATGTCGCCGCGCGTGGCGAGCATCTGGCCCTCGATGTTGGCGCCGTGGTCGGCGAAGATCTGGTTCACCGTGGCGAGCACGCCCGGCACGTTGCGGTGCAGCAGCTTGATGCGGCCCACGCCGGTGTGCTCGAGCTGCAGGTTCGGCAGGTTGACGCTGAGCATCGTCGAGCCGGTCGTCACGTAGTCGCTGAGCTTCTTGGCGACGAACTGGCCGATCGACTCCTGCGCCTCCTCGGTGGAGCCGCCGACGTGCGGGGTCAGGATCACGTTCGGCAGGCCGCGCAGCACCGACTCGAAGGCGTCGCCGCGCTTCTTGGGCTCCTCCGGGAAGACGTCGACGGCCGCACCCGAGAGGTGCCCGGACGTGATGTGCTCGGCCAGCGAGTCGACGTCGACTACGAACCCGCGGCACAGGTTGAGGAAGATCGCGTCCTGCTTCATGCGCGCGAACTGCTTCTCGCCGAACAGGCCGGCGTTGCCGGAGCGCCCGTCGACGTGCAGCGTGACGATGTCGGCCGTCTCCAGGAGCTCGTCCAGGGTCTCGGCGCGGCGCGCGTTGCCCAGGGCCAGCTTCTCCGCGGTGTCGTAGAAGACGACGGACATGCCCAGGTTCTCGGCGAGCACGGAGAGCTGCGAGCCGATGTTGCCGTAGCCGATGATGCCCAGCGTGCGGCCGCGCACCTCGTGCGAGCCGTCCGCGGACTTGTCCCACACACCCGAGTGCAGGGCGCGGTCGCGCTCGGTCATGCGGCGGGTCAGCGAGATGATCTCCGCGATCGCCAGCTCCACCACGGAGCGCGTGTTGGAGAACGGCGCGTTGAACACCGCGACGCCGCGGTGGGCGGCGGCCGTCAGGTTGATCTGGTTGGTGCCGATGCTGAACGCACCCACGCCCACCAGGCTGTCCGTCTCGGCCAGCACCCGCGCGGTCACCTCGGTCTTGGACCGGATGCCGAGGAGCTGGACGCCGTCGAGCGCCGCGATGAGCTCGTCCTCGTCGAGCGCTCCCTTGCGGTAGTCGACCTCGTACCCGGCCGACTCGAGGATCGGGACGGAGGTGGGGTGGACGTTCTCGAGGAGAAGGGCTCGCTGCACGCACCCATGGTGCGCCAGGGGGAGGGGATGCAACAAACGGATCGGCCCCACGTCCCGCCTGCTGGGACGGCAGGTGGGACGCGGGGCGCGCCGGGGCCGGCGTGCGGCCGGCCTAGAACCCTTCGGGCAGGTCGCGCACGTGCAGCACGACCAGGCGCTGCGTGGGACGGGTCATCGCGACGTAGAGGTCGCTGACCCCGCCGGCGCCCTCCGCGATCGCGGCCGGCTCCACCAGCACGACGGCGTCGAACTCCAGGCCCTTGGTCTCCCGCGGCGCCAGTACGGTGAGCTGCGCGTCCTCCGGGCGCTGGGCGCTCAGGCGGGCGGCCTCCTCGGCGCCGACGGCGGACGGCAGCGCCTCGGCGACGGCGGCGGCCAGGCGCGCGACGGCGCCGGACGGCGCGACCACGGCCACGCGGCCGGCGTCGGGCCCGACGAGCTCCTTGACGAGGCCGAGCGCCTCGGTCACCGCCGCGCCGTCCTCCGGCAGGCCGTCGGCCCCGGGCGAGGTGCGGACGACGGCGAGGGAGCCCTCGACCTCGCGCGCGGCGCGCAGGTCGGAGACGGGCAGCCGGGCGGCCCGCGCGACCCGCTGGGCGGTGTCGGCCACGGTGGACGGCGTGCGGTAGGAGACGGTGAGCTCGGACAGCCGCCAGCCGTCGCGCAGCAGGGGCGTGAGCATCCGGTCCCAGCTCCGCGCGCCCGCAGCCGACGACGTCTGGGCGACGTCGCCGACGATGGTCATCGACCGCGTCGGCACCCGGCGCACCAGCGCGCGCCAGGCCATCGGGGACAGCTCCTGCGCCTCGTCGACCACCACGTGGCCGTAGGTCCAGGACCGGTCGCCGGCGGCGCGCTCCGCCGTCGTCAGGGACGGGCCGGTCGCGGCGAACCGGGAGGCCAGCGTCTCGGCGTCGACCAGGCCGCCGCCCGCGCCCGTCGCGGACAGCACGCTGCGCGCGTACTCGACCTCGCGGGCCTGCTCGGCCTCGCGGTTGCGGGCCTCGGCCCGCGCCACGGAGTCGTCCTCGCCCAGCAGCTCGTACGCCTCGTCCAGGATCGGCACGTCCGACTCCGTCCACGGCGCCCCCGGCGCGCGGACCAGCAGGCGCCGCTCGCGCTCGCTGAGCTCCGGCGCGGCTTCGGCGAGCCGGTGCGGCTTGGCGTACAGGTCCGAGACCAGCTTCTCCGGCGTGATCGGCAGCCACGCGAGGTTGAGCGCCACGCGGACGTCGCGGTCGGAGCGCAGGTCCTCGAAGACCGTGGCGCGGTCCTCGGACGACAGCGGCGCGCCCTCGAAGTCGCGGTACTGGTCCGTGAGGCGGTCGAGCATGTCGCGCACGAACGACGCGCGCGCCAGGTTGTGCGGCTTGTGCGTGCGGCGGGCGCGGGCGATCGCGTCGGCGACGTCGCGCGGGCGGATCACGAAGTCGTGCCCCTCGACCCGCACCGCGACGTCGTGCCCCGGCACGCGCTCGCGCGCCCGCACGGCCCGCCGGATCACCTTGCGCCACAGCAGCAGGCCCTTGAGCCGCGCGATCTGGCCCTCGTCGACGCCGGTCGCGCGGACGCCCGGCAGCAGGCTGCCGATCGTCGTGGACACCACGCCGGTCTCGCCGAGCGAGGGGAGCACCTGGTCGATGTACCGCAGGAACGCGCTGGACGGCCCGACCACCAGCACGCCGGAGCGCTCCAGCAGGCGCCGGTGCGCGTACAGCAGGTAGGCCGCACGGTGCAGCGCCACGGCCGTCTTGCCGGTACCGGGCCCGCCCTGGACCACCAGCGCGCCGCTCAGCTCGGAGCGGATGATGCGGTCCTGCTCGGCCTGGATGGTCGCGACGATGTCGGTCATCCGGCCGGTGCGGCCCTGGGCCATCGCCGCGAGCAGCGCGCCCTCGCCGGACAGCGCGTCGGCGTCGATGTCGCCCTCGAGGTCCAGGACCTCGTCCTCCAGGCCCGTGACCGCGCGGCCCTTTGTCACCAGGTGCCGCCGCCGCCGCACGTCGCCCGGGTGCAGCGCCGTGGCCCGGTAGAACGCCTCGGCTGCCGGGGCGCGCCAGTCGGTCAGCATGGACCGGTGCTCGGCGTCCGTCAGCCCGATGCGCCCCACGTACCGGGTCACCGCGCCGTCCTCGGACCCCTCCGCGAGGTCGAGGCGGCCGAAGACCAGCCGGTCCTCGACGGCGTCGAGCTGCGCGGCGCGGTCCTCGTAGAGGGTCGCGAACGCGTCGCGCTCGCTGCGGTTCTGGTGCGTGCCCGTCGAGCCCGCCAGGCGGACGTCCCGCAGCCGGTTCGCGGTGGTGCCGCGCAGGGTGTCCAAGCGGACGTACATCGTGTCGACGACTGCTTGCTCGTGGGCGAGCTCGCCCGCGATTCCCGTCACGCCCTACCTCCGTGTTCCACCAGCAAGATCACTCCGGTCAGAAAGAACCGGCCGACCATTATCGCCTACCGGTCGGCCTGTCCGCTGACACGGCGTCTTCTCGCTGGATAGGATCGCCGCCATGGCACTGGGCGGGGCGGGATCTGCGAGGCCCGGAGGTGGGCCCGGACCCGAGGCGCGCCCCTCCGGGCTGGACGGCCCCATCTCCGTGCTCCTGGTCGAGGACGACGACGCCGACGCGTTCCTCGTGAGCGAGCTGCTCGCCGACGCCGACGTGGAGTCCGACCTGCGCGCCGACCTGCACCGCGCCCGCTCCGTGGACGAGGCCCTGAACATCCTGTCCATGGTCTCGGTGGACTGCCTGCTGCTCGACCTGGGCCTGCCCGACGCCGAGGGGCTGGGCGCCCTGCGCCGCATCATCGACGGCATCGAGGTGCTGCCCGTGCAGCCCGCCGTCGTCGTGCTGACCGGCAACACGTCGCACGACCTGGGCTCCGCCGCCGTGGCCAACGGCGCCGACGACTACCTGGTCAAGGGCGAGGTGGACGGCGACGGCCTCGCCCGCTGCCTGCGCTACGCGACCCTGCGCCGGCGCTCCGCCGCCCAGCAGATCGCGCTGTTCCGCAGCGAGGTGCGCGCCGCCGAGACCACGCGGCTGGAGCGCGCGCTGCTGCCCAAGGAACTGGTCACCGACGCGCGGGTCTCCGTCATGGTCGGCTACCTGCCCGGCGGCAACGGCCTGCTCGGCGGCGACTTCTTCGACACGGTCGAGCGCCCCGACGGCACCCTCGTGACCGTCATCGGCGACGTCGCCGGGCACGGCCCCGACGAGGCCGCCCTCGGCGCCGCGATGCGCACCGCGTGGCGCACCCTCGTGCTCGCCGACACGCCCGCCGACGACGTGCTGCCCCTGCTGGAGCGCGTGCTCCTGGCGGAACGCGGCCGGCCCGAGGTGTTCGTCACCATCTGCCAGGCCGTGATCTCGCCCGACCGAGCGCACATGGACGTCTACCTCGCCGGGCACCTGCCGCCGCTGCTCGTCGTGCCGCAGAAGCCGGCCGGCCGGTCCGCGCCCGTCACCCACCAGTGCGAGGAGCTGCCCTCCTCCGACCGCGGCCGCGCCCTCGGCATCCCCGTCGAGGGCACCTGGACGGCGCACCGCGTCCGCCTGCCCGAGGTGTGGACCGCCGTGCTCTACACGGACGGGCTCGTCGAGGCCGCCGTCGGCGCCGACCCCGGAGGGACGCCCGTCCTGCCGCCCAGCGCCCACGGACGCATGCCCCGCCTCGGCGCGCACGGCCTGCGCAGCGTCGTCGAGCACGAGATGGACCAGGGCACCGAGGAGGTCGTGACCCGCGTGCTGCGCCGGGTGCGTGCCTTGCACGGCGGCCCCCTGGTCGACGACGCCGCGCTGCTCTTCGTCGGCTGGGCCGGCGCGGGCGCCACCGAACCGGGCGAACGCACCTCGACCCTGGCCGACTCGGTGGAGTGGTCGCGGGCATGACGCTGGTGCCGGACGAGCACCGTTTCACCGGTGTCTCCATGCGTCGCCGCCTCGCGCGGCTCCTGGGCGCCGTCGCGGCCATGCTCGTCCTCGCGCTCGCCGTCGCGGTGCTCGCGCTGGTCCAGTCCCGGGGCCTCGACGCCCGCGCCGACGGCCCCTACTACCGCGCCCTGGTCGACGGCGAACGGGCCTCCCTGGCCCTGGCCGACGCCGACTCGTCGCTGCGCGCCTACCGCGCGACGTGCGACGAGGCCGCGCTGGAGCCCTGGACGCGCGCCGTCGGGTCGAGCGGCCGGATCATGCTCCTGGCCGACGTCGAGCGGCGGGCGCTGGCGAAGGACGCCGAGGTCGCGCAGGCCTACGAGGAGGCCGTGCGGCTCACGGACCGGTGGTTCGACGAGTACGCCGAGCCGGTGGTCGCGGCCGTCGAGGCGGCGCCCGCCGGGCAGATGGACTGCCGCATGGCGCTGCTGGCCACGGCCCCGCCCAGCGCGGAGGGCGACGCCCTGTACGACGCGGCCAACACCGCCGTCGTCCGGTACCTGGCCGAGCTGGGGGCGCAGCGCGACGCGATCGTGGAGACCCGCACCGTCTGGGAGCGGCTGCTGCTCGGGGCGGTCGCGACGCTCGTGCTCGTCGTCGTGCTGATGGGCACCATGATGTGGCTCGCCCTGGAGTCCTGGGTGATCCGGCCGCTGACCGAGCTGACGGCCGCCGTCCGCGTGGTGAGCAGCGGGGTGCTCGGGCGCGAGATCCGGCCCGCCGGCACGGGCGAGGTGGCCCTGCTCGCCATGCACGTGGAGACGATGCGCCGCGAGCTGGTGCACCAGGTGGAGGAGATCCGGCTGTCGCACCAGGAGGTCGAGAACGCGCACACCCTGCTCAGCGAGCAGGCGCGCGAGCTGGAGCGGTCCAACCGGGACCTGGAGCAGTTCGCGTACGTGGCCTCGCACGACCTCCAGGAGCCGCTGCGGAAGGTCGCGAGCTTCACGCAGCTCCTGCAGAAGCGGTACGGCGGGACGCTCGACGAGCGCGCCGACCAGTACATCGAGTTCGCCGTGGACGGCGCCAAGCGCATGCAGCGGCTCATCCAGGACCTCCTGAGCTTCTCGCGCGTGGGGCGCACGGGCGTGCCGCGCGAGGACGTGGAGCTGGAGGGCGTGCTCACCGCCGCGCTGTCGGAGCTGTCCGAGCGGATCGAGGAGTCGGGCGCCGAGATCGTGCACGACCCGATGCCCGTCGTGCACGGCGAGCGGGCGCTGCTCCAGCAGATCTTCGTGAACCTGATCGGCAACTCGGTCAAGTTCCGCGACCCGGAGCGGACGCCGAACGTGCGGATCGAGGTGCGCAGCATGCGGGCGCACTGGGAGATCTCCGTGGTGGACAACGGGATCGGCATCGACGCCCAGTACGCGGAGCGGGTGTTCGTCATCTTCCAGCGGCTGCACTCGCGCGAGCAGTACGCGGGCACCGGCATCGGCCTCTCGCTGGTCAAACGCATCGTGGAGTACCACAAGGGCCGCATCTGGATCGAGCCCGCCGACGGCGGCGGCACGATCGTGCGGTTCACGCTGGCGCGGCGCCAGGGCCAACCTGGTACGGGGCGCCTTTCGACCGAACGCGCGCAGTCGACTACGCTTCAATGATGCGGCCTGACCAGGGCCGACGACGGGTCGCGAGGAAGGGGCCCGCCGGTGAGGACTCCATGGGACAGGTACGGGCCGGGTGGTCAACGTGAGCGGTCAGAAGGTGATGGAGATCCTCCTCGTGGAGGACGATCCGGGTGACGTGCTGATGACCCGGGAGGCGTTCGAGGACCATCGCGTCCCGAACAACGTCTCCGTCGTGGGCGACGGCGTGAGCGCGCTGGAGTTCCTGCGCAAGCAGGGGCAGTACGCCACGGTGCCGACCCCCGACCTGGTGCTGCTCGACCTCAACCTCCCGAAGATGGACGGCCTCGAGGTGCTCGCGGTCGCCAAGGGCGACCCCATGCTGCGGCACATCCCGGTCGTGGTGCTCACCACGTCGGACGCCCAGGAGGACGTGGTCGGCTCGTACTCGCTGCACGCCAACGCGTACGTGACCAAGCCGGTGGACTTCGACCGGTTCATCGACGTGGTGCGCCGGATCGACGACTTCTTCGTGTCCGTCGTGCGCCTGCCCGGCCGCTGATCCGAAACTCGCTCACGACGCTCAGGGCGTAACGGGAAGACACCCGGGCGTCCTGACGTTGGACCAGAGCAGACACCCCTTCTGATCGGGTGTTCGGCAGTACTCCGGACGAGCGAGGGAGCGCACGTGCTTGACCCCCAGGGCATCTACGACGTCGACGAAGCAGCGGTCGAGCGCACGCTGGGTCGCAGCGTGCCCGGCAGCTCCGACGGACCCGTCCTCCTGCACGCCGTCCGCGGGTTCGTGGACGCGGGCAGCGCCGGCGACCTCGCCGTCGAGCACCTGATCGACGAGTTCCGCGTGGAGCGTCTCGTGACGTTCGACGTGGACCAGCTGCTGGACTACCGCTCCAAGCGGGCGACGATGACTTTCGACTCCGACCGGTGGGCCGACTACCAGGCCCCCTACCTCGCCGTCGACCACCTGACCGACGCCGAGGGCACCGGCTTCCTGCTGCTGCACGGCGCCGAGCCGGACCTGCAGTGGGAACGCGTGGTGGCCGGGCTGATCCAGCTCGTCGACCGGTTCGGCGTGAGCCTCGTGGTCGGCATCCAGGGCATCCCCATGGGGCTGCCGCACACCCGACCCCTGTCGCTGACGGCGCACGCCACCCGGCCCGGGCTCGTGGACGACTACACGTCGTGGTTCGGCAGCGTGAAGGTGCCGGGCTCCCTGGCCGCCCTGCTGGAGTACCGGCTCGGCGAGACGGGGCACGACGCGCTCGGCTTCACCGTGCACGTGCCGCACTACCTCGCGCAGTCGCAGTACCCGCCGGCCACGGTGGTCGCGCTGCACCACACGGAGCGCGCGACCGGGCTGGACCTGGCGATCCCCGCACTCGAGGAGGCCGCCACCGACGCCAAGATCGAGGTGGAGAAGCAGGTCGCCGAGTCGACCGAGATCGCCGCCGTCGTGAAGGCGCTGGAGGAGCAGTACGACGCGTTCGCGCGGTCGATCGGCCGCCCGAGCCTGCTGGCGGAGACCACGCCGATCCCGAGCGCCGAGGAGCTGGGGGCGGAGTTCGAACGCTTCCTCGCCCAGCAGAACGGCGACTGAGCCGAAGGCGTAGCGCAGGGTGCGGGCTGAGGAACGAGGCACGCGCCAGGAGCGGAGCCGCAGGCTCAGCCGCCCGAAAACGGGGTCTGAGCAGGGTTTGCGGGTAATTCCTCGGCCCGGTGTGTCATAGCTGCGGCATAAATGTGCGTGTTCCATGGCACATTTGAGTGGTCCATGCCACACTGGCGCACGTTGCAGTGACGTACCAAGGCCACGTCCGGCGTGTCGTGAGCAAGTCGGGAAAGCATTGCGGCACGGGGGCGGGCAACGGGCTCGCCGTCGGATCCCGGACGGAAGGTCGAAGGACAGCATGGCGCAGGGTTCTGTGAAGTGGTTCAACGCGGAAAAGGGCTTCGGGTTCATCGCCCAGGACGGCGGCGGCGCTGACGTCTTCGTCCACTACTCCGCAATCCAGTCCAACGGGTACCGGTCTCTCGAGGAGGCCCAGCGGGTCGAGTTCGAGATCACGCAGGGTCCCAAGGGGCCGCAGGCGGAAGCAGTCGTTCCGCTCTGAGGTAACTCGTGAGAAGGCCGCGCTCCCTCCGGGGAGCGTGGCCTTTTTCGCGCCCTCGCCCCACCCGCGAGCGACGTGTCAGACGTACAGGTCCCCCGGGGGACCTGTACGTCTGACACGTGCGGGGGTGTGGTCAGGCCGGGGCGGCGGTTTCCAGCGGGGCGGCCGTGCCGGCGAACGCCGCGGCGTCGTCGCCCGCCAGGAGCGTGGCCGGCACCGCCAGGGCGCGCAGGGCGCGCCCCAGGCGCGCGTCACGCAGGTCCGGCTGCCCGACGTCGCTGCCTGCCTGCCCGGGCGCCTGCGGGCCGTCCTGGGCGCCCTTCTGCGTGGCCCGCGGGTCGTCGTCCCGGGCGTCACCCGGGTCGGCGCCCCCGACGTCGTCCCCCGGCCCGTCCTCGGGCACCTCGCGGACGGCGGCGAGCACCAGGTTGCCGTAGCGGCGTCCCTTGAGGATCGCGGGCTCGGCGACGGCGGCCAGTCGGCCCTGTGCCGCGGCACCCGGCCCGAACGCCTCGGCGAGGCTCGCGACCTCACGGCGCGCGGTGGTCAGCGGCGGCCGGTCGGCGCAGTTGACCAGGAGGATGCCGCCGGGCCGCAGCACCCGGTGGGCCTCGGCGGCGAAGCCCGTGCCCACGAGGTGCGCGGGCGTGCGGTCGCCCGCGAAGACGTCGCGGACCACCACGTCGTACGAGGCGTCGCGGGCGGAGGCGAGGGCGCGCCCGGCGTCGTCGGCGCGCAGGCGCAGCAGGGGCGAGCGCGGCAGGGCGAACCACTCGCGGACGAGCTCCAGGAGGCGGGGGTCGAGGTCGACGCCGAGCTGGCGGGAGCCGGGCCGCTCGTGCTCCACGTGCCGGGCGAAGGCGCTGCCGGCCGCGCCGAGGTGCAGCACCCGCAGCGGCCCGGGCGGCAGGAGCGCCACGAACGCTGCCATCTGCTGCATGTACTCGAAGTCGAGAAAACCGGGGTCGGCGAGGTCGAGGCTGGAGCTCGGCACGCCGTTGACGTGCAGCGTCACCCGCTGCGGGAAGTCAGGGTCGCGCACCACCTCGGCGGTGCCGGTGCTGATCGGCACGGGGCCGACGGGCAGCTCGGCGGGGAGTGTCAGTGGTGCGGAGGAGGATGGGCGGCGTCGGGCGGAGCGGCGGGCCATGAGGACAGTGTCCCCCGGACCCGCGGCCCGCTTGACAGGATAGAACGTATGTTCGATAGTGTCGCACAAGGGGTTCGATCGGAGGTTCGAGATGGGCAGCATGCAGTCTCAGAGCGGTCGGGACGTGGTCTCGGCACGGATGCTCGTGCCGCGCGCCGTCCCGCCGGGTGTCAGCGCGCTGCTGCGCAAGGCGGACGCGGAGCTCGCCGAGGCCGCGCGTGCGGCCGACCCGGGCGACCGGTTCGTGCACGCGCACCTCGCGGCCATCCGGTCGGCCGCCGCCATCGTGGCGCTGCGCGGCCGCCCGTCGGCGCGTTCCGGCGCGCGGACGGTGTGGGACATGCTCGCGCACGCCGAGCCGGACCTCGCGGCCTGGTCGGGCTACTTCGCCTCCGGCGCGCCCCTGCGGGCAGCCGTGGACGCCGGCCGACCGGAGCAGGTCGAGGCCGCGCGTGCGGACGAGCTGCTCGCGTGCGCCGAGGACTTCCGGGACGAGGTGGCCATGCTCGTGGACCCGCAGACGGGTTTCGCGACGCAGCGCCTCACCCTGGTGCCCGAGGCGTCGTGACCCGCCCCGCGCGGCGGGCGCGGACCGGCCCCCGGGCCGTGTGATCCTCGGGGCAGCGGTCCTTGAGTCAGTGATCCTCGCGGCACCGCACAGGCGAGTGCTGGACGACAGCAGGAACGGAGCACGTCAGTGAGCAAGGGGCCGCGGTCAGCGGCGGCGAGACGCAACTGGGGGTCGGACGAGTCCGGCTGCTCCGTGCTGCACCTCGACATGGACGCGTTCTTCGCGTCCTGCGAGCTGGCCCGGCGGCCGGAGCTGCGCGGGCTGCCCGTCATCGTCGGCGCGCAGGAGCGGGGCGTCGTGCTCGCCGCCACGTACGAGGCGCGGGCGTTCGGCGTCCGGTCCGCGATGCCGATGACGCGGGCGCGCGTGCTGTGCCCGCAGGCCGTCGTCGTGCGGCCCGACCACGACCTGTACCGCGACGTGTCCCGCTCGGTCATGGGGATGCTGCACGAGGTCACGCCGCTGGTCGAGCAGATCAGCGTGGACGAGGCCTTCCTGGACGTGAGCGGTGCCCGACGGCGCCTGGGCCCGCCCACGGTGATCGGGGCCGCGCTGCGCCGCCGGATCGAGCGGGAGCACGGGGTGACGGCCTCGGTGGGCATCGCCCGGAACAAGTTCGTGGCGAAGCTGGCCTCCACGCACTCCAAGCCGGACGGTCTGATGCTCGTGCCGGTGTCCGCCACCGTCGACTTCCTGCACACGCTGCCCGTCGGGGCGCTGTGGGGCGTGGGGGAGAAGACCGAGAAGTCGCTCGCCGCCTGGGGGATCACCACGGTCGAGGAGCTGGCGAACACCGACCTGCCGAGCCTGCAGGCGGCCGTCGGCCGGGTCAGCGGCGCGCACCTGCACGACCTCGCGTGGGGCCGCGACCCGCGCCCCGTCGTGCCCGAGCACCACGAGCAGAGCATCGGCGCCGAGACCACCTTCGGCACGGACCAGGACGACACCGAGACCGTGAACCGGCGGGTGCTGGAGCTGTCCGACCGGGTGGCGGCCCGGCTGCGGCACCAGGGCGTCATGGCGCGCACGGTGTCGGTGAAGGTGCGCTCCAGCGACTTCGCGACATTCACCCGGTCACGCACGCTGGACGGTCCCACGGACGTCGCCCGGGAGATCTATCTCGTGGCGCGCGAGCTCGTCGCGGCGGTCGATCTGGGCGGCCTCCCGGTCCGGCTGGTGGGCGTACGGGGTGAAAACCTGCGTCAACGTGACGGTTCCACCCAGCAGCTCACGCTGGAGGAAGCGGTCGACCCGCGCTCCGGGGCGCAGCGCGAGGCGGAGGTCGCGCTCGACGCGGTGCGTGAGAAGTTTGGGAAAACGGCGATCGACCTGGGTGTACACCGCAAGAACGGCACGCATCTTTACTGATCTGCCCCTATAGTCATGGGTATGCCCGGGATGTCGACTACCAACGACGGCCGGGTCGTCCTATCCTGAGAGGGACACTGTTCCTTTGCGAGATCCGGGGGTCTCGATGCCTCTGTCCGAGTACGAGCAGCGGGTGCTGGAGCAGATGGAGCGTGCTCTGACGTCAGACGACCCGCGGCTGGCGAACACGCTCCAGTCCACAGGCCGTGGTAATGCGCTCCGTTATGTGCTGTCCGGGGCCGGCGTCGTCGTCGGCCTGCTTCTTCTTGTCGTCGGTGCAGCGACGTCGCGTACGTGGCTCGGGGCCATCGGCTTCGTGCTGATGTTCGCGGGTGTGGTCTTCGCGTTCCTCGGACCGCGCAAGAAGCAGCAAGAGGGCCCGGTCGGGGTCGTCGGCGAAGACGGCACGGTCCAGCCTCCCCAAGGGGGAGCACGCAAGGCCCGCAAGCGCCAGGGTGGCAGCCGTTCCGGCGGCTTCCTCGCCCGGCTGGAAGAGCGCTGGGAGAACCGGCGTAATCAGGGCGGCCGCTAGCCGGCCAACCGTTCGAGGTGGTCCCCACCGGACCACCGCACGACAGGAGCCGGGCCCCGTCGGGGCCCGGCTCCTGTCGTGTGCCCGGCTCCGTGAAGCCCGGCTTCGTTGAGTGCGGGATATTCGTCCTTCTCGAGCCTCGAGAAGGACGAATATCCCGCACTCAACGGGGTGGGGTCAGGGCTTGCGGGTGAGGGCCGCCGCCAGCTCCGTCGTCACCGTGGTCGTGAGCTCCTCGAGCTCGGCGGCCGTCGGCGGCGTGGAGTCGCGGGCGTACCGCTCGTCCTCGGCGGCGTCGGCCAGGGCGGTGAGCCGTTCGGCGACGTCGTCGGGCAGGGGTGTGCCCGTGCGCGTGCGCACCTCGTCCGCGATGACCTCCGGCGCCCGGCGCAGCGTGACCGACGGGCCCAGCCGCACCTCCTGCTCGGCGAGCAGTGCCAGGACCCGGGCCCAGGCCCGTTCGGGGTCGAGCTCCTCGACCTCCGCCCGACGGCGCAGCAGCAGCCAGGCGGCCCCGCCGAGCACCCCGAGCGCGATGATGACCGCGACCGCCCAGGCCCAGCCGGGCAGCGTCCGGTCGGACACCTGGCTGCCGGCCGACGCGTCCTCCGTGGCGCCCGCCCCGGACTCCTCGGGCTGCTGCGACGGCTGCTGCGTGGGCACCTCGGGAGCCCGCGACGGCGTGGGCAGGGCGCTGGGCGCGGTGCCCGTGCCCGGGTTCGCGTACGCGGGCAGCGGGCCGGTCTGCACCTGCGGCGTCGGCTCGAAACGGACCCAGCCGACGGACGGGAAGTAGATCTCGGGCCAGGCGTGCGAGTCCTGGCCGGTGACCCGGTAGCTCCCGTTGCCGTCGGGCCGGCCGGGCAGCCAGCCGACGCCGATCCGGGCCGGGATGTCGAGGCTGCGCGCCATCACCATCATCGAGAGGGCGTACTGCGTGCAGTACCCCTCCTTGTTCTGCAGGAAGTCCCAGACGGTGTCGGACGAGCCCCGGTAGTCGGCGTCCGGGTTGTAGACGAACCCGGCGCCCGAGCGCAGGTGGTTCTGCAGCGCGACGACGGCGTCGAAGCGCGTGGGCGCGTCCCCCACGACCTCCTGGGCGTAGGCGGCGATGTCCTCGCGGTGCTCGGTGTCCGGCACCTCCGTGTAGCCGGCGGACCGCGGGTCGCCCGAGGCGGGCGTGGCCCGCAGCAGCTCGGGCGTGAGCCCCCGGTCGAGGACGTCGACGGTGTACGGGGCGCCCTGCTCGGTGCCCTGGTTGCTGCGCACCTCGTCGCGCAGGGCGTCGTAGGCCCAGTCGCCGTCGACGTCGACCGTCCGGGGTTCGAGCGGCAGCGGCAGCTCCGCGCCGTCGAGCTGCCCGATCCGGACGTCCATGCGGCGGCTCTCGCCCGCGGCGCCCTCACCGGGCGGGGCGAGGACCGTGGTCGCGTCGAAGGTGGCCAGGCCGCCGGTGGGCACGTTCCGGTTGGTCTGGACGCCGTCGAACGCGGTGAGCGTCATGACGCGCAGGGGACCGGTCGGCTCGCCGTCGGCCATCGTGTACGTGAGCACCGTGTTGGCGGACCGGGCGCTCAGCGGCTGGCGCATGTCGAGCTCGGAGGACAGCTCGACCGTGTCGGACGGCGTCGAGATGAGCTGGTTCCACGTGCCGGCCAGCGCCGGCAGCGCGGCCATGCCGGTCGCCACGCCGAGCGAGGCCGCGGCGACGGCCACGGACGTCAGCGCCGTGATGCCGGAGCGGAACCGCTGCGCCCGGCGTACCGCCGCGGACTCCGAGTCGGTGCGCCGGCCGGGGGTCACCCCGACCGGGTCGACGGTGAGCAGCAGGAGGATCGCGGTGACGCTGATGACGAAGACCGGCCACTGCACGTCGCCGATGAGGGTCAGGGGCGGCGTCCACAGGAGCAGGAGCGGCACCCCGGCGAAGCCGGGCATACGGGCCCCGGCCAGCGAGTCGACCACGAGCAGCACCAGCAGCGTGCCGCCGACGGCGACCATGCTGATCGCGGGGCCGGGGTCGACCGGCGCCACCTGGGTGCTCATCAGCTCGGTCGCCTGCCGGAACCGTTCGAGCGCCTGCTCCACGGCGTCCGGGCCCACGAAGGGCTCGAACCGCTGCCCGGGGCCGCCGTAGCGGGCCAGGACGTACCAGACGGCCACGACGAGGCCCGCCGCCGTCGCGACGAACGAGGCGCCGCCCGCCGCCCGGTCGGCGGCGCGGTCGGCGCTCGGCCCCTGGCCGGCCGCCCGGCGGGTGGCCGCGCGGTCCACCGCGTTGCGCAGCAGCACGTACCGCACCACGCACGTGGTGGCGGAGACGAGGAGCACGCCGGTGGTGCCGGCGGTGAGCCAGGGTCCGGGGTCGATGACGAGCGTGAGGGCGTGCATGGAGGCGATGACGGCGATCGCGACGAGCACGCCGGAGGCGACGGTGCGGACCAGCGGGCCGCGGTGCGCGGGGATCATGGCGCACGCTCCGCGAGCAGGGCCCAGGCGCGCTCCGGGTCGGTGCGGGCCTCGCAGGTGCTGACGTGCCAGCCGGAGGCGCGCAGCTCGGCGGCCGTCTGGTCCAGCTCGTGCTGGAAGCCGGCGCCGCGTGGCGCCACCAGAAGGGCCCAGCAGGTGCCCTCGGCGCCGAGCGCGGCGAGGTCGTGGCGCGCGTCGGGTCCCTGGGGGCCGAGCACGGCCACGACGATCTCGCCGGGGGCCCGGGCGAGCCGGAGCGCACGCGCGGTGGTGCTGGTCGCGTGCTGCCCCTCCGAGACGCCGCGGTGCCCGCGGATGTCGACACAGGCGTCCAGCAGGGCGGAGCGGCTGGCGCGCGTGGTCGCGAACCGCACCCCCTCGACGCTCGGCGCGACGCTGGTGGTCACGAGGCGGGCCGGGTGGCCGCCGTCGAGGAACGAGGTCGCGATCGAGGCGGCGAGCTCGACGGCCCACTCGCCGTCGTCCACCGCGGCCGGGCGGCGCATGCTCCCGGACTCCTGCCAGTGCGGCAGCAGGGAACGGTCGAGCAGCACGCTCACGGGCCGCACGCCGGCGCTCTCGTCGGCGCGGACCATGAGCTGGCCGCGGCGCGCGGCGCTGGCCCAGTGCACGCGGCGCGGGTCGTCGCCCGCGACGTACTCGCGCAGCACGGAGTCGTCGCTGGACTGCAGGCGCGCCCCGGTGGCGGAATGGTCGACGTCGCCCACGGACCGCGTGCGGACGGCGAGCTCGACGGTCCGGGGCCACACGGGGACGTGCGTGGCCCTGCCGAGCGGCTGGGTGGCCCGGACCAGGCCGAACACGTCGGTCCGGGTGGTCAGCAGCGGGCCGAGCGACCAGCGGCCGCGGCGCATCGGCGTGAGCGAGTAGTGCACGGTGATCCGGTCGGCGCGCGCGGAGACCCGGGCGCGGATGCCCTGGTGCCCGGCGAGCTCGTGCGCCGCCTGCTCCGACAGCCGCAGCCGGGACAGGCGCTCGTACGCCGCGCCGGAGGCCTGGTGCGCCGCGACCAGCAGGCTCACCTCCGCCGTGCGGTCGCGCACCACGGGGTTGGGTGCCACCGACCGCGTCACCTGCAGGGCGCCGCGCCCCGACTCCAGCCGCTGCGTGCCGATGACCAGCCACGCCACCGCGACGGCGATGAGCGCGGCCGCGCCCAGCCCCACGAGGTCGGGCAGGGTGAGCACCAGCCCGAGCGGGATCAGGACGCCGCCCACGCAGGCGGCGCCGATGCCGCGGGGGGTGAGCCGGACCCGGCTGATCCTGGCGAGCGTGTCACGCCATGTCATGTGCCTGCCGCCCCGGCCGCTCAGAACTGACGCCGGTCGGCGGGCTCGAGCGCCGGCACCGGTGTGCGCTGCACGATCTCGTCCACGAGCGTCTCCGGGGTCACGCCCCCGAGGCGGGCCTCGGTCGTGAGGATGAGGCGGTGGGCCAGCACGGGACGGGCCAGCCGCTGGATGTCGTCGGGCAGCACGTGGTCGCGGCCCGCCATGGCGGCGATGGCCTTGGCGGCGCGCAGGAGCTGGAGCGAGGCCCGCGGCGAGGCACCGAGCCGCAGGCCGGGGTGCTCGCGCGTCGCGCCGACGAGGCCCACCACGTACCGCTTCACCGAGGGGGACGCGTACAGCGACCGCACGAGGGCGGAGAACCGCAGCAGCGTGTGCCCGTCGGTCACGGCCTCCAGGTGGGCCAGCGGTGTGGTGGCCTCCTGCCGGTCGAGCATGAGCATCTCGGCGTCGATGTCCGGGTACCCCACGGTGATGCGGGCCATGAACCGGTCGCGCTGCGCCTCGGGCAGCGGGTAGGTGCCCTCCATCTCGACCGGGTTCTGCGTGGCGACCACGAGGAACGGCCGGGGGAGCTGGTGGGTGGTGCCGTCGACCGTGGTCTGGCCCTCCTCCATGCACTCCAGCAGCGCGGACTGGGTCTTCGGCGAGGCGCGGTTGATCTCGTCGCCGATCACGATGTTGCTGAACACCGGGCCCGGCCGGAACTCGAACTCGTGGGTGCCGGTACGGAAGATGTTGACGCCCGTGAGGTCGCTCGGCAGCAGGTCCGGGGTGAACTGGATGCGGCCGACGTGGCAGTCGATGCTGCGCGCGACCGCCTTGGCGAGAGTGGTCTTGCCGACGCCGGGCACGTCCTCGACGAGCAGGTGGCCCTCGGCCAGCAGGACGGCCAGCGTGATGTCGGCGAGGCCGGGCCGGCCCGTCACGACGGACTCGACGGCGCCCCGGACGCGGGCCATGGTCTCCACCAGCTCGTCGAGCGCGCCCGGTCCGGGCGCCGCCTGCGGGGCGGGTCCGCCGGCGTAGTGAGGATCCGTGAGGCCGGACGTGGCGGGTTCCGTGTGCACTGGGGGACCTCCATCGGGCCGGGAGTCAGGCCGGGTTTCTGGCGCTGGGCGCGCTGTTCGGGCGCCGGGGCGATGAACGCTCGCCCGGCTGGTCCAGCCTAGTAGAGATGTAAAGCACTCTGTCGGGTGCGTCACGCGGTCTTCACACATCCCAGGGCTGGCCTCGCCCTGGCGATTCGATGCCCCACCAGGGCGTCCGCGCGCGCAGACGGGCGGCACGGAGCGGGCTGATCAGACATTCCACGCCACGCCGGACATGGATTTACTCCACCTGCTCTTTACCTCTTTGACCTGGGCATTGAGGGTCGGTGGGCAGTTCTCCCCAGTGTTTTTCCGAGTGTGGTGGTGGAAAGTGGAGTAGCGTGGAGTGTGCGGGAGCGGAAGGAGGTGTCGGCTCATGACTGCGATGGCAGAAGGTTTCGCAGGACTGGGTCTGCTCCTCGGCACGTACACCCCGAAGCTGGACGAGAAGGGACGCCTGATCCTTCCCGCGAAGTTCCGGGGGCGACTGTCCGGAGGTCTGGTCATGACCAAAGGGCAGGAGCGGTGCCTCTTTCTTCTTCCGATGGACGAGTTCCAGCAGATCTACACCCAGATCCGGCAGGCGCCGGTGACGAGCAAGGCAGCACGGGACTACACGCGAAACTTCCTGGCGGGAGCGAGCGACGAGGTCCCGGACAAGCAGGGCCGGGTCTCCATCCCGACGCACCTGCGTGAGTACGCCGGTCTTGGCCGCGAGGTGGTCGTGATCGGAGTGGGTACCCGCGTGGAGGTGTGGGACGCGGAGGCGTGGGCCACATATCAGGAACAGACCGAGCCCGACTACATCGATCAGGCCGAGGAGATCTTCCCCGGGCTGAGCTTCTAGGGCAGGCGGCGGACGGCCGTACGGCCAGGCCTCCTCCCGCAGGAACCGGCGCACTTCCCCGTCGCCGGACCCGTGCGGAGGGAGACCTGACCGGACGACCCCGCCCCGCCGGGCAGGCCGGTTCCGGCAGGACAGCACGACCGCAGGACCGTAGGACGGCACCAGGCAGGACCAGCACGACGCAGGAAGGAGACACCGATGAACGTGACCGGCAACGGTCCAGGCCCCGGCAGCGACGCCGCCGATCGCCACCTCCCGGTGCTGCTCCAGCGCTGCGTCGACCTGCTCGCCCCCGCGCTCGCCGAGCCCGGCTCGGTCCTGGTGGACTGCACGCTCGGCATGGGCGGCCACACCGAGGCCGTGCTGGAGCAGCTCCCGTCGGCCCGCGTGATCGGCATCGACCGCGACCCGCAGGCCCTCGCCCTCGCCGGCGACCGCCTGGCGCGGTTCGGCGACCGGTTCACGCCGGTGCACGCGGTGTACGACGAGATCACCGAGGTGGTCGACGAGCACGCCGGCGGTGCCGTGCAGGGCGTGCTCATGGACCTCGGCGTGTCCTCGCTGCAGCTCGACGAGACCGACCGCGGTTTCGCTTACGCGCAGGACGCGCCGCTCGACATGCGCATGGACTCCACCCAGGAGCTGACGGCGGCCGACGTGCTCAACACGTACGACGAGCGCGACCTCGCGCGGATCCTGCGGGAGTACGGCGAGGAGCGCTTCGCGGGCAAGATCGCGCGGGCGATCGTCCGCCGTCGGGCCGAGCGGGAGTGGGAACGCAGCGGCGAGCTCGTCGACCTGCTGCGCGCCGTCATCCCCGCCGCGACCCGCAAGACGGGCGGCCACCCGGGCAAGCGCACCTTCCAGGCGCTGCGCATCGAGGTGAACGGCGAGCTCGAGGTGCTCGAGCGGGCCGTGCCCGCCGCGATCGAGGCGCTCGCCGTGGGCGGCCGCATCGTCGTGGAGTCGTACCAGTCGCTCGAGGACCGGATCGTCAAGCGCGCCATCGCGCAGGGCACGACGTCGTCCGCCCCGCCCGGGCTGCCCGTCGAGCCCGAGACCCACCGGCCCTATCTCGAGGCGCTCACCCGGGGCGCGGAGGAGGCCGACGCCGCAGAGCTGGAGCGCAACCCGCGCTCGGCGTCGGTCCGGCTGCGCGCCGCCCAGCGGCTGCGCCCCACGCCCGAGCACCTGCTGAACCGCACCACCAGGCACCACACAGCGAAGGAGGACCGCCGATGAGTGCTACCAACGCCGCGACGGCCCGCGCAGTCCGTCCGGCCGAGCTGCCCCGCACCCGCAGGGCCCCGCTGACCGCGATCTCGGGAGGTGCCGCACAGCGCGGCCGCCGCCTGGACGTGGTCCGCGCGCCGCTGCACGCGAAGAGCCGCGTGCCGTTCTTCGTGCTGTGCGCCACCCTGATGGTCGGCTCGCTCGTGGCCGTCCTGGTGCTCAACACCACGCTCGCGCGCGGTTCCTACGAGATGTCGCAGCTGCAGGGGGAGGTCGCCCAGACCGCCCAGGACGTCCAGGGCCTGCAGGAGGACCTGAGCGCCGCCCACACGGACCTCCCGGACAAGGCCCGCGGCCTCGGCATGGTGCCCGCGGAGAACCCGACCATGGTCAGTGTCCGTACCGGCAAGGTGGTGAAGGGTACGGACCAGTGACAGGGACGACGCCGGGCTCGGGCCGGCAGCGCACCCCCTCGGGGCGCGCTGCCGGCCCGCGTTCGACGCCGCCCCGGTCGGGCCGGTCCGCCCAGGGTCAGGGCAAGCCCGCACCGGGCAAGTCCGCGCAGGGGGCGAGCCCGCCGCGCAAGGACCAGCCGAGCAAGGCGCAACCGAGCAGGGCCCAGCCCAAGGCCCGGCCGGCCACGGCGCAGCCCAAGAAGGCCCAGCCCAAGGCTCAGCCGAAGAAGTCCCGGCCGAGCAGGGCCCAGCCCGGCAAGTCCCAGCCGAACAAGTCCCAGCCGCGTACCTCCAGCACCCGGCTGGGCTTCGACGCGCCCGGCGCCCCGCGCGGCGCGGCCCCGCGCGCCGCGGCGCCCCGAAGCACCGCACCACGCCCCGCCCCGCCCGGCACCGCCGCCCCGCGCCCGGCGCGGTCCCCGGTGGCGCGGTCCCGCATGGTCCGCCCGCTGCCGCCCCGCCCGGGCCGGCCCGAGGTCCGGCAGCGCTGGCTCGTCGGCATCGCGGCCGTCGTCGTGCTCATCTTCCTGGTGCGGCTGGTCCACGTGCAGCTCATCGAGGGGCCGAGCCTGGCCGCCGAGGCCGAGGCCGCGCGCACGGCCACGGCCGTCACGCCCGCGCACCGGGGCGACATCACCGACGCGGACGGCGTCGTGCTCGCGACCTCGGTGGACCGGTACACGGTCGTGGGCGACCCGGTGGCGATCGAGGACTTCCGCGGCTCGGGCCGGGTGGACGCCGAGGGCGACAAGGTGCAGGACGGCGCCCTGGGCATCGCGCAGCTCCTCGCGCCGATCCTCGACATGCCCAAGGCCGAGCTCGCCGCCGACCTCGTGGGCAAGTCGCGCTACCGCGTGCTCGCCAAGAACGTGGTGCCCCAGGTGCAGCGCGCCATCGCGGACCTGCAGGTCCGCGCGTACATCCGCACCGACCTCACCTCGCGGCGCACGTACCCGTCGGGCGCCGTCGCGGGCTCGCTGGTCGGCTTCGTGAACGACGAGCAGACCGGGCAGGGTGGCATCGAGGCGGCCTACGACGACCTGCTGGCGGGCACCGCCGGCTCGGACACGTACGAGCGCAGCCTCGACGGCCTGCGCATCCCCGCCGCCGGCCAGGAGTCCGTCCCGGCGGTCCCGGGCGACAGCATCCAGCTCTCGCTGGTGCACGACATCCAGTGGAAGTCGCAGGACTCCATCGACGACGCCGTCCGCACCTCCGGTGCCGAGTACGGCATCGCCATCGTGCAGGACGTGCGTACGGGCGAGATCGTGGCGCTCGCCGACTCGGGGGCGGTGAACCCGAACGACCGCTCGACGTCGGCCGTCGCGGGCGGCTCGCGCGCCGTGAAGGACGTCTTCGACCCGGGCTCGACCGGCAAGGTCGTCACCATGGCCGCCGCGCTCGAGGGCGGCTACTGGACGCCCGAGAGCCAGTTCACCGTGCCGGACCGGTACACGACGCCGAACGGCCAGACGTTCCAGGACTCGCACGAGCACCCGGTGCAGAAGCTGACGCTGACGGGCGTCCTGGCGCAGTCGTCCAACACGGGCACGGTGCAGGCCGGCGAGAAGATCCCGCTGCAGACCCGGCAGGACTACCTCTACAAGTTCGGGTTCGGGCAGCCGACGGGCCTGAACCTGCCTGGCGAGTCGGCGGGCATCATGCCGCCCGCCGACGTCGCGGACTGGGACGGCCGCACACAGTACGCGGTGCTGTTCGGCCAGGGCCTGTCCGTCAACGCGATGCAGGCCACGAGCGTGTTCTCCACGGTGGCGAACGGCGGCGTGCGGATGACGCCGACCCTGTTCGAGGGTTCCACCAGCCCCGACGGCACCGTGACGCCGGCCGACCAGGAGCCGGGGGAGCGGGTCATCTCCGCGGACACCGCGGACACCCTGGTCGAGATGATGGAGACCGTGACAGGGGACGAGGGCACGGGCAAGAACGCCGCCGTGCCGGGCTACCGGGTGGCGGGCAAGACCGGTACCGCGCAGATGCCCGCGGGCAACGGCTGGACGTACATGGCGTCGTTCATCGGCGTCGCGCCGGCCGACGACCCCCGGTACACCGTGGCCGTCTTCCTCAAGAGCCCGCACAGCTCGATCTTCGGCGGCGACGTCGCCGCCCCGGTGTTCAGCGACGTCATGGGCTTCACGCTGCAGAAGATGGACGTGCCGCCGAGCGAGCGCGCGAAGCACCGGCTCAAGACCGAGTGGTGAGCGCCGGGCGGTGAGCCCGGCCGTGCGGGTCGCGGGTCAGTCGCCCGTGATCCGCACGGGGGCGCCGAGGGTGGCCGTCAGGATCGACTCGATGGCGAAGCCCGTGGCCGACGCGAGGTCGACGGCCTCCGGGTCGAGCAGCCACTGGAGCTGGAGGCCGTCCATGACGGCGATGACGGCGGCGGCGGCACGCTCGGGCTCGCCCTCGGGAAGGGTCACGTCCCGCTCGGTGGCGAGCTCGCGGACGGCCTGGGAGATCTCGCCGCGCAGCACGGTGAACCGCTCGGCCACCCAGGTGGACGCCGGGTGCCCGTCGGTCACGGACTCGCCGGTCAGCACCGCGTAGGCCTGCACGATGCCGCGCCGGTCGGCGTTCAGGCGCGCCGTGGTGACCAGGTGCCGGAACAGCTCGATGCCGCCCGGGATGTGCTTGCCCTCCAGGTGCTGCACGTCCACGCGGTCGCGGTACTCCAGCACCTCCCAGAGCAGCTTGTCCTTGCTGCCGAAGTGGTGCAGCACGCCGGCGTGCGTGATCCCCACCTGGGCGGCGACGTCGACGAGCGAGCCCTGGTGATAGCCCTTGGACCCGAACACGCGCGTGGCGGCGGCGAGGATCTCCTCCCGCCGCTGGTCGCGGGTGGGTCGCTTGGCCTTCGGGGCAGCCTGCCCGGTCACTTCTGGCATGGGCTCACGATAACCGAGAAACCGGGCTTACTTACCAGTAAGTAAGTGTGGTTGAATGCGGGCAGCCGTCCACCGCCGAACGGAGAACGCACGTGTCATCGCAGACAGTCGCCACGCAGGACGTCACCTCGGAGCCCGAGCTGCTCCGCCTCCTGTCGGAGCTCTCCGCCGAGGAGAAGGTGTCGCTCGTCGTGGGCGCGTCCATGTGGACGACCACGGCCGTGCCCCGGCTGGGGCTGGAGCCGGTGGTGATGTCCGACGGCCCGGTGGGTGTGCGCGGCTCGGGCGGCGGGACGTCGGCGATGTTCCCCGCGCCATCGGCTCTGGCCGCCACGTGGGACCTGGACCTGGCCCGGCGCTCGGGCGTCCTGTTCGCCGCGGAGGCGCGCCGGCACGGCGTCGACGTCGTGCTCGCCCCGCAGGTGAACCTGCAGCGCACGCCCGTGGGCGGCCGGCACTTCGAGTGCTACTCCGAGGACCCGCACCTGACGGCCGAGATCGCGGTGGCCCTCGTGGGCGCCACGCAGGAGCAGGGCGTCGGGATGTGCGTGAAGCACTACGTCGCCAACGACTCCGAGACCGAGCGCACCCGCTACCTCGCCCGTCTCGACGAGCGGACGCTGCGCGAGGCGTACCTGGCGCCCTTCGAGCGCCTGGTGCGCGACGTGAACCCGTGGTCCGTCATGGGTGCCTACAACGGCGCCGACACCGAGGGCGTCGCGGCACCCCTCCTGGAGCACCGGCCGCTCGTGGTCGACCTGCTCAAGGAGGAGTGGGGCTACGACGGCCTGTTCGTCAGCGACTGGGTCGCCACGCAGTCCGTGGTGCCCGCCGTGCGCGGCGGCCTCGACCTGCAGATGCCCGGGCCTGACGGCGCCTGGGGCGACGGCCTGCTCGACGCCGTCCGCTCCGGCGAGGTCGCCGAGTCCGAGCTCGACGACAAGGTGCTGCGCCTGCTCCGGCTGGCCCGGCGCACCGGCCGGCTCGTGCTGCCCGGCACGGCAGGCGGGGCCTCGGTCGGCTTCTCGGTCGGCTCCGCCGGCGGCGTCACGGGCGGCGTGACGGGCGGCGTCGCGGGCGCGCTCCACGCCGTGCCCGACCAGGTGACGGCCGCCCCGTCGTCCGGCGCCGCCGCGCCGTCGGCCGCGCTGCTGCGCGAGGTGGCCGCCCGTTCCGTCGTCGTGCTCAAGGACGACGCCGGGCTGGTGCCGCTCGTGTCCGAGGGTGCGCGCCCCCTGCGCGTCGCGCTGCTCGGCCCCGCCGCGGTCGAGCCCTTCTTCCAGGGCGGCGGCTCCTCGTTCGTCGAGCCCGACCGCCTCACCTACCCCGCCGCCGAGCTGCGCGCCGCGCTGCCGCAGGGCTCCGAGGTCACGCTGCTGGCCGGCGCCCGGGCCCTGCGCAACCCGCCGGAGCTCGACGTCGACCGCTGCACCGACCCCGTCACCGGCGAGCCCGGCCTGCGCGTCACGCTCCTGGCCGCCGACGGCGGCGTCCTGGAGGAGCACACCGCGACCGCGTGGACCGGCTGGCTGCAGGACGTGCGGCCCGACGCCGACGCCGTCCGCCTGCGGGCGACCGTCACGCTCGGCGAGCCGGGCACCCACGAGCTGGGCGTCGGCACCGTCGGCGTGCACCGGGTGCTCGTCGACGGCGCCGAGGTCGCCACGGGCAGCACCGTCGTGAACGAGGACGTCGTGCTCTCCTCCGGCCACAACCACCCGATCGCGGCGCTCGCGGAGGCGGACGGCACCGCTGGCCTCGACGCGACGCTCCAGGTGGTGCACGCCGTCGGCTACGGCCACTTCGTGCGCGCCGCCCTCGTCCACCGCCTGCCCGGCCCCTCCGTCGAGGAGGAGCTGGCCGGCGCGGTCGAGGCCGCGGCCACCGCCGACGTCGCCGTCGTGCTCGTCGGCACCACCGCCGAGGTCGAGTCCGAGGGCTACGACCGCCCCGACCTGGACCTGCCCGGCAACCAGGACGAGCTCGTCCGGCGCGTCGTCGCGGCCAACCCGCGCACCGTCGTCGTCGTCAACGCGGGCGCGCCCGTGCTGCTGCCCTGGCTGGCCGAGGTGCCCACCGTGCTGTGGGGCTGGCTCGCCGGGCAGGAGGCCGGCACCGCGCTCGCCGACGTGCTCACCGGCGCCACCGAGCCGTCCGGGCGCCTGCCGTGGACGTTGCCGGCGCGCTTCGAGGACGTCCCCGTGCCGCACGCCCGTCCCGTGGACGGCGTCGTCGACTACACCGAGGGGACCGACGTCGGCTACCGCGCCTGGGAGCGGCGGCTGGCCGCCGCTCCCGCGGCCGGCGACGCCGCGGACGGCGCCCCCGTGCCCGCCGCGCCCTTCGGGCACGGCCTGGGCTGGACCACCTGGGAGTACGAGGACGCCGTCCTCGCCTGGGGCCAGTCCCACGACGCGCCCGCGACCCTGACCGCGTACGTGACCGTCCGGAACACCGGCCCGCGCGCGGGCCGCGAGGTGGTCCAGGTCTACGTCGAGGCGCCCGACGGCGGCCCGAGCCGCCCCGTGCGCTGGCTCGGCGGCTTCGCCGTCGCGGACGTGCCCGCCATGGGCAGCGCCACCGTGCGCGTACCAGTTCCCACCCGGGCGCTGCAGGTCTGGGACCCGCAGGCCAAGGGCTGGACCACGCCGCCGGGCACCTACCGGCTGCGTACCGGCAGGTCCGTCGCGGACCTGCGCCTGACCAACGAGCTGACCGTCCGGCCCGGGGAAGAACCCGGCGCCGGGAACCAGTGATCACATCCCATCTGTCCCGTCGGGGGACAAGTGCAAGGAGGCACACCGTGAGGATTCACAAGCACGTCGCCGTGGTGGCTGCCGCGGCCGCCGTCGCGCTGCTGGCAGCCTGCAGCGGCGGTGGCGGTGGTGGCACCGCCACCCAGGCCGGCGGGGGGGAGACCCTGACCGTCGGCATGCCGAACGGCGTCCAGACCGAGAACCACAGCCCGTTCGCCACCGGCTCGTCCGCGCTCTCGCTCGGCTACGCCTTCGCGATCTACGAGCCGCTGATGATGCGCAACCAGGCACGGCCCTCCGAGGAGCCCACGCCCTGGCTCGCCGACAGCGTCGAGTGGAACGAGGACTTCACCGAGGCCGTCATCACGCCCCACGCGGGCGTCACCTGGTCGGACGGCGAGGAGTTCACCGCCGACGACATCGCGTTCTCCATCCAGCTCCGCAAGGACTTCGAGGCGCTGAACACCGGCGCCCTGCCCTACGACACGATCGAGACCGACGGCTCCACCGTCACCGTCACGTTCACCGCCGGGCAGTTCGTCAACCAGTCCAAGCTGTACGACCTGGTCATGGTGCCCGAGCACATCTGGGCCGATGTCGAGGACCCCACCACCGACACCAACCCCGAGCCCGTGGGCACCGGCCCGTACACGCTGGAGACGTGGACGCCGCAGGCCGCCACCGTCGTGGCGCGCGACGACTACTGGGGCGGCGAGCCCGCCGTCCCCGAGATCCGGTACTCCTCGTACAACGACAACAACGCCCTGACCACCGCCCTGACCACCGGTGAGGCGCAGTGGGGCTGGACGTTCATCGCCGACTACGAGAACGTCTACATCGCCCAGGACCCCGAGCACTACCACCAGTACGCGGCCGGCGGCCTCGGCATCGACGTCCTCTACCTCAACAACGAGACCAAGCCGTTCGACGACAAGGCGTTCCGCCAGGCCCTGAACATGGTCGTCGACCGCCAGGAGCTCGTCGACGTCGCCACCTCCGGCGTCAACCCCGCCCTGACCAGCGTCACCGGCCTGCCCCTGCCCGCCGGCGAGGAGTTCCTCGCCGCCGACTACGCCGACCAGGAGTACGCCGTCGACGTCGAGGGCGCCCGCGCCCTCCTGGAGGACGCCGGCTACAGCTGGGAGGGCGAGAAGCTCGTCGACCCCGACGGCGAGGAGGTGACGTTCGAGCTCGTCAACCCGGCCGGCTGGAACGACTACCTGACCGCCCTGGACCTCATCAAGAACTCCGCCGCCGAGCTCGGCGCCACCGCCACCGTCAACCCCGTCAACCAGGACGGCTGGTTCGCCGACATCATCCCCGGCGGCGACTTCCAGGCCACCCTGCACTGGACCGACGGCGGCGCCACCCCCTGGGACATGTACTCCGACATCCTGGACGGCGCGCACTACAAGAAGCTCGGCGAGCCGGCCACGTGGAACTTCGGCCGCTTCCAGAACGACGACGCCACGAAGGCGCTCGCGGACTACGCCGCCGCGCCCGACGACGCCACGCGCACCGCGGCGCTGGAGACCATCCAGCAGGTCTTCGTCGAGGAGGTGCCGGGCATCGCCATCTGGACCCGCCCGGCCACCGCGCAGTACTCGACGCAGAACTACGTGGGCTGGCCCTCCGAGGAGGACCCGTACAACCAGCCCCAGCCCACCGGGGTGCAGGCCGCGCAGATCCTGATGAACCTCGAGTTGGCAGGACAGAGTTGAGTCAGAGCACACCGGTGCTGGCCGCGCACGGCCTCACCAAGCACTTCCGGGCGGGCGGGCGCCGCGTCAGCGGCAGCTCGCCCGCCCGGGCGATCCACGCCGTGGACGGCGTGGACCTCGAGCTCCACCGCGGCCAGGTCCTGGCCGTGGTGGGGGAGTCGGGGTCCGGCAAGTCCACGGTCGCCCGCCTGCTCGCGCAGCTCGTCCCGCTCACGGGCGGTCAGGTGCTGCTCGACGGCGCCGACGCGCGCGTGCGCGGGCGGCGGGCGTTCCGCGCGTACGTGCGACGCGTGCAGATGATCTTCCAGGACCCCTTCGCGTCCCTGAACCCGGTGCACCCCGTGCGCTACACGCTCACGCGTGCGCTGCGGCTGCACCGCAAGCAGTCCACCGGGGGCAAGCTGCGCGGGCCCGAGCTGGAGGCGGCCCTGACCGAGCTGCTGGAGCGCGTGCACCTCACGCCCGCCACGCGGTACGTAGACAAGTTCCCGCACGAGCTGTCCGGCGGGCAGCGGCAGCGCATCGCCATCGCGCGGGCGCTCGCCGCGGAGCCCGAGGTGCTGCTCGCCGACGAGCCCGTGTCCATGCTGGACGTCTCGATCCGGCTGGGCATCCTCAACCTCCTGGCCGACCTGCGCGACCGGCTCGGCATCGCCGTCCTCTACATCACGCACGACATCGCGTCCGCGCGGTACTTCGCCGACCGGACCACCGTGCTGTACGCGGGGCAGGTCATGGAGAACGGGGACAGCGAGTCGGTCACCCAGGAGCCGCTGCACCCCTACACGCGGCTGCTCGTGGCGTCCGCGCCCGACCCCGACGACCTGGCGGGCACCGGCGCCGCGGCCGTGCGGGAGCAGGGGACCGGCGGTGAGCCGCCGAGCCTCGTCGACCCGCCGCCCGGCTGCCGGTTCGCGCCGCGCTGCCCGTACGCCACGGACCTGTGCCGCAGCGAGACGCCCGAGCTGATCGAGGTCACGCCCGGTCGGTCCGCCGCCTGCTGGGGGTACTCCGAGCGGGAGGGGCGGCCCTTGGTCTCGACAGGCTCGACCAGCGGTGGCTCCGCCGTCCGCCCCGGTGGCAACGGGGAGGCGGCCGCATGAGGTTCCTGCTGCGCAGGGTCGTGTTCTACGCGCTGACCGCGTGGGCCGCGATCACCATCAACTTCTTCATCCCGCGCATGCTGCCGGGCGATCCCGTGACGGCCCTGCTGGGCCGCATGCAGGGCCGCATCGACTCCAACGCCGAGCACTCGCTGCGGGTCCTGTTCGGCCTGGACCAGGACACCAGCCTGTGGCAGCAGTACGTCGACTACTGGGGACTGCTCCTGCGGGGCGACCTCGGGCTGTCGTTCACGCACTTCCCGACGCCCGTGGCCGACATCGTCAGCCAGTCCCTGCCGTGGACGGTCGGGCTGGTCGGCGTCGCCACGATCATCGCGTTCGTGATCGGCTCGCTCATCGGCACGTTCCTCGGCTGGCGCCGCGGTACCTGGGCCGACGGGCTGCTGCCCGTGGCGACGTTCTTCCAGGCCGTGCCGTACTTCTGGCTGGGTCTGATCACCATCGCCCTGCTGTCCGTGAACCTCGGCTGGTTCCCGTCGTCCGGCAGCTACGACCGCGGGCTCGTGCCCGCGTTCACCGGCGAGTTCATCGGGTCCGTCATCTACTACGGGTTCCTGCCCGCGCTGACCGTGGTGCTGTCCTCCGTGGCGGGCTGGGTGCTCGGCATGCGCAACATGATGGTGACCGTCTCCTCCGAGGACTACGTCACCGTCGCGCACGCCAAGGGCCTGCCGGAACGGCAGGTCATGCTCGGCTACGCCGCGCGCAACGCCGTGCTGCCGCAGGTCTCCAGCTTCGCGCTGTCCCTCGGCTTCGTCGTCGGCGGCACGCTCATCATGGAGATGGTCTTCTCCTACCAGGGCATCGGCTACACGCTCTACCAGGCCGTCTCCACGCACGACTACCCCCTCATGCAGGGCTGCTTCCTGGTCATCACGCTGTCCGTCCTCGTGGCGAACATGATCGCCGACCTCGCCTACGCCCTGCTCGACCCCCGCACCCGGACGGAGGACCGATGAAGAACCAGCTGCTGTTTCTCCGCAACGGCAAGGTCATCACCGGCCTGGTCATCCTGGGCTTCTTCACGCTGCTCGCGCTCGTGGGGCCCTGGCTCTCGCCGTATGACCCCAACCAGGTGAGCGACGCGCTGCTCAGCCCGCCGTCGGCCACCCACTGGCTGGGCACCGACCACACCGGGCGCGACATCCTGTCCCAGATCATCGTCGGCGCCCGCGGCGTGCTCGTCGTCGGCCTCGTGGCCGGCGTGAGCGCCACCGTCGTGGGCGTGCTCGTGGGCGTGACCGCCGGGTTCGTCGGCGGCATCGGCGACGAGTCGCTGTCCGCGCTGTCGAACATGTTCCTCGTCATCCCGCAGCTGCCGCTGATCATCCTGATCGCCGCGCAGCTCCCGTCCGCCGGCGGGCTCACCGTCGCGCTGGTCATCGGGGCGACCGGCTGGGCGTGGGGCGCTCGCGTGCTGCGCGCCCAGACCCTGTCGCTGCGCAAGCGTGACTTCGTCGAGGCGGCCCGTGCGAACGGGGAGCGCACGTGGCGCCTCGTGCTCGCCGAGGTCATGCCCAACCTGACGGCCGTGATCGCGTCCGGGTTCGTCGGCACCGTGACGTTCGCGGTGCTCTCCCAGGTCACGCTGTCGTTCATCGGCATCACGCCGGTCAGCGACTGGAACTGGGGCACCATCCTGTTCTGGGCGCAGAACAACCTCGCGCTGCAGCGTGGCGCGTGGTGGTGGTTCGTGCCGGCCGGGGCGTGCATCGCGCTGCTCGGCATGGCGCTGACCCTGGTCAACTTCGGTATCGACGAGATCGTCAACCCCCGCCTGCGGTCCACCGGCCTGCACGCGCGCTCGCTGCGTCGCCGGGGCATCCGGCCGCGCGTGGGGTTCACCCCGGTGGTGCGGGAGGTGCGGTCATGAGCGCAGGTGCTGTCACGGCGGAGGACCCGGTCCTCGAGGTCCGGAACCTGAGCGTCGACTACGGGTTCGGCGACGACCCGACGCACGTGCTGCGGGACGTCTCGCTCACGCTGCGCCGCGGCGAGGTGCTGGGGCTGGCGGGGGAGTCGGGCTGCGGCAAGTCGACCCTCGCCTACGCGGCGACGCGACTGCTGCCGCCGCCGGGCCTCATCACGGGCGGCGAGGTATGGCTCACAGGTCGTGACGGCAAGCGGGCCGACCTGCTCGCCCTGTCCGACGCCGAGCTACGGGCCGCCCGCTGGCGCGACATCGCGATCGTGTTCCAGGGTGCGATGAGCTCGCTGAACCCGGTGTTCCGGGTGGAGAAGCAGCTCGTCGACGGCATCCTGGCGCACCGGCCGCGCATGGGGCGCGGTGAGGCCCGGGAGCGTGCGGCGGAGCTGCTGCGGCTGGTGGGTATCTCTGCCGACCGGCTGCGGGCCTACCCGCACCAGCTCTCCGGCGGCATGCGGCAGCGCGTGATGATCGCGATGGCGCTGGCCCTGGAGCCGCAGGTGCTCATCATGGACGAGCCCACCACGGCGCTCGACGTGGTGATGCAGCGCCAGATCCTGGAGCAGGTCATGGAGCTGCGCGAGCGGCTGGGCTTCTCCGTGGTGCTCATCACGCACGACGTGTCCCTCCTGGTCGAGGTCGCCGACCGCATCGCCGTCATGTACGCGGGCGAGATCGTGGAGACGGCCGCCGCGCGCGACGTCTACACGCAGCCCCGGCACCCGTACTCCGCGGGACTGCTCGGGTCGTTCCCCCCGCTGCACGGGCCCCGGCGCGACCTGTCGGGCATCCCCGGCGCCCCGCCGGACCTGTCCCAGCGTGAGCCGGGCTGCCCGTTCGCTCCGCGGTGCCCGCACGTCATGGACGTGTGCCGCACCGAGCTGCCGGTGCTGGGCCGGACGGCGCAGGCCGAGGACGGTCGGCTGGTGGCGTGCCACCTGCACACGTCGGAGTCGGCGAAGCTGCCGGACCTGGTGGCGCGGTAGGCCTGGGGGCTGCCGGGCCGGCAGCTCGATCGGCGGACTGGGCCGCCGACGGGGAGAGTGTTGGTCACCGGGGTGTGTTGCTGTGCGTAGACATTGTCTACGCACAGCAACACACCCCGGTTGCGTACGTTCTCCCCGGCCCTTCCGGAGGTCTTGATGGGCATCGATGTAGCGCTCTTCCGTGTGACCCGGAAAGGCACGAGCCCACGACGCAGGAAGCTCGAGCTCCTCGACTTCTACGTCGACCGGAATGAGGAGTTCACAACGGCTTGTGCGGGCTCCGACCTGCCGATGCTCACCCGTGCCAAGCCCTATGGTTCGCTCGTGCTGTTGTCGGAGGAGATGGAGCAGTTCGTCGAGGAGCTCCGTGCAACAGCGGAATCAGATCACCCAGGTTTCCTGGCGCCGATCCTGGGTCTGGCCGAGCGTTGCGCCTCGGACAGGACGACGGAACTACACCTGGACGGGGACTGACATGAGCGAGCGGATCGCCGGACGTTCGTGGAGCAGTCGCTGATGGGGCTGCGAGGTGTCGGGCGCTTCAAGGAGCTGAGGCACGGCGACCCGGCTGGTCCGTCGATCGGCGAGCGCGTTCGCTACGCGGACGAGACGAAGACGCGCCTTCTCAGTTACTTGGCCGCTGCCCCGGTACTGGCAGCTTCTGGCTCTGTCGTCGTCGATCATTTCGACGGGGCCTACATCGGCCCGCTCCATCTGCACACCGACGGTCACTGGACCTGGTACAGCGACCTCGCCCACTATCTCGAAGCGCGTGACGTGTTGCTCGACGCAGACTTCGTCGCTCATGTCCTGGCGGCAAGCATCGAGAGCCTGCAGTCGGTCGATCTGGACGAGGCGCAGAGGCGCTTTTTCGAGTGACCCCTGCCTGAGCTCTGCATCCTCTACGCTCCTCGTCGTGCAGAGGGTGGGCCGGATGTGGGCTGCTGAGAGGGTTGATAATGAGCCATGAGATCGACCTTGGAGAGGGCGCCCGGATCGTCGTCCGCGGCGTGGACGACGACGGGTCTGTGGTCAACGCCGATGTCGTGCTGACCGTGTCGGACGGCACTCGGTGGGTGGCAACAGTGCTGACGCTCGGCGAGGTCGCCAGGCTGATGGATTCCTACCGGGAGTCGGGCGAGTGCCAGTCCGGCACGTACTTCCGAGTTCCTGATCTGCTGATTCTGAATACGGGAACCGTCGATGTGCTAGTGGACGTGTTCCGAGCACTTGTTCGGACAGGGGGTTATCGCCACGAACTCGTCGAGCTGGGAACTGATGGCATCTCATGGATGGCAGGCGCCCATGTTTGATGACGTGACGGTGACGACACTCACGCAGGCCGGCTGGTTTCCTGGGCGGTCGATCTCCATCGACCTGTGGGTCGCGCAGCTTCGGGACGAGGGGGTAGAGGTGCATGCTGCCGCCACCGCGTTTCTCACGGAGTTCGGCGGCTTGTCGGTTGTGTACAGAGGTCCTGGTATCTCACGTGCTCGTGAGTCGTTTGCTCTTGATCCTGAGGAGTGCGTCGGAGAAGGTGACAGATTCCTCGAGTGGTCGCAGGATCTGGGCCGCCAGATCGTTCCAGTTGGATCGCTGAGCGATGGACGGTTCTTTCTGGGGCTCGACGAAGGCTCCGAGCTCTATTCGGTAGAGGCTTTCGTGAAGACCTTCGGCCCGATGCCGGTCGCCATGGATCGCCTGGTTCTGGGGGGCATGCCTGAAGCCGTTGACGAGACGGTTGCTGGGCGGTGATCTCGCGCGGCTAGCCGTGCCGTCGTGTTCTACCTAGAAGCGTTGCGGTCGGTGAGGGAGAAGCCCTGTTGGCATTAGTGGCTCTATTGGTACGTGGTTTCGGATGAGGAGTCCGATGGAGTGCTTGTTGCCGCTGAGGAAGTAGAGGGTTTTTTGTCGACCCGGAAGAAGGGGTGCCGGAAGTGGCCTTCCTGAGGGCCCATGAGGTCGAGAAGGGTGGGGCCAGCTGCTCGATCGACGGGCTGGGCCGCCGACGGGGAAAGTGTTGGTCGCCGGGGTGTGTTGCTGTGCGTGGACAATGTCCACGCACAGCAACACACCCCGATCGCGTACGCTCTGCCGGCCTCCTGGTCTGGACAGGAGGTCGCACGCCCCAAGTGAAGGTTCGCGAAACGCACCCTGCTCCCCGTGCGGGACGTCCCGATGGTCACCTGGACGGGGGCTGACACGATGAACAGCCTTGAGGTGGTGGCGCTCCTCGACGAAGAGCTGCCGGCGGAACTCCACCTACGTGTGGGCAACGAGTTCTCGATCCTGGTCGAGCTGCCGGACGGCTCCGCCGTCGAGGGCTCGGGCCAGGACTTTTTCGAAGCGCTGTGTGAGGTGCGGCGCACTCTTGAGCTCGGCGGTCGCCGCCTGCTGTGTGCCGGCGCTCGAAGAAACGTCTATCCCTCTGCGATGCAGCGGCAGTGGACACAGGGTCGTCGGGCCTATGTTCTCGGGGGAGTCCCGAAGGGGGAAAAGCCTCCGGTCGTCGATATCTTCTGGCCCGCAGGAGCCGAGGACGTCGTCAGTGTCGAGGAACAACATGTCTGGTACATCCGGTGGCTGGCGACCCCTCGCGGCGAGATCCTCGAACTCGGTCCTGACGCCGAGGCACCCGAGCGATGAGTGAGACGTGGGGGCTGATCGATCGGCACGAGACGGTCGAGAGAATCCAAGGTGGAGACCCCATAGTTGCCACCAGGAGCCTGCTGACATTGACGCACGCCGAGACGGATGTCTCCTGGCTCGAAGAGTTCTTGGTACGCCTGGCCGTGGAGCACCGTTGTCGTAATGTCCGGGAGCTCGCCGTCACATGCATCGGGCACTCTGCGCGCATCAACGGACGCGTCTCGAACGACGCGGTCTATCGCTCGTTGCGCCGGTTCCTGGTGGACGACCGCCTAACGGCTCGCGCGTTGAACGCGCTGAGCGACATCGACGCCTTCACCGGTCGCCACTGGACCTCGGCCGAATGGATCTTGCTCCAGCTCTCGGCGATGAGAGTCCGGCTCAAGCACGGCGATCTGTGGTTCTGGCGGAGCTGATGCACAGCGATGATCTGATGAGGCGCAGGGTTTGCGGGCTTCTGCAAGAAGACCCGCCGTGGGGAGACGACAGCCGAACCTCTTCGTTCGGGCCGGGACCCGCAGGATCAGCTGTCAGCAGCTGGTATCGAAGTCTGCGAAGGGGATGAGGATGCTTTTTCAGGACGCTTACGAGGCGGCGCAGAGATATCTCGACGAGCACATGCGATCGACCCACAAGATGGAGATCGTTGTTGCCTCCTGCGCGGAGTATCCGGGTGCCTGGGTGTTCGGCTACAACACGCGCAGGTTCTTGGCGGACGGTGATCTGATGGCCACATTGGTGGGTAACGGGCCCGTAGTGGTCCCGAAAGACGGCGGCGCGATCTACCTCGGCAGTTCGGCCTCGCCGATAGCCGATCAGCTCGCATAGGTCCGGCTCCTGCCGGTGAAGGCTAGAACCATCCTTGACGTGAGCCTGGCCTGAGGGCCGACCGGACTACCCCACAACCACCACCCGAGGCCCACACCCAGGACGAGACCCACCTCCGCGAGACGGTAGGTTCTTCTCCGTGACATCCCCGATCGACCGGATCCGACCGGCCGCCACGACAGCGCGCCAGGTCTCGGACCTCGCCGTCGCGTTCGGCCTCACCATCGCCCCAGGTCAGCCCGCTGACGCCGCGGTCACGTGCGTGGCCTCGGACAACCGGGTCGCGCAGCCGGGGGACCTGTTCGTGGCCCTGCCCGGCGCCCGCGCGCACGGTGCGCAGTTCGCCGCGGACGCCGTCGGGCGCGGGGCCACCGCGATCCTCACGGACGCGCGCGGGGCCGAGCTGCTCGCGGTCGGCAGCACGGTCCCGGTCATCGTCGCCGACGACCCGCGCGCCATCCTCGGCTCCGTCGCCGCCTGGGTGCTGGGCAACCCGGCCGAGGGCCTGATGACGTTCGGCGTCACCGGCACCAACGGCAAGACCACCACGACCTACCAGCTCGACCATCTGCTGCGGGCCCTGGGCTGGACGGGCGGCCTCATCGGCACCGTCGAGACCCGCTCCGGCGACCGCGTCATCGCCAGCACGCTGACGACGCCCGAGGCCGCCGACCTGCAGGCCCTGCTGGCCGCGATGCGCGAGGACCACGTGCGCACCCTGTCCATGGAGGTCTCCTCGCACGCGCTGGCGCAGCACCGCGTGGACGGCATCGTGTTCGGCGTCGCCGGGTTCACCAACCTGACGCAGGACCACCTGGACTTCCACGGCGACTTCGAGTCCTACTTCGCCACCAAGGCCGACCTGTTCACGCCCGCCCGCGCGCGCCGCGGCGTCGTCACCGTCGACGACCCCTGGGGCGAGCGCATGGCCGAGGCCGCGCAGATCCCGGTCGCCACGCTCACGACGCTGCCGGGCAAGGCCGCCGATTGGGTCGTCACCGACGTCGCGCCGCACGGCACCGGGTCCGCCTTCACGCTGACGCATCGCGACGGGCGCACGCTGCGGACCTCGACCTCGCTGCCGGGCGGCTACAACGTCGCCAACGCGGCCCTCGCCGTCGCGATGGTGCTGGAGGGCGGCTCGGACATCCGCGACGTCACCGACGCGCTGGCCGCCGCCGACGGCCTGAGCGCCACCGTGCCCGGCCGGATGGAGGTGCTGGCGACGGCCCCGCGCGTGGTCGTCGACTTCGCGCACAACACCGAGGCCCTGGAGCTCTCGCTCGCGGCCCTGCGCCCGACGACGACGGGCAGGCTCGCCGTCGTCTTCGGTGCCACGGGCGACCGCGACCCCGGCAAGCGCCCGTTCATGGGCGCCGCCGCGGTGCACGGAGCCGACGTCGTCTACGTGACCGACGACGACCCGCACGACGAGGACCCGGGCAAGGTGCGCACCGAGGTGCTCGCCGGAACCGGCGTCACGGACCCCGGTACCGGGGCACCCGGCAGCGGCACGCCGGGCACCGTGGAGGCGGCGGACGACAGCGGCTCGCGTACGGTGGAGGTCCACGAGGTCGCCCCGCGCGCGGATGCCATCCGCACCGCGATCCTGGCGGCCGGCCCGGACGACACCGTGCTGGTGGCGGGTCGCGGGCACGAGACGATCCAGGAGATCGCCGGCGTGGACCACGAGCTCGACGACCGGGTCGAGGCGCGCGCCGCACTGGCGGCCCGCGGCGCGTGACCCGGTAGATCGACGAGGTCGCGCGACCTCAGCAGTGAGCGTCTTACCCCAGCGGTAGACGTGCTACCCCAGCAGGACCCACGCAGGAGAGGACGACAGAGGCATGATCGAGCTGACTGCGGCACAGGTCGCCGCAGCCACCGGCGGGCGGCTGCATGCCGACCCGGACGTGACGGTCACGGGGGCGGTGATCATCGACTCGCGCCAGGCCGCGCCCGGTGCCCTCTTCGTGGCCCTGCCGGGGGAGCGGGTGGACGGGCACGACTTCGCGGCCCGCGCCGTCTCCGCGGGAGCCACGCTGGTGCTGGCGGCACGCGAGCTGGACGGTCTGCCGACCGTCGTCGTCGACGACCCGCAGGAGGCCCTGGGCGAGCTCGCCCGGTACGTCCTGGCGACGGTCCGCGAGGGCGGCGACGGCTGGCCCAAGGTCGTGGGCGTGACGGGCTCGGTCGGCAAGACCACCACCAAGGACCTGCTCGGCCAGCTCCTCACCCCCGAGGTGAGCGGCGAGGACGCGATCATCGTCCCCACCGGCTCGTTCAACAACGAGATCGGTCTGCCGCTGACCGTCCTGCGGGTCACGCGGGACACGCGCTACCTCATCGCCGAGATGGGCGCCGACCGCATCGGCAACATCGCCTACCTCACGCGCATCGCGCCGCCGAACGTCGGCGTCGTGCTCGCCGTGGGCGTGGCGCACGTGGGCCATTTCGGCAGCGTCGAGGCCATCGCCAAGACCAAGGCCGAGATGGTCTCCGGCGTCGTCGACGGCGGCTCCGTGGTGCTCAACGCCGACGACCTGCGCGTCGCCGCCATGGCCGGCCAGGTCGCCCCCGGCACCGCGCTGCGGACCTTCGGCACCATCCCGTCCGCCGACGTGCGCGCCGAGGACATCTCGGTCGACGCCACCGGCCGGGCGAGCTTCACGCTCCGCGTCGCCGCCTCCGTGGCTCCGTCCACCGCAGAGACCGCCGACGACGGCGAGCAGCGCGCCGACGTCGCCCTCCAGCTCGTCGGCCCCCACCACGTGAGCAACGCGCTCGCCGCCGCGACCGTCGCCCTGCGCCTCGGGGTCCCCGTGGCCGACGTCGCGCAGCGGCTCACCGAGGCCACCGCCCGCAGCCCGCACCGCATGGCCGTCACCGAGCGGCCCGACGGCGTCACCGTGATCGACGACGCGTACAACGCGAACCCGGACTCGATGAAGGCCGCCCTGCGCACGCTCGCCGTCATGGCGGGGCGCACGCGCCGGTCGGTCGCCGTGCTCGGCGAGATGCGTGAGCTCGGTGAAGGCGCGCGCGTCGCGCACGACGAGATCGGCCGCCTCGTGGTACGGCTGAACATCAAGCAGCTCGTCGTGGTGGGCGACGGCGCCTACCACATCCACGAGGGCGCCATGCAGGAAGGTTCCTGGGGCTCGGAGACGATCTTCGTGCCCGACCTGCCCGCCGCCCGCTCGCTGCTGGACGAGTCGCTGGAGTCCGGCGACGTCGTGCTCGTGAAGTCGTCGCTCGGCTCCGGGCTCTGGGAGCTCGGCGACCACCTGTCGATGGCACAGACCAATAAGGACAACAACAAGTGATCGCGATCCTGGTCAGCGCCGCAGTGGCGCTGCTCGTGGCCCTGCTGGGCACACCGGTCTTCATCCGGTTCCTGGTCCACAAGAACTACGGCCAGTTCGTCCGCGAGGACGGCCCCACGGGGCACTTCACCAAGCGCGGTACCCCGACCATGGGCGGCGTCGTCATGATCGCGGCCACCCTGATCGGCGTCGCGGCCTCCATGCTGGTGTCGGGGCGGCTGCCGAGCGTGTCGGCGCTGCTGGCGCTCTACCTCATGGCGGGCCTCGGCCTGGTCGGGTTCCTCGACGACTTCACCAAGATCCGCAAGCAGCGGTCGCTCGGCCTGACGGCCCGCGCCAAGCTGATCGGCCAGGGCATCGTCGGCATCTCGTTCGCCGTGCTCGCGCTGCAGTTCCCCAACGAGAACTCGCGCACCCCGGCGTCGACCAAGATCTCGTTCCTGCGCGACACCGAGTTCGACCTGGCGTTCGCCGGCGCGACCGTCGGCCTGATCCTCTTCGTGATCTGGGCCAACCTGCTGGTCTCGGCCTGGTCCAACGCGGTGAACCTGACCGACGGCCTGGACGGCCTGGCCACCGGCGTCTCGATCATCACCTTCGGCGCGTACGTGCTGGTCGGCATCTGGCAGCTCAACCAGTCCTGCCAGTTCCTGGCCACGGCCGGCCCACGCTGTTATGAGGTGCGCGACCCGCAGGACCTCGCGATCGTCGCCGCAGCCATCACGGGCGCCTGCGTCGGCTTCCTGTGGTGGAACGCCAACCCCGCCAAGATCTTCATGGGCGACACCGGCTCCCTCGCCCTCGGCGGCGCCCTGGCCGGCCTGTCGATCCTGAGCCGCACCGAGCTGCTGGGCGTGCTCATCGGCGGCATGTTCGTGCTCATCGTCTCGTCCGTGGTGATCCAGGTGAGCTTCTTCAAGATGACCGGCCGGCGCGTCTTCAAGATGGCGCCGCTGCAGCACCACTTCGAGCTCTCGGGCTGGGGCGAGGTCACCATCGTGATCCGGTTCTGGCTCATCGCGGGCCTGCTCGCCGGCCTCGGGATGGGGATCTTCTACGCCGAGTGGGTGGCCTCGTGACCGAGGCCCCCGGGCCCGAAGGCGACACCTACGGCCCGGCCGAGCCGCGCGTCCCCCTCGCACAGGCGCGCGTGGTCCTGGCCGGGCTCGGCGTCACCGGGCGGTCGCTCCAGCGCGTCCTCGAACCGCGCGTCGCCTCCCTGGTCACCGTGGACGACAGGGCGCACGACGCCGACCACGGCGCGCTCGACGCCGACGCCGCGGCCGCCCTGCTCGCAGACGCCGACCTGCTCGTCGCCTCGCCCGGCTTCCCGCCGCACCACCCGGTGGTCGCCGCGGCGCTGGCCGCGGGCGTGCCCGTGTGGAGCGAGGTCGAGCTCGCCTGGCGCCTGCGCGCGAACCGCCTCGGCACCGACGAGCCGGCCGCCTGGCTCGGCATCACCGGCTCCAACGGCAAGACGACCACCGTCGAGATGCTCGCGGCCATCCTGCGGGCCGCGGGCCTGCGCACCGCCGCCGTCGGGAACGTGGGCCGCTCCCTCGTGGAGGCGGCCCTGGACCCGATGCTCGACGTGATCGCCGTCGAGCTGTCCAGCTTCCAGCTCCACTTCACGCACACGATGTCGCTGCAGGCGGGCGCCGTGCTCAACGTCTCCGCCGACCACCTCGACTGGCACGGCTCGCTCGCCGCCTACACCCGCGACAAGGGCCGCATCTACGAGAACGTCCAGGTCGCGTGCGTCTACAACGTCGCCGACGCGACGACCGAGGACCTGGTGCGCGAGGCCGACGTGGTCGACGGCGCGCGCGCCGTCGGCTTCGCCGTCGGCACCCCCGGCCCCGGCGACCTCGGGCTGGTCGACGACGTCCTCGTGGACCGCGCCTTCCACGCCGCCGACGACGACCCGGACCGCCGCAAGAGCGCCGCCGAGCTCGGCACGCTCGCGGACCTGAAGCAGCTCGGCGACCACAACGGCGTCGTGCCCACGCACATCGTCGCGGACGCCCTGGCCGCCGCCGCGCTGGCCCGGGCGCACGGCGTGCCCGCGTCCGCCGTCCGCGACGGCCTGCGGTCGTTCGGGCCCGGCGAGCACCGCATCCAGCGGGTCGCGGAGTCGGCCGGTGTCACCTACGTGAACGACTCCAAGGCGACGAACGCGCACTCCGCGGCCGCCTCGCTGGCGGGCTTCGCGCACGGCACCGTGGTGTGGATCGCGGGCGGCCTGGCCAAGGGCGCCACGTTCGACGACCTCGTCTCCTCGCGCGCCGACCGGATGCGGGCCGCCGTCGTCATCGGCGCCGAACCTGGCCCGCTGGCCGACACGCTGGCCCGACACGCGCCCAAGGTCCCGGTTGTGGTGATCGATCCCGGTGACACTGAGACCGTGATGCGCCGGGCGGTCGAGGCCGCGCGGGACCTCGCGCAGGCGGGGGACACCGTGCTGCTGGCACCGGCGGGCGCGTCGCAGGACCAGTTCGCCTCGTACGCGCACCGCGGCGAGGAGTTCGTCCGCGTGGTGCGTGACCTGACCACCACGCGCTGAGCCGCGGGAAGGGGCAGGGGATGGCCACGACGACCACGAGCCGCAAGGCACCCGACCGCAAGGCCGACGCCCGGCCCTGGCTCGGTCAGTGGAACTCGACGGTGACCAGTTACTACCTGCTGGTGGGCACCACGGGGCTGCTGACCGTGATCGGCCTGATCATGGTGCTGTCCAGCTCGACGGTGACCTCCATCGCGGAGGGGCAGTCGCCGTACGCGGCCTTCCTGGTCCAGGCGCAGTACGCGCTGATGGGCCTGCCGGTGCTGCTGATCGCCGCCCACCTGCCGATCCGCTGGTACAAGATGCTCGCGCTGCCCGCGCTCCTGGTGGCGGTGGCGCTGCTCGTCGCGGTGATCTTCATGGGTGAGGTCACCAACGGCCAGCAGAACTGGCTCTCCTTCGGGCCGGTCCGCTTCCAGCCCTCCGAGCTGGCCAAGCTCGCCCTCGCCGTCTGGCTGGGCACCGTGCTGGGCCGCAAGCAGGCGCTGCTCGGGAGCTGGTCGCACGCGATCATGCCCGCGGTGCCCGGGGCGGTCGTGGTCATGGGCCTGGTGCTCGGCGGCGGCGACCTCGGCACGGCCCTGGTGATCGGCCTGCTCGTGGCCGGCGCGTTCCTCGTGGCCGGCGTCCCCCTCTCGCTGATGGGGCTCGGCAGCGCCGTCGCCGCGTTCGTCGTCGGGTACGTGTTCATCCTGCAGCAGGGGTCCGGCGACCGGCTGCGGCGCATCATCGCGACCTACGGCGCGGAGTGCGACGCCGCCTCGGAGTGCTACCAGTCCCTCCACGGCCTGTTCGGCCTCGGCACGGGCGGCCTCTGGGGCGTGGGCCTGGGCGGCAGCCGCGAGAAGTGGAACTACCTGCCCGAGGCCCACAACGACTTCATCTTCGCCGTGATCGGCGAGGAGCTCGGCCTGTTCGGCACGGTGCTGGTGCTCGCGCTGTTCGCCGTGCTGGGGCTGGCGATGAGCCGCGTGATCCGGCGGCACACGGACCCGTTCGTCAAGGTCACCACGGCCGCCGTCGGCTGCTGGATCGTGGGCCAGGCGTTCGTGAACATCGGCGTGGTCATCGGCGTGCTGCCGGTGATCGGAGTGCCGCTGCCGCTGGTCTCCGCCGGCGGCTCGGCCCTGATCACCACCATGGCCGCGCTCGGGATGGTGATCTCGTTCGCCCGGACCGAGCCAGGGGCTGCCAAGGCGCTCGCTGCACGCGGTAGCGTCGTCCGCAAGTCACTGGCTGTGCTGGGCGGCGCGGTACGGAGACGGTAGAAAAGTGCACGGCGGCCTGATCTGTGAACAGATCCTGCACGGCAGGCCGCGTCGCGATCGATTCGCCCGGGCCCGGGCGACGACGAGAAGGTGATGATGAGCTCAGCAGTTGTGTCGGTGGTGCTTGCCGGAGGCGGCACCGCGGGACACGTGAACCCCTTGCTCGCGGTGGCCGACGAGGTGCGGCGCCGCCAGCCCGGCGCGCGCGTGCTCGCGCTCGGTACCACGACCGGCCTGGAGGCCGACCTCGTGCCGGCGCGCGGCTACGAGCTGCGCCCGATCCCGCGCGTGCCGCTGCCGCGCCGCCCCAGCCCCGAGCTGCTGCGGCTGCCGGGCCGGCTGACGGCGGCGGTGCGGGCCGCGGAGGACGCGATCGACGAGATCGACGCCCAGGCCGTGATTGGCTTCGGCGGGTACGTCGCCACCCCGGCCTACCTCGCGGCCAAGCGCAAGGGCGTGCCGATCGTGATCCACGAGCAGAACGCCCGGCCCGGCCTCGCGAACCGGCTCGGCGCCCGGTGGGCGGCCCGCGTGGGCCTCACCTTCCCCGGCACGCCGCTGCGCGGCGGCACCCTGACCGGCCTGCCGCTGCGGCAGGCCATCGCGGAGCTGGTCGAGGCGCGCGAGGCCGACGCCGCCGGGCTGCGCGCCCGCGCCGCCGCCGAGCTCGGCCTCGACCCCGCCCTGCCCACCCTCGTGGTCACCGGCGGCTCGCTGGGCGCGCTGAGCCTCAACCGCGCCGTCTCGGGCGCCGCCGCCCAGATCCTCGCGGCCGGCGCCCAGGTGCTGCACCTGACGGGCAAGGGCAAGGCCGACGAGGTGCGCGAGACCGTCGCCGGCGTCGACGCCGAGCGCTACCAGGTGCGGGAGTACCTGGAGCAGATGGAGCTCGCCTACGCCGTGGCCGACCTCGTGGTCTGCCGCTCGGGCGCCGGCTCCGTCGCCGAGCTCGCCGCCCTCGGCATCCCCGCCGTCTACGTGCCGCTGCCGATCGGCAACGGCGAGCAGCGGCTCAACGCGGCCCCGCTGGTCTCGGCGGGCGGCGGCCTGCTGGTGGACGACGCCGACGTCACGCCCGCCTGGGTCGCCGCGGAAGTGCCCTCGCTGCTCGCGGACCGCGAGCGGCTCGGTGTGATGGCGAAGGCCGCACGGGCGGCCGGCACCAGTGACGGCGCCGCACGTGTCGTCGATCTCGTCGAGCAAGCCGTACGGTCAGCAGGTACCGACACCACGGAGGTCAGGTCATGAGCACCACGGTCACTGAGACGACGGACCAGGTCACCAAGCTCGGCCGCGTCCACATGATCGGCATCGGCGGGGCGGGCATGTCCGTCGTCGCCCGCCTGCTCGCCGGGCGCGGGGTGCCCGTGCAGGGTTCCGACGCCGCGGAGTCGGAGGCGCTCGCCGCGCTGCGCGCCGAGGGCGTCAAGGTCTGGGTGGGCCACGACGCCGCCCACCTCACCGGCGCGGACACCGTGGTGATCTCCAGCGCGGTGCACGAGGACAACCCGGAGCTGTCCGCGGCCCGCGGCCGCCGCCTCAACGTGCTGCACCGCTCGCAGGCGCTGGCGGCGCTGATGGACGGGTCGCGGGGCGTCGCCGTCGCAGGCGCGCACGGCAAGACCACGACGTCGGCCATGGTCGCCACCATCCTCCGCGAGGCGGGCCTGGACCCGTCGTACGCGATCGGCTCCACCGTGCGGACCGCCAACGGCTCGACGCCGGGCGGGCACCTGGGCTCGTCGGACGTGCTCGTGGCCGAGGCCGACGAGTCGGACGGCTCGTTCCTGAACTACACGCCCACCATCGCCGTGGTGACCAACGTCGAGGCCGACCACCTGGACCACTACGGCACCGCGGAGGCGTTCAACGGCGCGTTCATCCGGTTCGCGCGCCGCCTGGTGCCCGAGGGCTGGCTGATCGCCTGCGCCGACGACGAGGGCTCGCTGTCCGTGGGCGCCACGATCTGCGCCACGGGCGGCCACGTCATCACCTACGGCACCAACGACACCGCCCGCGTGCGGGTCACGGACATCTCCACGACGCCGGAGGGCACCACGGCGGTGCTGCGGGGCGACATCCTGGGCACCAACGAGCAGGTGGCCGACGGCGCCGGCGTGTCCGGCACCGTCCCCGGCATCACGATGCGCCTGTCCGTCCCGGGCAAGCACAACGTGCTCAACGCGACCGCCGCCGTCATCGTCGCGGTGAAGCTGGGTGTGCCCGCCGAGCAGGCGGTCGCCGGCGTCCAGGCGTTCATCGGCACGGGCCGCCGCTTCGAGGAGAAGGGCGAGGCCGACGGCGTGCTCGTCGTCGACGACTACGCGCACCACCCCACGGAGATCAAGGCCGTGCTCACGGCGGCCCGCGAGGTCGCCGACGGCGGCCGGGTGCTGGTGCTGTTCCAGCCGCACCTGTACTCGCGCACCAAGACGTTCGCCGACCGGTTCGCCGCGGAGCTGTCCGCCGCGGACGAGGTGGTGGTCACGGACATCTACGGGGCGCGCGAGGAGCTCGACCCGACGGTCACGCCGAACACGATCGTGGACCTCATGGCCGACCACGGCGCCGCCTACGCGGTGCCGGACCGGCTCGACGCCGCGCACGTGATCGCCGACCTCGCCCGGCCGGGCGACGTGGTGCTCACCGTGGGCGCGGGCGACGTGACCCAGCTCGGACCGGCCGTCCTCGCGCGCCTCGCGGCCCGCGTGGCGACCGGTACGCCGGGGCTGGGCGAGGACTGATGCGCCCGCCCGCGCGCCCTCGCGCCGCGGGCACGGCACGGCCGCGCCCGGAGGACCAGGGCGCGGCCGCACCCGACCAGGACGAGCAGACCCTGGACCGGCGCGACCGGACGCCGCGGGGCGCCGCGCCGCGGCGCCGGGTCCCGGCGCCGTCCGACCCGGCACGGCCGGGGACCGGCGGGGTGCGATCGGTCCAGGGCCGGCCGGCGCAGGGTTCCCAGGGCCGGCCGAGCAGCAGCGGGCCGTCGGCCCCGGGCCGGGAGCGCGCGGCCCAGCAGCGTCCGGCGGGGCAGCGCCCGGCCGAGCAGCGTCCGGCGGCCGGCCGTCCCGGTCCTGGCACCGGCACCGCGCCGTCGTCGGGCGGACGCGGCGGCGTGGTCTCGGACCAGCTCGCCGACCGTCTCGCCGAACGCATCGCGATGGCGCGCTACCGCGTGTGGCGCCGGATCGGCTGGACCGTGCTCTCGGTCGCCGTCGCGGCGGGCCTGGTGTGGGCGGCGTTCTTCTCGCCGCTGTTCTCCCTCGACCCGGAGCAGGTGCGGGTCACGGGCCAGGGCACCACGGTCGACGTCGGCGAGGTGCGCGACGCCGTGACCGACGAGGCGGGCATCCCGCTCCCGCGCCTGGACACGGTGGGCCTGCGCGAGGAGATCCTCGCGATGAACGCCGTCAAGAACGTGCGGATCACGCGCGCCTGGCCGGACGGGCTGCGGGTGGAGCTCACGTCGCGCGAGCCGGTCGTCGCCGTGCCGCAGCCGGGTGGGGTGCACGCCCTGATGGACGCCGAGGGCGTGCGCGTCGCGACGGTCGAGGAGGTGCCCGACGGCCTGCCCTCGATCGTCACCTCCCTGTCCGACCCCGGGGCCGGCCGCCGCGCCCTGGACGCGGCCCTCTCGGTGCTCGGCGCGCTGCCGCCCAGGCTCGCCGCCGACATCCGTACGGTGAGCGCGGCGACCCAGGACGACGTGCGGACCACGCTGACCGACGGGCGCGTCATCCGGTGGGGGAACGGCGCGGAGGTGCCGCTCAAGACGAAGGTCGCGCAGACGCTCCTGAAGGCGGAACCGACGGCGACGACGGTCGACGTGTCGTCGCCGGAGCTCCCGGTCACGCACTGAACGGCGGCGAAATCACATCGCTGTGATTTCTCGCGTGCATCGGTGCGCGACACGCGCGACGATGTCTTCGACACACCCCGGCGGCGCACCTACCGTCGAACTCAGCAGCAACCTGACATAACTCTAACCCTCTACCTCAACCTGAGACTTTGGGAGGGACGAGAGTCGGGACTCGGGACCCGAATCGAAAGGCGACGACGTGGCAACTCCGCAGAACTACCTGGCAGTAATCAAGGTGGTCGGTATCGGCGGCGGTGGTGTGAACGCCGTCAACCGCATGATCGAGGTCGGCCTCAAGGGCGTCGAGTTCATCGCGATCAACACCGACGCACAGGCACTCCTCATGTCCGACGCCGACGTCAAGCTCGACGTCGGCCGGGAGCTCACGCGCGGCCTCGGCGCCGGCGCGGACCCCGAGGTCGGCAAGAAGGCCGCCGAGGACCACGCCGAGGAGATCGAGGACGTCCTGCGCGGCGCCGACATGGTCTTCGTCACCGCCGGCGAGGGCGGCGGCACCGGCACCGGCGGCGCTCCCGTCGTGGCGCGCATCGCGCGCTCGCTCGGCGCGCTGACCGTCGGCGTCGTGACGCGCCCGTTCACGTTCGAGGGCCGCCGCCGCGCGGTCCAGGCCGAGAGCGGCATCGAGAACCTCCGCGACGAGGTCGACACGCTGATCGTGATCCCGAACGACCGGCTCCTGTCGATGTCGGACCGCAACGTCTCCGCGATCGCGGCGTTCCACTCGGCCGACCAGGTGCTGCACTCCGGCGTGCAGGGCATCACCGACCTCATCACCACGCCCGGCCTGATCAACCTCGACTTCGCGGACGTGAAGTCCGTGATGCAGGGTGCGGGCTCGGCGCTCATGGGCATCGGCTCCGCGCGCGGCGAGGACCGTGCGGTCCAGGCCGCCGAGCTGGCGATCTCCTCGCCGCTGCTCGAGGCCTCGATCGACGGCGCGCACGGCGTGCTGCTCTCGATCCAGGGTGGCAGCGACCTCGGCCTCTTCGAGGTGCACGAGGCCGCGCGCCTGGTGCAGGAGGCCGCGCACCCGGAGGCGAACATCATCTTCGGTACGGTCATCGACGACGCGCTGGGCGACGAGGTGCGGGTCACCGTCATCGCGGCCGGCTTCGACGGCGGCCTGCCCAAGGAGCGCAAGGACAACCGGGCGCTCGGCCAGGTCGCCGGCGCGGTCGGGGCCGGCTCGCGCAGCCCCGCGACGGCGCCGGTCCCGCTGCCCGACGTGTCGGACGCCGCTCGTCGTGCGCCCGAGTACACCGGGAACGGCATGCCGCCGTCGGTTCCCCCGACGCAGCAGCCGGCCCCCGTGTCCACGCTGCCCCGCGTGATCGACGACGAGGGCTCGGACGACGTGCCGCGCACGCTGGACGAGCCGGCGGTCGTGGTGCAGGGCTCGTTCAACCGGCAGGACGTCAACCGCGAGCAGGGCGAGCGCGTCGAGGTCCCGCCGCTGTACGACGAGAACCCGCGCCGTGCGGCCGAGGACCTGGACGTCCCCGACTTCCTGAAGTGACCGGCCGGGTAACCTCACACCCGTGAGCGAAACCCGGACTCTTGCAGGCGTGCACCCCGTCGACCTGGGCGACGGGGTGCGCGCCTTCTTCACGTCCAGCGCGGGCGGCGTCTCGCCCGCCCCCTGGGCGGCGGACGGCGGCGGCGGTCTCAACCTGGGCCTGAACGTGTCCGACGACGAGGACCGCGTCGCGGTCAACCGCTCCCGTGCCGCCGACCGGCTCGGCGCGCCGGTGGCGTTCGCCACCCAGGTGCACGGCGACGTGGTGCTCGAGCTCGGTCCGGCCGAGCGCGAGGCGTGGGCGGCGGACCGGCCGCCGGCGTCGGCGGGGGAGGGCGACGCGCTCGTCACCGCCGAGCCCGGCCTCGGCCTTGGCGTGCTGGTCGCGGACTGCGTCCCGGTGCTGCTCGCCGACCCGGTGGCGCGCGTCGTCGCCGTCGCGCACGCCGGGCGCAAGGGCGTCCTGGCCGGCGTGGTGCACCGGGCGCTCGACTCGCTCGTCGCCCGGGGTGCGGACACCGTGCGCGTGCGCGCCGCCGTCGGCCCCGCGGTGTGCGGGCGGTGCTACGAGGTGCCCGCCGCGATGCGCGACGAGGTGGCCGCCGCCGTGCCCGAGACCTTCGCGACCACGAGTGAGGGAACGCCGGGCCTCGACCTGCCCGCCGGGGTGGTCGCGCAGCTCGCCTCCCGCGGGGTCGCGGTGACGCGGGTCGAGCGCTGCACGCTCGAGGACAAAGAACTGTTCTCGCACCGGCGGGCGAGCGTGACGGGGGTCACGACGGGCCGCCAGGCCGGTGTCGTGGCGCTTTTCTGACCGTCCGTGGCGGATCTGTGCCACCGTCGCGACACGCCGGTAACAGGGCCCTGACCTGCGAAATCACACGGATGTCGTTTTTAGCGAGCAATCGCTGAACAACTTTGGCAAAGTTGTTCGTGGCACGGCGTGTCGCACTTCCGGGTCGGATTGCGCCGAGCTACTTTTGTCAAGGCGACCTCGACGTGAGGTCAAGGTCGGACCTGTTGTACGGGCCCGCTGGGACACAGACAGAAGGACGCACAGCAGGCGACGAACGGAGAGTGTGCGATGGCCGGAGCGCTTCGCAAGACCATGCTGTATCTGGGCCTCGCCGACGATCAGGGCGAGCAGGAGTACCTCGACGAGTATGACGAGGGCCTGGAGGAGAACGTGGAGGACCACCGACACGCGCAGGTCACGCCGCTGCACCGCGATGGCGTGCCCCACCAGGCGCTCTCCACCGGGGAGCTGCGCCGCATCACGACCGTGCACCCGCGCTCGTACAACGACGCACGGAGCATCGGCGAGGCTTTCCGCGCCGGCACTCCCGTCATCATGAACCTCTCCGACATGGACGACGCCGACGCCAAGCGCCTGGTCGACTTCTCGGCCGGCCTCATCTTCGGTCTGCACGGCTCGATCGAGCGGGTGACCAACAAGGTCTTCCTGCTCTCTCCCGAGCACGTGGAGATCGCCGCCGAGGAGCAGGTCGCCACCGAGAAGCCGAACGGTCGCGGCGGCTTCTACAACCAGAGCTGAGTCCGGCACACACATCGAGCAAGGGTGAGGGGCGGTCGCGGAAGCGGCCGCCCCTCACCCCTGTCCGGGGCGGTTCTCGCGGACTCGCACGGTCCCTTTACCTGCGAGATCACCTGCAACCGGGTCCGGACAGGTTAGGTTGTCCCTTGTGATCTGGGACTTCATCGGCTTCCTGCTGTGGCTCTTCCTGCTGTTCCTCATCGGACGGCTCATCTTCGACTGGGTGCAGTTCTTTGCCCGGGACTGGCGGCCCCGTGGTGTGCTGCTCGTGATCGCCGAGGCGATCTACACGGTCACGGACCCGCCCCTGCGGTTCCTGCGCCGGCTGATCCCGCCCCTGCGGCTGGGTCAGGTGCAGCTCGACCTGGCGTTCATCGTCCTGTTCTTCGGCGTGTCGCTGCTCTCGTCGATCATCGGGCGCCTCTAGGGCGGCCGGGTACGTGGTGAATGTGTGCCGGTTCGCGGCAGACTCACCCGGACGCCCGGTGGCCAAGCGTGCTAAATCATTGACCGGGCCATGGAAATGGCCTGGGGTGACACGGCACACTCTGTGAGGAATTCGTGCCCGGCGGTGCTCCCGGTGTCCCGGGCCGATGTCGTCCGCTACCGTGGGCTTCGGCGAAGGGCGAGCGGCTTGCTAGCGCCGACGTCCGAGTTCAGCGTTCCTACGTTCTAACTTTCGAGGTGACACGATGGCACTGCTTACTGCAGAGGACATCCTCAACAAGAAGTTCTCCGCGACGAAGTTCCGCGAGGGCTACGACGTGGAGGAGGTCGACGACTTCCTCGACGAGGTCGTGCGGACGCTGACCAACGTCCAGGAGGAGAACGAGGGGCTCCGGCAGAAGGTCGCGGCCGCCGAGCGGCGGATCGCCGAGCTGTCGCGCAGCGACGCCGCCGCCCCCGCCCGCGCGCAGGCGGCGCCGGTCGCGGCTCCCGTCATGCCGACCGGTCCAGCCGGCCCCAAGGGCAACGGCCCGGAGCCGGAGTCGGCGACCGGCATGCTCCAGCTGGCCCAGAAGCTGCACGACGACTACGTGCGCTCCGGCCAGGAGGAGGGCGACCGCCTCATCACGGAGGCCAAGACCGAGGGTGCGCGCATCGTGCGCGACGCCGAGGAGACCTCGCACCGCACGCTCTCGCAGCTCGAGCAGGAGCGTTCGCTCCTGGAGCGCAAGATCGACGAGCTGCGCCTGTTCGAGCGGGACTACCGCACGCGCCTGAAGAGCTTCCTGCAGAACCTGCTGGGTGACCTGGACGCCCGCGGCTCGGCGCTGCCGCCGCGGAACAACCAGCAGTCCGGCCGGCCGGTCGAGATGGCCCAGGGGATCTGACAGCAGAGCACCAGACAGCACGCACGGCGACAGGACGCTCCCACCTCACGTCCGGTCGCCGTGCGAGTTGTGCGCCAGGCGCACATCATGGGGGCACGCCACACCGGCGTGCCCCGTTGTGCGTCTGGCCGCTTGTGCTTACGCTTCGTGCACTTGACCACCGGGGGCGACCGTGAAGGGGAACCCATGACCAAGATCACGACTGCGACGCGAGCGGCGATCAAGCAGGAGTTCCCGAACCTGACACGAGACGTGAAGAAGTTTCCCGTCCGTGACGGTGAAGAACCCTGGACCGTCCGCGAGGCGGAGGAGCTGGCCGCACTGCTCCTCGAGGACAAGGAGCGGCTGGAGCGCGAGCTCCTGGTCGCCGACCGTGAGCTGTCCGACCTGCTGCGGAACTCGGGCGACGGGGCCGGCGACGACCAGGCCGACTACGGCTCGAGCGCCCTGGAGCGTGAGCAGGAGCTGACGCTCGTCAACAACATGCGCGACCTCCTGGACCAGACGAACCACGCCCTCGGCCGGATCCGAAAGGGCACCTACGCCACGTGCGAGCTCACGGACCTGCCGATCGGCAAGGCCCGGCTGCAGGCCTTCCCGAGGGCCACGCTCTCCGTCGAGGCGAAGGCGCGCGAAGAGCGCCGCGGGGCCTGAGCGACCGGCGCGACGACGGTGTCGCGCCGGGTCGCGTACCCGATATCAACGCTGTGATGTCTGAGTTACGTGCATACCTGATGCATTGGTATGGAGTTCGCTCCTGGAATGTCGTATTTCACGCACCAGGGGCTCCGTGCATGGGTTCACGTTCCGATTGACAGGGTGAATTTCTCGCCGGATGCTCGTCCAGGTGAATCACACACGTGTGGTTCATCGTTCTTTTGACGGATGCCATTCGAGGGGGAAAACACAATGATCCGAGGATTCCGTGCAACGTGTCGTGCCGGCGCTGCCGTGGCCATGTCGGCCGGGCTCATCGTCGCCGCTGCGACGGGTGCGAGCGCGCTGACCTTCGGCGACGCGCCTGAGGCGCTCGTGGTCAGCCCGTCCGAGGCCAGCGCGGTGCTCGGCGGGGTCGAGGGCGCTGTCGGCGTCGTCGGCGTGGACGGTGCGCTCGACGTGCTCGGCGCGACCCAGAACGCGGAGCTCCCCGAGGGGATCGACGGCGTGATGGTCCCCGAGGACGTCGCCACTGCTGGTGAGGTCGTCGAGATCGGTGGCGACGGCAGCTTCAACGCGCTGAACAACGTGTGCGTCGCCCCCTGGTACTGGGAGGGCCCGGGCAACCTGGACAGCACCGCGAACCTGACCGACTACCAGGCCTGCGGTGAGGGCGACGCCGTCATCGGTGGCGAGGACTCGGTCAACGTCCTGAACAACGTCTGCGTCGCGCCGTGGCACTGGGACGGCCCGCTGAACCTGTTCCAGACCGGTAACGTGACCGGCTACGCCGCTTGCTGACGCACCAGCGTCAATTGACTCCCGCCGTGCGGTGACACGGCGTTGATGTCGCACCAGACGAGGCCCTTTCCCGGGATTCCGGGAAAGGGCCTCGTTGTTCGTTCCGGGGTGGTCCGACATTCCGTGGCTCTTTACCCGTAAGCGCCATTTTCCGGGGATTCGCCATGTGCGGTGGAAATCGCTCGTGGCCCGGTTGCCGGCAGTGTGTCGCCGGGCCTTCCGCGTGACGCCGGGCACCGGGCCCGGCAGGGGCTCCGGGCGTGGGAGACTTTGCCTGATGTCTACTCCCGCTGAACCCTCCGCCGTGGCCGGTGACGAGACGAGTCCCGCAGCCACACCCTCGCCGTCCGGCAGCCGCGTGCTCGTGACCTGGACGCTCGTCCTCGCGGCCTTCGTCCTGGCCGTCGACCAGCTCACGAAGTGGTGGGCCGAGTCCGCGCTGGCCGTGAACGCCGAGCCGATCCCGCTCGTCGGCGACCTGCTCGGGCTGCGCCTCATCTACAACCCCGGCGCCGCGCTGTCGATCGCCTCGGGCTACACCTGGATCCTGACCATCGTCGTGACGGTGGTCGTGGTCTTCATCGTGCGGGCGATCGGCCGCCTCGGGTCGCGCGGCTGGGCCGTCGCGCTGGGCCTGCTGCTCGGCGGCGCCGTCGGCAACCTGATCGACCGCCTGGCGCGGGAGCCCGGGTTCGCGCGCGGCCACGTCGTGGACTTCATCGACTACGCCGGCTACTTCGTGGGCAACGTGGCCGACATCGCCGTCGTCGGGGCCGCCGTGCTGATCGCGCTGCTGTCCCTGCGGGGGATCGGCCTGGACGGCAAGCGGCACACCGACGAGGAGCCGGAGTCCAGCCCGGAGTCCGGCAAGGCCGACGGCGGCGCGTCCGACGGCGGTACGGCCGACCCCGCCTGATGGCGCTGCGCACCCTGCCCGTCCCGGACGGTCTCGCGGGCGACCGGGTCGACGCCGCGCTGGCGCGCATGCTCGGGTTCTCCCGGACCCGCGCGGCGGAGCTCGCCGAGGCGGGCGCCGTCTCGCTCGACGGCCACCAGGTGGGCAAGTCGGACCGCGTCGTCGCGGGCGGCTGGCTCGAGGTGGACATGCCGGAGGAGCGGCCCGCCGTCGAGGTCGTCGCGGAGCCGGTGCCCGGCATGGGCATCGTGTACGACGACGACGACCTGGTCGTGATCGACAAGCCCGTCGGCGTGGCGGCGCACCCGTCGCCGGGCTGGACCGGCCCCACCGTGGTCGGGGCGCTGGTCGCCGCGGGATACCGCGTCTCCACGTCGGGCGCCGCGGAGCGCCAGGGGATCGTGCACCGGCTCGACGTCGGTACGTCGGGCCTGATGGTCGTGGCGAAGTCGGAGGTCGCGTACACGGGCCTCAAGCGCGCCTTCAAGGAGCGCACGGTCGACAAGGTCTACCACGCGCTCGCGCAGGGCCACCCGGACCCGACGTCGGGCACGATCGACGCGCCGATCGGCCGGCACCCCAGCTCGGACTGGAAGTTCGCGGTCACCGCCGACGGCAAGGCGTCGGTGACGCACTACGAGACGCTGGAGATGCTGTCCGCGGCGTCGCTGATGGAGGTGCACCTGGAGACCGGGCGCACCCACCAGATCCGCGTGCACTTCGCGGCCCTGCGCCACCCGCTCGTGGGCGACCTGACCTACGGCGCGGACCCGGTGCTGGCCTCCAAGGTGGGGCTCACCCGGCAGTGGCTGCACGCGCACCGGCTGGGTTTCGAGCACCCGGTGACCGGCCGCTGGGTCGAGGTGGAGTCGCCGTACCCGGCCGACCTGGAGGCCGCGCTCGATGTGGTGCGGGGTGCGTACACCTGATGTGAGAAGTGGCTCGGCGTTGCTGGGCCGGAGTGTCGGAGAGCCGTCCTAAGATCGTGGACATGCCCTCCGCCACCGCTTCGAAGAGCGACGACTTCGTCCACCTCCACGTCCACACAGAGTTCTCGATGCTGGACGGCGCGGCCCGGATCGGCGACCTCATGGAGGAGGTCGGGCGGCAGGGGCAGCACGCCATCGCGACGACCGACCACGGGTACCTGTTCGGGGCGCACGAGTTCTGGGCGCAGGCGCAGAAGGCGGGCATCAAGCCGATCATCGGCGTCGAGGCGTACATCACGCCGGGCACCAGCCGGTTCGACCAGACCCGCGTGCGCTACGGCGAGGCGGGCCAGGAGTCGGACGACGTCTCGGCGCGCGGTGCGTACACGCACATGACGCTGCTGAGCAAGAACAACACCGGCATGCACAACCTGTTCCGGGCGTCCTCCCTGGCCTCCCTGGAGGGCCAGATGGGCAAGTGGCCCCGGATGGACCGCGACCTGCTGGAGCGGTACTCGGACGGGCTCATCGCGACGACGGGCTGCCCGTCGGGCGAGATCCAGACGCGGCTGCGGCTGGGCCAGTGGGACGAGGCGGTGCGCCAGGCGGGCGAGCTGCAGGAGATCTTCGGCAAGGAGAACTACTACGTCGAGCTGATGGACCACGGGCTCTCCATCGAGACCCGGGTGACCAAGGAGCTCCTCGAGCTGTCCAAGACCATCGGCGCGAAGCTCGTCGCGACCAACGACCTGCACTACGTGCGCGAGGAGGACTCGACCAGCCAGGAGGCCCTGCTGGCGATCAACTCCGGCTCCACGCTGGACGACCCGAACCGCTTCAAGTTCGACGGTTCCGGCTACTACGTGAAGTCCGCCGCCGAGATGCGGAAGGTCTTCAAGGAGCTGCCCGAGGCGTGCGACAACACGCTGCTCATCGCCGAGCAGTGCGAGGTCTCGTTCGACACCTCGGCCAACTACATGCCCCGCTTCCCCGTGCCGGACGGCGAGGACGAGATCTCCTGGTTCATCAAGGAGGTCGAGGCAGGCCTGCGCCGCCGGTACCCGAACGGCTACTCGGACGACGTGCGCAAGCAGGCCGACTACGAGGTCGAGGTCATCATCCAGATGGGCTTCCCGGGGTACTTCCTCGTGGTCGCCGACTTCATCAACTGGTCCAAGGACCAGGGCATCCGGGTAGGGCCGGGGCGTGGTTCGGCCGCCGGGTCGATGGTGTCCTACCTGATGGGCATCACCGAGCTGGACCCGCTGGAGCACGGCCTCATCTTCGAGCGCTTCCTCAACCCGGAGCGCGTCTCCATGCCCGACGTCGACGTCGACTTCGACGAGCGTCGGCGCGGTGAGGCCATCCGGTACGTGACGGAGAAGTACGGCGACGACCGCGTGGCCCAGATCGTCACCTACGGCACCATCAAGGCCAAGCAGGCGCTCAAGGACTCCGCCCGGCTGCTCGGCATGCCGTACGCCATGGGGGAGAAGCTCACCAAGGCGATGCCGCCCGCCGTCATGGGCAAGGACATCTCCCTCAGCGGCATCTTCGACCCGAAGGACAAGCGGTACTCGGAGGCGGCGGAGTTCCGCCAGGTCCACGAGACCGACCCCGAGGCGCAGCGCGTCGTCGAGCTCGCGCGCGGTATCGAGGGCCTGAAGCGCCAGTGGGGCGTGCACGCGGCCGGCGTCATCATGTCGAGCGACCCGCTGATCGACATCATCCCGATCATGAAGCGCCCGCAGGACGGCGCGATCATCACGCAGTTCGACTACCCGACGTCCGAGGGCCTCGGCCTGATCAAGATGGACTTCCTGGGTCTGCGCAACCTCACGATCCTCGACGACGCGCTCGAGAACATCGTGATGAACGGCAAGGACCCGGTCGACATCGAGAACGTGGCGCTCGACGACAAGCCCACCTACGACCTGCTCGCCAGCGGCAACACGCTCGGCGTGTTCCAGCTCGACGGCGGCGCCATGCGGTCACTGCTGCGACAGATGCGGCCCGACAACTTCGAGGACGTCTCCGCCGTCATCGCCCTGTACCGGCCCGGGCCGATGGGCATGAACTCGCACATCAACTACGCGCTGCGGAAGAACAACCAGCAGCAGATCGAGGCGATCCACTCGGAGGTCGTCGAACCGTTCGCGGAGATCCTCGACGAGACCTACGGCCTGATCGTCTACCAGGAGCAGGTCCAGCGCGCCGCCCAGATCATGGCCGGCTACTCGCTCGGACAGGCCGACCTGCTCCGCCGTGCCATGGGCAAGAAGAAGCCCGAGGTGCTGGCCAAGGAGTACGTCAACTTCGAGAAGGGCGCCAAGGAGAAGGGGTACAGCGCCGCCGCGATCAAGGCGGTCTGGGACACCCTGGTCCCGTTCGCCGGCTACGCCTTCAACAAGGCGCACTCCGCCGGCTACGGCCTCGTCGCCTACTGGACCGCGTACCTCAAGGCGAACTACCCCGCCGAGTACATGGCCGGCCTGCTGCAGTCGGTGGGTGACAACAAGGACAAGATGGCGCTCTACCTCAACGAGTGCCGTCGCATGGGCATCACGGTGCTCCCGCCGGACGTCAACGACTCCGCGGCCAAGTTCACGGCCGTCGGCGGCGACATCCGCTTCGGCCTCACCGGTGTGCGGAACGTGGGCCGCAACGTCGTCGACGCGATCGTCGAGGCCCGCGAGGAGAAGGGCACCTACACGTCCTTCCAGGACTTCCTCGACAAGGTCCCCGCCCCCGTCTGCAACAAGCGCACCATCGAGTCCCTCATCAAGGCCGGCGCGTTCGACTCGCTCGGCCACACCCGGCGCTCGCTGCTCGTGATCCATGAGCAGGCCGTGGACTCCGTGATCGGCGTGAAGCGCAAGGAGGCCGAGGGCCAGTTCGACCTCTTCGCCGACTTCGGCGGTGGTGGCGACGACGAGGGCATGGGCTTCTCGGTCGACGTGCCGGACCTGCCGGACTGGGAGAAGAAGCAGAAGCTCCAGTTCGAGCGGGAGATGCTCGGCCTGTACGTGAGCGACCACCCGCTGTCCGGGCTGGAGCACGTGCTGCAGCGGGCGGCGGACACCTCGGTCGCCTCGCTGCTCGCCGACGAGAGCCGGCCGGACGGCTCCGTGGTGACCGTGGCGGGCCTGCTCACCTCGGTGCAGCGCAAGATGAGCAAGAACGGCAACCCGTGGGCGGCCGTGACCGTCGAGGACCTCGAGGGTGCCGTCGAGGTCATGTTCTTCGGCGAGACCTATCTCGCCTACTCGACGATGCTGGCCGAGGACCAGGTCGTGGTGCTGCGCGGCAGGGTGCGACGCCGTGACGAGTCCATGCAGCTGCAGGCCATGGAGGTGGCCCTGCCGGACATCACGGTGGGCTCCGACTCGCCGCTGTCCGTGACCATGCCGCACACGCGCGCGATCGAGTCGGTCGTGGTCCGGCTGCGCGAGGTGCTCGCGACACATCCCGGATCGGCGGAGGTACACATCGCCGTGGCGGAGCCCGGGAAGCGGACCGTCGTGCGGGCCGCCGACAGCTTGCGGGTGGAGAAGTCGCCCGCGCTGTTCGGCGACCTCAAGGCGCTGCTCGGCCAGGGCTGCCTCTCGTGACCGAGGCCCCCGGCGCGGCCCCGGACCGGACCGACCGGTACGACGAGGGCGACCACGAGCGGTTCACGCTCGTGCCCGCGGCCTACCTGTACTTCCGGCGCGAGGGGCAGGTGCTGCTCCAGCTCCGGCAGGGCACCGGTTACCGCGACGGCTTCTGGGCCTGCGCGGCCGCGGGGCACGTCGAGGAGGGCGAGTCGGTGATCGACGCCGCCGTGCGCGAGGCCCGCGAGGAGCTCGGCGTGGAGGTGGCACCCGAGGACGTCCGGCCGCTCACCGTGCTGCACCGGGGCGAGCCGGGCGGGCCTGCGATCGAGCAGCGGGTCGACTTCATGTTCGAGGTCACCCGCTGGACGGGGACGCCGTCGATCCAGGAGCCCGACAAGGCCGCCGACCTGGCCTGGTTCCCGTTCGTCGGGCTGCCGGACCCGGTCGTGCCGCACGAGCTCGCGGTGCTCCGCGCCGTCCACGACGCGGGCCGCCACGGCACGGACATGCCGCGGGTACTCACGTTCGGCTTCTGACCCTGCACCCACGTGTCAGACGCTCAGGTCCCTCGGGGGACCTGAGCGTCTGACACGTCTGGGGTGGTTCAGGTCAGCAGGCGCCGACCTTCTGCCACGGGCCCCACGGGATGCCCGGCTCCTGGTTGCGGGTCCACCACTGGGCCCGCCAGAGCTTGCCCTCGTGCTCGACGGTCTCGCCGCCCGTGTAGATCCACGAGTCCGTCCAGGCCTGGTAGGTCTCCGCGCCGCAGACCACGTCGGCACCGACCTCGGCCCACGGGCCCCACGGCGTGGCGCCCGGCTTCTGGCCCTTGGTCCACCACTGCGCGACCCACACGGAGCCGTCGTGGAGGACCTCGTCACCGGCGGTGTAGATCGCCTTGCGGTCCCAGGCGGGGACGTCCGGCAGACCGGTCACGTCGACGTCGACCGAGGTGACGGCCGGCTCGTCGAACGGGTTGTTGGTGACGTGCTCGGCGGAGTTGGTGTACGTGCCGGTCACCGCGTCCGGGGCCACCGTGACCTCGTACGACAGCGAGACCGGGTCGACGTCCGGCCCCACGTAGTCGAGGCAGACCGACCCGCCCTCCGTCACGGCGGACGAGGGGTCGCCCGCGTTCACGACGGCGGTGCCGGCCGTGCCCGCGAGGTTCTCGATGCCGATCGTGGCCAGGTCGGGCAGGGTGCCCACCTCGCCGTACTCGAAGGTGATCTCGGGCCGGGTCTCGGACACCGAGTTGTAGATCCAGGCCTGGAACGTGCCCACGGAGTTGGACAGGTCGGCCGGGTCACCGCCGTAGGGGAACGGGTCGTCCCACTGGACCACCGCGACCTCGCCGCCGGACGTCGCCAGCCGCACGCCGCGGTCGTTGGCGAGCGAGAGCTGCAGGTCGGACCAGAGCGGCGCGATGACGCCGTTCGGGCCGTCCGTCGCCGGGATCTCCTGCGGCTCCCACGGCCGGCCGGTGTAGCCGCCCGCGATCGTGATCAGGCCGTCGTCGGAGACGATGAGGCCCGGCGACTGGTCGCCGTAGTGCGGGAACGGGCCGATGGGCGAGAACGCGTTCACGGCCGCGCTGTCCCCGTCGAGGGTGCTGAACCCGACGCCGACCGAGCCGAGGTCGAGGAACCCTGCCCACGCCGCGCACTGCGGGTCGTCGGCCGGCGTGGACGCCTCGTAGGAGCCCACCGCGCCCACCTGCGTGGGCACCTCGACCTCCCACGTGATCGTCTGGCCGTCGACGACGCCGTCACCCGTCACCGACGCCTCGTCGATGCTCAGCCCGTCCGGCACCGTGTCGGTGACCGTGTAGGTGAGGTCCTCGGGCGTCACGTTCGGCTGGACGGTGATGTCGTAGCCGATGGTGTCGCCGATCCCGGCGGCCTCGACCGAGGCGGTCTTGGTCACGTCGTCGGCCACGCGGTTCAGGCGGACCGGGATCTCACCGATGTCGCCCGGGCTGTCCGGCGAGGTGCCGAGCACCGCGGTGCCGAAGAACAGGTCGCCCGCGGCGGCCGTGGGCAGGTTCCAGTGCAGCCGCACGTCGTACGGCTCGCCCACCGGCACCTCGCCGTCGGGCCCGGCCACCCCGGCGTTGCCGAGGTCCTCGGACGGGACGACGGCGGTCGCCAGCGTGTGGGCGTCGGGCTGGTCGTCGCTGCCGGCCCAGTTCTGGACCACCACCCACCAGGTCCCGGCCTCGGGGTCGGCGATGTCGCAGGCCTCGGCGGAGCCGGACGACGTGGACGCGCAGACCTGGGTCGCGGCGCTCGGCGTGCTGCCGGTGCCGACGAACAGGTCGAGGTCCGCCGCCTCGGCCGCGGTGATCTCCGTGACGAGCCGCGACGCGCCGTCGGGCACCTCCAGCGTGGTGACCTCGACCTGGCTCAGGTCGTCGAACGCGTCGGCGTTCGTCGGGTCCTGGCTGAGCGAGCCCTCGTGCAGGTCGGCCTCGACCAGACCCTTCACCGAACCGGTGAAGTCGCTGACCGCGATGGACTTCAGGCCGGTCACGGCCTGGGAGCCGGTGTCGCGGCGCGTGGTCACGTCGATCTCGTTCGGCAGGATCGCGCCGGACGGGACGACGGCGACCGGCAGGGTCACCGCGGGGACGTCGTCGTTGCTCGGGGTGAGCGTGACGCGCCCGAACAGCGTCTCGCCGTCGGGGGCGCCGTCGACGTCGGCCGTGACCGTGATGCCGAGCGAGTCGCCGGGCGAGACGGTGTCCGTGGACAGGTCCACCGACAGGGCCAGGGCGTCGTCGGACTCGACCGACGCCGTCCAGGTGACGTCCGCGGGGGCCGACGGCGGGGCGACCGCCGTCCGCTCCCAGGAGCAGTTCGCGAGGCACTGGGTGTCGGCGAAGGACGGCAGGTTGAGCGTGCTCGGCTCGCCGCCCTGCTCCGGGTCGGCGGCCAGGTAGTTCGCGGCCGTCTCGTCGAACAGCAGGCCCGCCTGGGCGGCGGCCCCGATGTCCATGTGCCCGCTGCCCTGCTCGTACGGGGTGGCCGGCGAGCCGTCGAAGTCCTTGACGCTCGTGCGCGCCGTCGTCATGAGCGCCGACTGCTGCTGCGCCGGGGTCCACTCCGGCCGGGCCTGCGTGAGCAGAGCGCCCGCGCCGGCCACGTGCGGGCTCGACATCGAGGTGCCCGAGATGATGCCGTACTCGACGTGGTCGTACGCGCCGTCGGCCACGCCGTACGCGGCGAGGATGTCGACGCCGGGTGCGGTGATGGACGGCACGATCGTGTCGACGGCCCGGTTGGGGCCGCGCGAGGAGAAGCTGGACATCGTGTCGCCCAGCGCGTCGTCCGTGACGAACGTGGTGCCGGCGATCGACCCGGTGTGGTCCGAGCCCTCCGCGAGCCAGTCGCGCAGGGTCTCGCCGTCGGCGAAGCTGAGCGCGACGCCCGGGACGGTGAACGCGTCACCGAGCAGCGAGCCGCCGTTGACCTCGTCGTTCGTCAGCACGAAGCCGGTGGCGCCCTGCGCCGCGACGTTCGAGGACTTCTCGACGCGGCCGTTGCCGCCACGGGCGCAGACCACGATCTTGTCGGCGTAGTCCGCCTCGTGGCCCGTGGTCGTGGTGCACTGCGGGTCGCCCACGGAGCCGGCGTCGATGATGCCGGTCGCGGGCAGCGGGCCGGTCAGGGACTTGCCGGTGAGGTCGGGCAGGTCGCTCGTGCCGCCGGTGAGGTTCTCCAGGGCGTTGAGCATGTGCCGGTTGTGCGTCGAGGCGCCCACCGACGTCAGCCAGGGCGCGTCGGCGGGGGAGCCCGTCGTCGCGAACCCGGGGCCGTCGTTGCCGTTGGACGTGGCGACGAAGATGCCCGCGGCGCGCGCGTTGAGGAAGCCGAGCGCGTCGAAGTCGTTCCACAGGTCCGACGGCGACGAGGAGCCGATGGAGTAGTTGATGACGTCGACGCCGTCGGCGATGGCCTGGTCGATCGACGCCGTCAGGCCCGCGCTGGTGCAGCAGCCGCGGTAGCTGATGACGTTGGCGTGCGGGGCGACGCCGGAGACGTCGAACGTCGGCGGGTTCGTGCCCTCCGGCGCCGTCGGCGTCACGTCGTCGACCACGTTGCCGCCCGAGGTGGAGGCCGTGTGCGAGCCGTGCCCGTCCTCGTCCAGCGCGCTGCGGTCGGCGGCGCTCAGGAACCCGTAGGCGCCGATGAGCTTGCCGTTGCAGGGGAAGTCGGGGTCGTACTGGTCGGTGTTCGCCGGGTCGCAGACGCCCAGGTAGTTGCCCGCGCCGAGCGGGTTGGTGTGCGTGTAGCCGTCGTCGCCGGTCTCGGCGAACGAGGGGCTGGAGGGGTGGATGCCGGTGTCGATGGTGCCGATCACGACACCCTCGCCCTTGTAGTCCTCCGGCAGGTCGAGCTCCTCGACGGCGTTCCACAGCGCGTCGGCGTTGCTCCACGCCGGACCGGCGTCCGTGTGCAGCTCGTGCTCCTTGTCGAGCGCGATGTGCGCGACGGCCGGGTCCTTGGCGACCTCCGCTGCCTCCTGCGGCGTCAGGACGGCGGACAGGCCGTTGACGGCGTACTGGTAGGTGAACGGCACCTCGACGTCGTGGCCCACGGTGCGCTCGATGCGGGTGACGAAGTCGTCCTGCTCCGCCTCGAGGAACTCCGTGTACGCGCGCACGCGGGCGGTCGACGGGTCGAGCGTCCGGCCCGCGCGGGGCGTCGTGGCCGCCAGGCCCTCGACGCCACCGGTGTAGGTGGGCACGGCGGCGTCGGCCAGGCGGATCAGGTAGGTGCGCTCCGCCTTGCCGCGGCCGAGGGCGAGCTTCTGGATACCGGCGTCGCGCTCCACCCCGGCCTGCGGGGTGGTCTCGGCCGGAACCAGGTTCTCGGCCAGGGCGTCCCGGGGGTCGACCTTGTCGGTCGACGGTGGAGCGGCGGGGATCACGGCAGCGGCCGCTGGCGTGAACGCCGCCGCTAGTGCCGTGACCGCGGCCACGGCGAGCAGGGGCGTTCTGGACCGGTATGACATTACGGCTCCCTCGGTTTCGGCAGCGATGGAACGTGCAACGTGCAGGTGTGCGACATTCCTCGCTTACCGCCCGGTGCCATGTCAATGCTTCTGTACAGGTTTCACCCAGTCACAGATCAGCGGGCTGTCCGGTCGACACGTCGGAACGACCATGACGAACTGGCCACGACGAAGGGCAGCACCATGACGGAGAACCACGCCGAGCACACGCACGGGGCCGGCGAGCACGACGGGCCGGCGGCGAGCTGGATGACGGCGGCCACGATGCTGCAGGACGCATCGCCGATCACCGTGCCCGACGGCGCCTCGGCGATGACGATCCACGTCCAGTGGGAGCCGGGCGACCCGGGCACGCCGCCGCACCGGCACTCCGGGCCGGCGTTCGGGTACGTGATCCAGGGCGCGGTCCGGTTCGAGCTGGAGGGCGAGCCGGAGCGGGTCGTCGAGGCCGGCGGCACGTTCTGGGAGCCGGGCGGCGACGTCATCCACTACCAGGACGGGAACGCGCTGGACGATGCCCGGACCGAGTTCGTGGCGACGATGATGTGCGCGCCGGGCAAGCCGATGCTGGAGCTGGTGGCCGAGTCGGAGCTGGCGGAGCGGGCGCACCTGCGGGCGTCGCGGCCGTCGGGCTCGGGAGTCTGAGCCCGACTCGCTCATCTCCTTTGAGACCTAAGTTTCTTCGCTTTGGGGCGCCCCAGAGCGAAGAAACTTAGGTCTCAAAGGTGAAGGGAAGGGCGGACGACGACGGCCCGACGGCGGCGGGGCTAGTGGAAGCGGCCCCGGACCGCCTCGCCGTGCGCGGGCAGGTCCTCGTCGTTGGCGACGGCGACGATGCGGTCGGTCAGCTCCTCGAGCGCGTCGCGCGTGTACTCGATCTGCTGCACCGACTTGAGGAAGGCGTGCACGCCCAGGCCGCTCGCGAAGTGCGCGGTGCCGCCGGTGGGCAGCACGTGGTTGGACCCGGCCATGTAGTCGCCGAGCGACACCGGCGACCAGGGGCCCACGAAGATGGCGCCCGCGCTGTGCACGCGCGCGGCCACGGCGCCGGCGTCGACGGTCTGGATCTCCAGGTGCTCCGCGCCGTAGGCGTTCACGACGGCGAGACCGGCCTCGATGTCGTCCACCAGCACGACGGCGGACTGCGGGCCCTCCAGCGCACGCGCCACCCGGGTGGAGTGCTTGGTGGCCGACGCGAGGTCCTGAACCCGGGCCTCGACCGCGGAGGCGAGCTCGACCGAGTCGGTGACCAGCACGGAGGCGGCCATCGGGTCGTGCTCGGCCTGGCTGATCAGGTCGAGGGCCACGTGCCCGGCGTCGGCCGTGGCGTCGGCGAGGACGGCGATCTCCGTGGGCCCGGCCTCGGAGTCGATGCCCACGATGCCGCGCACCAGGCGCTTGGCGGCCGCGACGTACACGTTGCCGGGGCCGGTGATGACGTCGACGGGCTCGCACAGCGTCTCGCCGTCCTGCTCCGCGCTGCCCGCCGCGCCGTACGCGAACATCGCCACGGCCTGGGCGCCGCCCACGGCGTAGACCTCGTCGACCCCCAGCAGCGCGCACGCCGCGAGGATGGTCGGGTGCGGCAGACCGCCGTTGTCCTTCTGCGGCGGGGAGGCCACGGCCAGGCCGGGCACGCCCGCCTCCTGCGCGGCGACGACGTTCATCACCACCGACGACGGGTACACGGCCAGACCGCCCGGCGCGTACAGGCCGACGCGCTGGACCGGGATCCAGCGCTGCCGGACGACGGCGCCCGGCGCGAGCTCGGTCACGTGGTCGGCGGGCAGCTGGGCGCCGTGCACCCGGCGCACGCGGCGGATCGCCTCCTCCAGGCCGGAGCGGACCAGCGGCGTCAGGCCGTCGAGCGCCTCGGTCAGCGCGGACGCGGGGACCCGCAGGTGCTCGGGAGCGATCCCGTCGAACCGCAGCGCGATCTCGCGCAGGGCGGCCGCGCCGCCCTCGCGGACCTGGCGCAGCAGCGGCTCGACCACATGGACGGCCTCGTCGACTCCGACCTCGGCACGGGGAAGGACGTCGAGAAGGGCGCGGCGGCCCAGGGACCGGCCGCGGAGGTCGATGCGTTGGATCACCCGGCCAGTCTAGGGCGGCGGACGCGAGACAATGCTGTGGTGTCCAACTCTGAGCCGAACGTTCCCGAGGTGCCCATCCGTGACGACGTCATCCGCCTGGGCCAGTTCCTGAAGCTCGCCGACCTCGCGGAGGACGGCGCGCAGGCCCGCGACCTGATCGCCGACGGCGAGGTGCGGGTCAACGGCGAGGTCGAGACGCGCCGCGGCCGCCAGCTCGTGCGCGGCGACCGTGTCAGCGTGCTGATGCCGGCCGGCGAGGAGTCCGCCAAGGTCGGCTGAGCGTCAGGACGCCATGTACGTCGACGCCATCACCTTGTCGACCGTCACGCGCAGCACGATGCGGTCCGGGTTGGGGCCCAGCTCGCGGTAGCGGCGCGCGTAGCGGGCGACGGCGTCGGCGATCTCGGCCTCGTCCTCGCTGACGGCGATGGTGCCCTCCAGCGTGATCCACCGGCCGCCGGAGACCTGGCACAGCGCGGCGCGCGGCTGGCCGCCGTCGGGCCCCGGGGCGGAGTGGCGGGCCTTGAACGAGCTGCGGTTGGTGGTGATGCGCGCGACCCCGGCGTCGGCGTCCCAGGTGAAGGCGACCGGGACGACGTGCGGCGTGCCGTCGGGGCGCAGGGTGGTGAGGGTCGCGAGGTGGCGCTCGGTGACGAAGACGAGCTGCTCGGGGTTGAGTCGGATCACGCCGCGAGTCTAGGTCGGGGCGGGTGAGTGCCCGGCGTCGGCGTGTGGTCGGGTTGTGGGTTCCCCGTATTCCCGGGGGTCCGGTATTTGGCTAGCGTTCCTGACAAATACCACGGCCCTAGGGAGTGCCATGAGACGGCGTACATCGTTCCTGGCGGCGGGGATCACCGCCCTGCTGGTGACCGGACTGGCGGTACCGGTCGTCGTCGCGCAGGCCGGGCCGGTGGCCCAGGCCGCCGCTGCCGACTGCGCGGCCTCCGCCTGGGCGGAGGGCAGCTCCTACACCGCAGGCGCGCACGTGACGCACCGCGGCCGGGCCTACACGGCGCTGGTGGGGCACACCGCGCACGTCGGCGCGGGCTGGACCCCCGACACCACCCCCAGCCTCTGGGCCGACGACGGCGCGTGCGCGACGCAGCCCGACCCTGACCCGACCGACCCGACACCCGACCCGGACCCGGACCCCACGGACCCGACCCCCGACCCCGAGCCGACGCCGACGGACTGCAGCCAGCGCCCGCGCCCGTCGGGCAAGGTGCTGCAGGGCTACTGGGAGAACTGGGACGGCGCGAGCAACGGCGTGCACCCCGGCATGGGCTGGATCCCGATCACCGACTCGCGGATCACCCAGCACGGCTACAACGTCGCCACCCTCGCGTTCCCGGTGATCCGCTCCGACGGCACGGTGCTGTGGGAGGACGGCATGGACTCCGGCGTCCAGGTGCCCAGCCCGGAGGAGATGTGCGCCGCCAAGGAGGCGGGCCTGACGATCCTGATGTCGATCGGCGGCGCCACCGCGGGCATCGACCTGTCCTCGCAGGCCGTGGCCGACCGGTTCGTCGCGACCATCGTGCCGATCCTGCGGGAGTACAACTTCGACGGCATCGACATCGACATCGAGACGGGCCTGACGGGCAGCGGCAGCATCAGCCAGCTCTCGACGTCGCAGGCCAACCTGATCCGGATCATCGACGGCGTGCTCGCCGGGATGCCGGCCGGGTTCGGCCTCACGATGGCGCCCGAGACTGCCTACGTCACCGGCGGCAGCGTCGTCTACGGCTCGATCTGGGGCTCCTACCTGCCGATCATCAAGAAGTACGCCGACAACGGGCGCCTGTGGTGGCTCAACATGCAGTACTACAACGGGTCGATGTACGACTGCTCCGGCAACTCGTACGCCGCCGGGACCGTGGCCGGCTTCCAGGCCCAGACCGACTGCCTCGACGACGGCCTCGTCATCCAGGGCACCACGATCCGTGTGCCGTACGAGAAGCAGGTGCCCGGGCTGCCCGCGCAGCAGGGCGCGGGCGGCGGGTACATGGCGCCGTCGCTGGTCTCGCAGGCGTACGGCTCGTACAACGGGGCGCTCAAGGGCCTCATGACCTGGTCGATCAACTGGGACGGGTCGCGCGGCTGGACCTTCGGCGACAACGTGAAGGCGCTGCAGGGGCGGTAGGGCCCCGGGCGCGACGGCGCCGGGCGGTCGGACCTGGGGGTCCGGCCGCCCGGCGCCGTTCGCCTGCCGACCGTGCGTCGTCCGGAGAGGTCAGCCGCCGATCGCGTCCAGCACCGCGACCTGGTCGTCGGGCAGGGTGAGCCCTGCGACCGCGACGTTCTCGCGGAGGTGGGCCACCGACGACGTCCCCGGGATCAGCAGGATGTTCGGCGAACGCTGGAGCAGCCACGCCTGCGCGACGGCGGCCGGGGTGCTGCCCAGCCGGGCCGCGACGGCGTCCAGCTCCGCTGACTGCACCGGCGAGAAGCCGCCGAGCGGGAAGTACGGCACGTAGGCGATGCCCTGCGCGGCCAGGGAGTCGATCAGCGCGTCGTCGCCGCGGTTGGCGATGTTGTACATGTTCTGCACGCAGACGACCGGCGCGATCGTCTGCGCCTCGGCGACCTGCTCCGCCGTGACGGTGCTGACGCCGAGGTGCCGGATCAGGCCCTCGTCCCGAAGCGCGGCCAGGGCGGCGAACTGCGGTGCCAGCGACCCGGGCTCCGGGGCGTCGAACCCGCCGACGCGCAGGTTCACGACGTCGAGCGTGTCCAGGCCGAGGTGCTCCAGGTTCTGCTCGACCTGCTTGCGCAGCTCGTCCGGCTCGCGGCGGAACACCCAGTGCCCCTCGGCGTCGCGCACCGCGCCCACCTTGGTGACGAGGTGCAGGTCCGCGGCGTAGGGGTGCAGGGCCTCGCGGATGATCTCGTTGGTCACGTACGGGCCGTAGAAGTCGGCCGTGTCGATGTGGTTGACGCCGAGCGCGACGGCCTCGCGCAGGACGGCGACGGCGGCCGCGCGGTCGGCGGGCGGGCCGAAGACGCCGGGCCCGGCGAGCTGCATGGCGCCGTAGCCGACGCGGGAGAGGGTCAGGTCGTCGGCGAGCGTGAAGGTGCCGCCGGGGAGGGTCTGTGTGGTCATGGCTCCACCGTCCGGCGGCCCGGCGCGGACAGGCAGTACCCGCGCGATCCTGGGTGTACGGGGACCAGGCAGCCGCGAGCCGCTCGGCCTACCGTGGAGGGCATGACCCGGGAGACCCAGCTGAGCGAGTACCTGCGGGCGCGCCGCGAGCTGGTGCGCCCCGCCGACGTCGGCCTGCCGGAGGGCGGCGTGCGCCGGGTGGCCGGCCTGCGGCGCGAGGAGGTGGCGCTGCTCGCGGGCATCAGCGCCGACTACTACCTGCGGCTGGAGCAGGGCCGGGACCGCAACCCGTCCGCCCAGGTCCTGGAGTCGATCGCCCGGGTGCTGCTCCTGGACGAGGCGGCGACGAGGCACCTGCTCGGCCTGGCGGCCCCGGCGCCCCGCCGGCGTCGTCGTCCGCGCCGCGAGGTGGTGCCCGAGGGGACGCTGCGGCTGCTGGAGCGGGTGGGCATCCCGGGCTACATCGAGGGCCGGTACTTCGACGTGCTCGCGGTGAACCCGCTGGCGGAGGCCCTGTCGCCCACCCTCCGGGTGGGCCGCAACCGGCTCCGCGACCTGTTCCTGGACCCCGCCGAGCAGGCCCTGCACCCGGACTGGCCCGGCGTGGCGCCCCAGATCGTGGCCCGGTTCCGCGAGGCGGTCGGCACGGACACGGACGACGAGCGCCCCGCACGGCTCGTCGGGGAGCTCTCGCTCGCCTCGGAGCGCTTCCGCACCCTCTGGGCGCGGCACGACGTCAACCTCGGCAGGCCGCACGTCACGCACATGCTGCACCCGCAGGTCGGGGAGCTGGAGCTCGACATGGAGAAGCTGTCGATCGCCGGGACCGACCGGCAGATGGTCGTGCTGCTGCACGCCGCCCCGGGCTCGCCGAGCGGGGAGCGGCTCGCGCTGCTCGCCTCGCTGGCGGCGTCGGTGGGTCCGGTGGGTGCGCCGGGTCTGCCCGACGGCGCCGCTTCGGCGGCGCGTGCTGAGACGGCGCGAGGAACCGTCCGCGAATAGTGTGCCAAGCGTACCCGGCTGTGGATAACCGGCTCGCGGTGTCGGTGGCTGCTCCTAGGATCGAACACGTGACCAAGGACCCCTTCGCAGACCTGCCCTTCACCATGGAGGAGCCGCCCGACGACGCCCACCTGACCGACGTCGGTGACCCCGGGCTGCCGCCGTCGGCGCGCAACACCCCCGAGGCCCAGGCGGCGAAGCTCCAGATGCTGCGCGGCCTGCTGCCCGACGGCGGTGTGGCGGCCGCGGCACCGGTCCGCCGGTGGCCGCCGGCCGAGGTGGACGAACCGGCGGCGGAGGGCGCCGAGGCACCGGACGCGCCCGGGGGCGACGAGGAGGCAGAGGCCGAGGACGCCGCCCCGGAGGCCCGCGCGGTCCCGGCCGCGACGCCGGGGGCCTCCCTGCGCGAGGAGGCCGAGGCCGCGCTGCGCGACCTGGTCGGCCGCGACGACGCGCGGCTGCGCGACGACCAGTGGACGGCCATCGAGGCGCTCGCGGCGTTCCACCGCCGCGCGCTCGTCGTGCAGCGCACTGGCTGGGGCAAGTCGGCCGTGTACTTCGTGGCGACCCGGCTGCTGCGGGCCCGGGGCGCCGGTCCCACGGTCATCGTCTCGCCGCTGCTGGCGCTCATGCGCGACCAGATCGCGGCGGCCTCGCGCGCCGGCATCCGGGCGGTCACGATCAACTCGGCCAACATGACCGAGTGGGACGAGGTGCACGCCTCGATCGCGCGCGGCGAGGTCGACGTGCTGCTGTGCTCGCCGGAGCGCCTGAACAACCCCGGCTTCCGCGACGAGGTGCTGCCGCGCCTGGCCGCCGACGCCGGCCTCGTGGTCATCGACGAGGCGCACTGCATCTCCGACTGGGGCCACGACTTCCGCCCCGACTACCGGCGCATCCGCACCCTCCTGGCCGACCTCCCGTCGGGCATCCCCGTGCTCGCCACGACCGCGACCGCGAACGAGCGCGTGACGGCCGACGTGGCCGAGCAGCTCGCCGTGCACGGCGACGAGGCGAGCGGCGAGGACGTGCTGGTGCTCCGCGGCGGGCTCGACCGGGAGTCGCTGCACCTGGCGGTGCTGGAGCTCGGCGACCAGCCCACCCGGGTGGCCTGGCTGGCCGAGGCGCTGCAGGACATCGAGGGGTCCGGCATCGTCTACTGCCTCACCGTCTCGGCGGCGGAGCAGGTGGCCGAGCAGCTGCGCGGCTACGGCCTCGCGGTGGCCGCGTACACGGGCCGCACCGAGCCGGCGCAGCGCGAGCAGCTCGAGGCCGACCTGAAGAACGACGACGTCAAGGCGCTGGTCGCGACGTCGGCCCTCGGCATGGGCTTCGACAAGCCGGACCTGGCGTTCGTGGTGCACCTCGGTGCGCCGTCGTCGCCCATCGCGTACTACCAGCAGGTGGGCCGCGCGGGCCGTGGCGTGGACCAGGCGCTGGTGGTGCTGCTGCCCGGCACCGAGGACAAGGCGATCTGGGAGTGGTTCGGCGAGCAGGCGTTCCCGGCGGAGGGGCAGGTGCGGGCCACGCTCGACGCCCTGAGCGGCGGCGGCACCATGTCCACGGCCGTGCTGGAGACGCAGGTGGACCTGCGCCGCTCGCGCCTGGAGACCATGCTCAAGGTGCTCGACGTCGACGGCGCCGTCCGGCGCGTGAAGGGCGGCTGGGAGGCGACCGGGCAGTCCTGGTCGTACGACGCCGAGCGGTACGCGCGCGTCGCCGCGACCCGCGCGGCCGAGCAGCAGGCGATGGTCGACTACGTCAACACCCCGGGCTGCCGCATGGCGTACCTGCGCGCCCAGCTCGACGACCCGGACCTCGCCCCGGGCTGGGAGTGCGGCCGCTGCGACCGGTGCGGCTCCATGGCCCTGCCCGAGCCGCCCGACGCCGAGGCGGTCGCCGCCGCGCGTGCCGAGATGGACCGGCCCGGCATCGAGGTCGAGCCCCGCAAGATGTGGCCCACCGGCCTGGCCTCGATCGGCCTGGACCTCAAGGGCAAGATCCCGCCCGCCGAGCTGGCCGAGCCCGGCCGCGCCGTCGCCCGGCTGGACGGCCTCGGCTGGTCCGGCCCGCTGCGCGAGCTGCTCGCCCCGAACGCGAAGGACGGCGAGCTGCCGGTCCCGCTGCGCCGGGCCGCCGCCCGGGTGCTGGACGAGTGGCCGGCGCTGCGCCCGCTCGTGGCGACGGACGAGACGGCGGAGTCCGGCGCGCCCGACGGCGAGACCGGCGAGACCGCGGGGTCGGAGGCAGCCGGGGCCGAGCCCGGCCCGCTCGTGATCGAGGCCGTCGTGGCGGTCCGCTCGGTCCGGCGGCCCCAGCTCTCCTTCCACCTGGCCACCGGTCTGGCGAAGTACCTGGGCGTGCCGATGATCGGTGCGGTGGGCCCGGTCGCCGGTCAGGAGGAGCCCGGCCGGCACGACGTGAACTCGGCGATGCGGCTCGCGGGCGTGGCCCGGCGCCTCCAGCTCCAGCTCCCCGACGGCGCGCTGCGCGGGCTGCCCGGCCGGTCGGTCCTGCTGGTGGACGACTACACGGACTCGGGCTGGACCCTCACGGTCGCGTCCCGCCTGCTGCGCGAGGCGGGCGCGGCAGCGGTGTACCCGTTCGTGCTGGGCGTGCGGTGACGGGTGCCTCCCGGGCGGTCGGCACCGGCCTGCCCACCGGTCTCGTGACCAGGGCCACCCGCCCGGTGGGCGGACTGGTGCCGGGCCGGTGCCGCGCGCTTCGTAGACTGGTGCGGTGATGACCAACGCCGTCGACCAGCAGAGCGCCCAGGGTGGCGCCCCGGCGTCCTCGGTGCGCCTGCCGCTGCGCCCCGAGCTGGCGGACGAGGAGCCGTACGGCGCGCCGCAGCTCGACGTCCCGGTGCTGCTGAACGTCAACGAGAACCCGTACCCGCCCGGCGAGGACGTGGTCGCGACCATCGCGGAGGAGGTGGCGCGCGCCGCACGCGGCATGAACCGCTACCCGGACCGCGACGCCACCGTGCTGCGCCAGGACCTCGCCGACTACCTGGAGATGGAGACGGGCGTCCATCTGGCGCCGTTCGACGTCTGGGCGGCCAACGGGTCCAACGAGGTCATGCTGCACGTGCTGCAGGCGTTCGGCGGCCCGGGTCGCACCGCGCTGTCGTTCGCGCCCACGTACTCGATGTACCCGGAGTACGCGCGCGACACCCACACGACGTGGGTGGTCGGCCGCCGCGAGGACGACTTCACGCTCGATCCGGCGCACGCCGCCGCGACGATCCGTGAGGTCCGTCCGTCGGTGATCCTGCTGGCCAGCCCCAACAACCCGACCGGCACGGCGCTGCCCACGGCCACGATCGAGGCGGTCTGCGAGGCCGCCCTCACGGTCGACATCGACGGTGCCCGCCCGGTCGTCGTGGTCGACGAGGCATACGCTGAGTTCCGCCGCCCGGGCACGCCGTCGGCGGTCGCGCTGCTGGAGCGGTACCCGAACCTGGCCGTCTCGCGCACGATGTCCAAGGCGTTCGCCGCGGCCGGCGCGCGGCTCGGCTACCTGGTCGCGTCGACCGCCTTCGTGGACGCGCTGCGCATCGTGCGCCTGCCGTACCACCTGAGCGCCATCACCCAGGCCGCCGCCGGCGCCGCGCTGCGCCACCGCGAGTCGCTGATGGCGCAGGTCGCCACGCTGCGCGCCGAGCGCGACGCGACGGTCACGTGGCTGCGCAAGCAGCACCTGCCGGACGGGAGCCCGTTCGAGGTCGCGGAGACCGACGCCAACTTCGTGCTGTTCGGCAGGTTCGGCGACCGGCACGCGGTATGGCAGGGTCTGCTCGACCGCGGTGTGCTGATCCGCGAGACCGGGCCCGAGGGCTGGCTGCGGGTCTCCATCGGCACGTCCGCCGAGATGGCCGCGTTCCGCGCGGCGCTCACCGAGGTACTGCACGAGCAGGGGGAGGAAAGCGCATGAGCAGGACAGCACGCGTGGAGCGCGCCACGTCCGAGTCGAAGGTGCTGGTCGAGCTCGACCTCGACGGCACCGGCCGCACCGAGATCAGCACGAGCGTGCCGTTCTACGACCACATGCTCACGGCGCTCGGCAAGCACTCCCTGATCGACCTCACCGTGCAGGCGACCGGCGACACCCACATCGACGCCCACCACACGGTGGAGGACGTCGCCATCAGCATCGGTGAGGCGCTGCGCCAGGCGCTCGGTGACAAGGCCGGCATCTCCCGGTTCGGCGACGCGCTCGTGCCGCTCGACGAGGCGCTCGCGCAGGCCGTCGTCGACGTGTCGGGCCGGCCGTACCTGGTGCACGAGGGCGAGCCGCCCGGCCAGGAGTACCACCTCATCGGCGGGCACTTCACGGGCTCGCTGACGCGGCACGTGCTGGAGTCCATCGCGCACCACGCTGGCATCTGCCTGCACGTCCGCGTGCTCTCGGGCCGCGACCCGCACCACATCGTCGAAGCTCAGTTCAAGGCGCTGGCGCGTGCGCTACGCGCCGCCGTGGCCGTCGACCCGAGGGTCGACGGCATCCCGTCCACGAAGGGTGCGCTCTAGCAGCCATGTCCGACAGCCCCAGGCCCGACAACAACGGGTCCGACAGCAGCACGCCCACCGGCGACGACCTGCCCGAGTTCGACCTCGACAACCTCGAGATCCCGGACGACCTGTCCTCGCTGACCGGCAGCGGGGAGCCCGAGTTCGCCGCGATCATCACCCAGATCGCCGGCGCCGAGCCCCTCGCGGCCGCCAGCTCCCTGGCCCAGCTCGACCTGGACGCCGTGCCGACCTCGGTCGGCGCCGTCGGCGTGCTGCGGGACCGCTCGGGCGACGCGCCCGAGCAGGCCGCCGCGGCGATCTCCCAGCTCGTGCGCGGCGTCCCGCTGGTCCTGGTGACCCGCACGGGCGAGCAGATGACGGCGGTCCGGTTCGCCGACGGCGTCCGCGGCGACGAGCTCGCCCCGGGTCTCGTCCTGGGCGGCGCGCCCGAGAACGTCGTCGACCTGCTGACCGGTGCCACGTCCGTCGCGGACATCGAGGGCGTCGTCGGCTCGGACTCGATCAGCAAGTTCAAGGCGATGCGGATGCTGACCTCCGCCGCCCGCAAGGCCCGCAAGAGCATGGGCAAGGGCGAGACGGGCCCGGACAGCAAGGACGGGATCTGACCGTGGGCGCGCGCGTCGTCGTCCTCGACTACGGCTTCGGCAACGTCCGGTCCGCCGTCCGCTCGCTGGAGCGGGTGGGCGCCGACGTGACGCTGACCGCCGACCGTACCCTCGCGCAGGACGCGGACGGCCTGGTCGTGCCCGGCGTCGGCGCGTTCGCCGCCTGCATGGCGGGCCTCACGGCCGTGCGCGGCCACGAGGTCGTGGGCCGCCGGCTGGCCGGCAACCGCCCCGTGCTGGGCATCTGCGTGGGCATGCAGGTCATGTTCGACGCCGGGGTGGAGCACGGCGAGCGCACCGACGGCATCGGCGAGTGGCCCGGCGTCGTCGAGCGGCTGCACGCCGACGTCGTGCCGCACATGGGCTGGTCGCCGGTCGAGGCCCCGGAGGGCTCGACGCTGTTCTCCGGGATCGAGGACGAGCGCTTCTACTTCGTGCACTCGTACGCCGCCCAGACGTTCACCAAGGGCTACGACGAGAACGCGGTGGGCCGGTTCACGCCGCCGAAGGTCACGTGGGCCGACCACGGAGGCCGCTTCGTGGCGGCCGTCGAGGACGGACCGCTCGCGGCCACGCAGTTCCACCCCGAGAAGTCGGGCGACGCGGGCGCCCAGCTCCTAGAGAACTGGCTCAGGACCCTGGCCTAGCCCCACCCGTTGAGTGCTGGACATTCGCCCTTCCGGGCCCCGGAAAGGGGCGAATACCCAGCACTCAACACATCGAACTGAACGAACTTGGAGAGACATGACCGACCGACTCGTGCTCCTGCCCGCCGTCGACGTGGCCGACGGCCAGGCCGTCCGCCTCGTCCAGGGGGAGGCCGGCTCGGAGACCTCGTACGGGGACCCGCTGACCGCCGCCCTGGACTGGCAGTCCGGCGGTGCGGAGTGGGTGCACCTCGTGGACCTCGACGCCGCCTTCGGCCGCGGTTCCAACGCGGACCTGCTCGCGCGTGTGGTCGGTGAGCTGGACGTACAGGTCGAGCTGTCGGGCGGCATCCGCGACGACGAGTCGCTGGAGCGGGCCCTGGCGACCGGCGCGCGCCGCGTCAACCTCGGCACCGCCGCGCTGGAGGACCCGGCCTGGACGGCCAAGGTCATCGCCGAGCACGGCGACCGCGTCGCCGTCGGCCTCGACGTGCGCGGCACCACCCTCGCCGCCCGCGGCTGGACCAAGGAGGGCGGCGACCTCTGGGAGGTCCTCGGCCGCCTCGACGAGGCGGGCTGCTCCCGCTACGTCGTCACCGACGTGACCAAGGACGGCACGCTGCGCGGCCCCAACGTCGACCTCCTGTCCGACGTCGCCGCGCGCACCTCCGCGCACGTCGTCGCCTCGGGCGGCATCTCGTCCCTCGACGACCTGCGGGCGCTGCGCGCCCTGGGCACCATCGAGGGCGCCGTGGTCGGCAAGGCCCTGTACGCGGGGGCCTTCACGCTCCCCGAGGCGCTCGACGTCGCGGGGCGCCCGGGCGACGCCGACGCCGCTACCGCCGAGGCCGCCGAGTGAAGTCCATCCAGCCCTCCAGCCAGTTCGCCGGCGACGACGGCTCGGCCGACGCCGAGCTGACCCGGCTGCTGGCGGGCCACACGACTGGGGCCGTCCCGCTGCGCGACGTCGTCGCCCGGCTGGCCGAGACCCGCGTGCTGGTGCCCGTGCTGGCCGAGGCCGGCGTCGTCGAGCAGAACCCGGACGGGCTGGCCGTGGACAAGGAGGCGTCGTCCGGCGTCGTGGCGCTGGAGGCCCCGGACGGCCGGCGTGCCCTGCCCGTGTTCACCTCCGTGGCCGCGATGCAGGCCTGGCGGCCCGACGCGCGGCCGGTCCCGGTCGAGGCGACCCGCGCGGCGCTGTCGGCCGTGAGCGAGAACTGGGCGCTGATCGTCGTGGACCCGGCCGGTCCGTCGACGGCGCTGGTCCCGCGCCCCGCCGTGTGGGCGCTGGCGCAGGGTCAGCCCTGGCGGCCCGCCCTGGTGCCGCACGAGGACGGGCTCGCCGTCGACCCCGAGGTCGCGTCCGAGGTCACCGTCGCCGCGGCGCCCGTGCAGCATGTCGTGCGCGCGCACGCCGAGCCGGGCCGCAAGGCCGAGGTCGCGGTCGTGCTCGCGCTGGACCCGGGCCTCGACCGGGCCGGGCTCGACGCGGTGCTGAAGCAGGTCAACGCCCGCCTGGCGGCGTCCGAGGTCATCTCGGCCCGCGTGGACTCGCTGGAGCTCCGCATCGGGGCGGCGCGCTGAGCGTCCCGGCCCGCTGAGCGGAGCGTCGGGACCTGTTGAGCGCCCCGCTCAGCAGCCCGACGCCGGCGTGAACGCCGTGTCGTCGGCCAGCACATCCTGGAGCGTCGACAGCGGCACCAGCAGGCTGTTGTCGTCCGCCGTCTTGGCGTAGACGACGCCGATCACGCGGCCCTTGTCGTCCAGCGCTGCCGACCCGGACGACCCGGGCTCGACGGGCGCGTCCGTGAGCAGCACCTCGCCGAGGTTGGCGTTCAGCGGGTCGCGCGTGCGGCCCTTCACCTCGCCCTCGGTGACGGTGAGCTCGCCGCCCGCGGGGTAGCCCACGACGGTGACGTGGTCGCCGGGCTCCGGGTCGGCCTTCGCCAGCTCCGGGTGCGACGGCAGCGGGTCGGTCGTACGCACCACGGCGAGGTCCGCCAGGCCCGCGGTCGAGGTGGCGCCCACGGTGATGTCGTGCCCGTCGTAGGTGCTGACCTCCAGGTCCTTCGAGTCCGAGACCACGTGCTTGTTCGTGATCAGGGTGTGCTCGTCGATCGCGAACCCGGAACCGGTCGACAGCTCCTCGCAGCCCACGTTGCGGATGCGGACCGCCATGCGCTCCACGGCGTCGAACCCGTCCGGGCTCAGGGCGTCGCCGCCGGCCGCGGGGGACAGGTCCACGGGCGAGGTGGGCACGATGTCGCTCGGCACCGGGTCCGGCAGGGGCGGCAGCACGCCGCAGCCGGCCAGCGACCCGGTCAGCGCGAGTCCGACCAGGAGCCGGCCGGCACGCGGACGAGCCGTCCGCCTCACCGGCGCAGCTCCTGCTGCAGGGCCTGGTTGGCGTCCTCGGCGTCCGCGCACAGCGCGTTGACCTCCCGCTCGTAGCGGCTCAGGTCGGCCGGCTCGTACTGGTCGGCCTCCTTGAGGTAGCCGACGAGCTGCTCCTGGCCCGACACGCACTGGCCGAGCGCCGACGCCACCGTGGCTGCGGCCCCGCTGACCTGCGTCTGGTAGTCGAGGACCTGCTGCGAGGCGACGTTCTCGTCACCGAGCTGCGCCTTCTCGTTCGCGAGGTCGGTGATGCGCGACGTCGCCGCCGAGAGCTGGTCGCGGGCGGCCTGCAGCTCCGTGTTGGCGCCGTCGAGCTGCAGCCGCAGCGACCCGACCTCGTCGGCGTACCCCTGCGCCTTGTCCTGCCACTCGGTGGCCGTGCGCTGCCAGCGGACGGTCGTGACCCACAGGTACGCGCCGACGGCGATCGTCGCGACCAGCACGATCGCGAGCACGCGTGAGCCACGCCCGCCCCCACGACGCGGGGCCGGCCCCGGCTCGGGCGCCGGACCGGGCACCACGGCGACGGGATGCTCCGACATCAGACGACGGAACCCGTGTACTTCTCGCCCGGGCCCTCGCCCGGCGCGTCGGGGATGACGGAGGCCTCGCGGAACGCGAGCTGGAGGCTGCGCAGGCCGTCGCGCAGGGAGCGCGCGTGCTGGTTGCCGATGTCGGGGGCGCTCGCGACCACCAGGGCGGCCAGCGCCGTGATCAGCTTGCGTGCCTCGTCGAGGTCCTTGAGCTCCTCGGCGTCCTCGCCCTCGGCCAGGCCGCACTTCACCGCCGCCGCGCTCATCAGGTGGACGGCCGCGGTCGTGATGACCTCGACCGCGGCGACCTCCGCGATGTCCCGCGTGGCCTGGTCGGTGCCCACCGGAGCCTCGAAGCCGGTGGGTGTCTCGTCACTCGTGCTCATGGGCACCATCCTTTCATCCCCCCGGGGGTGTGGACGCCCACCGGACGCCACACCGCACGCCCACCGAACGCCCGCCGGACGAGGACGACGGTCTGGGTTAGCCTGCGTGCGTTCAACGGTGAAACAGGGGAGGCCCTTTCGATGCACGACGACATCACACTGACCACCGGGCGCGCGCACCGGGTGCTGACGGAGCGGATCTGGCCGGCGGTCTATTCGACGTCGGTACCGCTCGACGTCGAGTGGCACGCCCTGCCGGGCGAGCCGATCCCGCCGGCCGAGGGCCTCGCCCTCACGATGGAGCCGTACGAGGTGGGCACCCCGTGGGGCCCGGCGTGGGCCACCACCTGGTTCCGGCTGACGGGCACGGTGCCCGCGGAGTGGGCCGGACGCACGGTCGAGGCCGTGGTCGACCTGGGCTTCGACGTCGACCGGACCGGCTTCCAGGCCGAGGCCCTGGTCTACCGCCCCGACGGCACCCCGGTGAAGTCCATCAACCCGCGCAACCAGCACGTCGTCGTCGCCGACGCCGCGGCCGGCGGCGAGCAGGTCGAGCTGTACCTGGAGGCGGCGTCCAACCCGGTGCTGCTGGGGCACAACGTGTTCGAGCGGACCACGGAGGGCGACACCACCACCTCGTCCCCGCACCCGCTGTACACGACCCGCCGCATCGACCTCGCGGTCTTCGAGTCCGAGGTGCACGACCTCGCGCTCGACGTCGAGGTGCTGCTGGGTCTCCAGGCCGAGCTGCCCACCGGACCGCGCCGGATGCGGATCCTCCAGGCGCTCGACGACGCCCTCGACGTGCTCGACCTCCAGCGCATCCCCGAGACCGCCGCCGCGGCCCGGGCCGCGCTCGCGGACGTGCTGGCCAGCCCGGCCGAGCACAGCGCCCACGAGGTCTCCGCCGTCGGGCACGCGCACATCGACTCCGCCTGGCTGTGGCCCGTGCGCGAGACGATCCGCAAGGTCGCCCGCACGACGTCGTCCATGGCGGACCTCATCGAGCGCACCGACGACTTCGTCTACGGCATGTCGTCCGCGCAGCAGTACGCGTGGGTCAAGGAGCACCGGCCCGAGGTGTGGGCCCGCGTCAAGGAGGCCGTCGCCTCCGGCCGGTTCCTGCCGCTGGGCGGCATGTGGGTCGAGTCCGACACCGTGATGCCGTCGGGCGAGGCGCTGGTGCGCCAGTTCTCCCAGGGGCAGCGGTTCTTCGAGCGCGAGTTCGGCCTGCGCTCCCACGGGGTGTGGCTGCCCGACTCGTTCGGCTACTCGCCGGCCCTGCCGCAGCTCGTGCGCCGCGCCGGGTTCGACTGGTTCTTCACGCAGAAGATCTCCTGGAACCAGGTCAACGTCTTCCCGCACCACACGTTCTGGTGGGAGGGCATCGACGGGTCGCGCGTGCTGACGCACTTCCCGCCGATGGACACCTACAACTCGGAGCTCTCGGGCGAGGAGCTCGCCAAGGCGACCCGCCAGTTCCGCGAGTCGCGCCGCGCCACGGGCTCGATCGCTCCCGTCGGATACGGCGACGGCGGCGGCGGCACCACCCGCGAGATGACGGGCCGGGCCAAGCGGCTCGCGAGCCTGGAGGGCAGCGCCAAGGTGCGCTGGGAGCACCCGGACGCGTTCTTCGAGCGCGCTCGCGGGGAGCTGGTCGCGTCCGGGACGGATGACAGCGCTGTCTGGGTGGGCGAGCTCTACCTGGAGCTGCACCGCGCCACGCTGACGTCGCAGCACCGGACCAAGCAGGGCAACCGCCGCAACGAGCAGCTCCTGGTCGAGGCCGAGGCCTGGGCGGCCACGGCGTCGGCCCGGACCGGGGCGGACTACCCCTACGAGGAGCTCGACGCCCTGTGGCAGCAGGTCCTGCTGCTCCAGTTCCACGACATCCTGCCGGGCACGTCCATCGCCTGGGTGCACCGCGAGGCCGTGGCGCAGCACGCCGCGATCACCGAGGGTGCGCAGGCGATCATCGACCGCGCGCTGCGGGCCCTGGTCGGCGAGGGCGAGGTGGCCCTGCGGGCCAACCCCGCCGTCTTCGCGCAGGCGGGCGTGCCGGCCCTCGGCGTGGCCCCGGCGTCCGCCCCGGCCGCGGCGTCGAGCACGCTGGAGGAGCTGCCCGACGGCGGGTACGTCCTGGCGAACGAGCTGGTGCGGATCACGCTGGACGCCGCCGGGCACGTCACCGCCGCCGTCGACCTGGCCACCGGCCGGGACGCGGTGGCGCCCGGCCGGGACGCCAACGTGCTGCAGCTCCACCAGGACTTCCCGAACAAGTGGGACGCCTGGGACGTCGACCGGTTCTACCGCAACTCGGTGACCGACCTGCGCGAGGCGGAGAAGGTCACCGCCGCGGTGGAGGACGGCGTGGCCGTGGTGACGGTGCGCCGGCAGTTCTCGGCCTCCAGCCTGGAACAGGTGATCACGCTCGCGCCGGGCAGCCGCACCCTGGAGGTCGACCTGCGCACCGACTGGCACGAGACCGAGAAGTTCCTCAAGGTCGCCTTCCCGCTCGACGTGCGCGCCGAGCACGTGGCCGCCGAGACACAGTTCGGGTTCCACAAGCGGGTCACGCACACCAACACGAGCTGGGAGGCCGCCAAGTTCGAGACGTCGATGCACAAGTGGCTGCTCGCGGAGGAGCCGGGCTTCGGCGTCGGGCTCGTCAACGACTCGTCGTACGCCTACGACGTGACGCGCGAGGTGTCCGAGCACGGTGTCGCCCCGTCGCCGGGCGCGCCGGAGGTGACGACGACCGTGCGGCTGTCGCTGCTGCGGGCGCCCCGGTTCCCCGACCCGGAGACCGACCAGGGCCTCCAGACGCACCGGTACGGCCTGGTCGTCGGCGCGGACACCGCGGTGGCGACCGAGGCCGGGGCGACGTTCGGCGCGCGTCCGCGCGAGCTGCGCGGCGCGTCCGGCGTCGAGCCGCTGGTGGGCGTGACCGGCGGCGTCACGCTGTCGGCGGTCAAGCTCGCCGACGACCGGTCGGGTGACCTCGTGGTGCGCGTCTACGAGGCGCACGGCCGCCGCGCGTCGGGCACCGTGACGGTGGCCGCGCCCGTGAGCGGCGCCCGGACCGTCAGCCTCATCGAGGACGGCATCGTGGGCGACGTGGAGGGCGGCGTCGAGGGCGGCGTCGAGGGCGGCGCCGACGGTGGCGCGGTCGCGGGGCTGACGGCGGACGGCACGGTGCCACTCGACCTGGGCCCGTTCGAGGTGCGCACGCTGCGGTTCACGCGCGCCTGACCCGCTCCTCGCGCGTGTCAGACCTACAGGTCACCCGGGTGACCTGTAGGTCTGACACGAGGTTCGTGCCAGCCTTGACACCGGCGGGCACCGGCGAAGACTCTTTGGTCCTCGCTGAAGCGCTTTCGTCGTGCGGTGGCGACCACACGCCCACCGGAGATCCCCAGACGCGACGAGGCCTCTGCCGGAAGGACTGTCATGAGCATCACCAGGATCGGGGCCGCGGGAGCCGCCCTGACCATGCTGGCCGCGCTCGGCGGCTGCGGCCTCAACGGCTCCGGCACCACCGACCCGGACGGCGGGGCGGACCCGACGACCGACGTGACCGGCGCGGTCACCCTCCAGACGTGGGCGCTCCAGCCCCGCTACACGGAGTACGTCGAGGGCGTCATCGCCGCCTTCGAGGAGCAGTACCCGGGCACCCAGGTCACCTGGCTCGACCAGCCCGGCGACAACTACTCGGAGAAGGTGCTGGAGCAGGCCGCGGGGGGCGAGCTGCCCGACGTCACGAACCTGCCCCCGGACTTCGCGCTCTCCCTCGCGCGCGAGGGCCTGCTCACCGACATCACCACCGTCGACGACACCCTCGCGCAGACCTATGTGCCCGGGGCGCTCGCGGCCTACCGGTACGCGGGCCTCGAGGGCACGTACGGCTTCCCCTGGTACCTGACCACGGACGTGAACTACTGGAACACCGAGATGCTCGTGGGCGCCGGGCTCGACCCGGCCAACCCGCCGACCACCCTCGACGAGCTCGTCGCGCAGGCCCGGACCATGCACGACGCGACCGGCGGGTACCTCATGAGCCGCAAGCCCGGCCTGGGCGACCTCGCGGCGGCCGGCATCCCCCTGCTGTCCGACGACGGCGCCGAGTTCACGTTCAACACGCCGGAGGCGGCCGCGCTCCTGGACGTCTACCGGGACGCCTACGCCGAGGGGCTCATGCCGGACGACGTGCTCACCGACGCCTACCTCGGCAACGGCCAGCTCTTCACCGACGGCAAGGTGGCCTGGTCGACCGGCGGCGGCAACTTCATCAACAGCGCGGTGGCGAACAACCCGGCGCTGGAGGGCAAGATCGCGTCCTCGCCGTACATGGGCGACACCCCGCTGTACGTGCAGGGCCTGTCCGTCTCGAACCAGTCGGAGCACCTGCCCACGGCGGTGGCGCTGGCCCGGTTCGTCACGAACGCGGCCAACCAGGAGGCGTTCTCCGCGGAGGTGCCCGGCGTCTTCCCGTCCACGGCGTCCTCGCAGGAGAACCCGGACCTGTCCGAGAGCGACGGCTCGCCCCAGGGCGACGCCAAGGCCATCGCGTTCAGCAACCTCACCACGGCACGGGTGCTCCAGCCGGTCGAGGTCAGCGAGGAGATGACCACCATCATCAACCAGCAGTTCGCGGCGGCCATCGCGGGGGACCGGACCTCGCAGGACGCCCTCGACGCGGCGGTCGACGAGTGCAACAAGCTGCTCGCCGACCTGTGAGCGCACCCCCGCCGCCGCACGACACCGGGCACCGGCCCGGCCCGAACACCAGGGCGGTCCCCGCCCTCGACGAAAGGCCCACTGCAATCTGCTACGACACCGACGTCGCCGCGCCCGCGGCCGTCACCGCACTGTCCTTCCCTGGCCCGACGACGGCGGAGGTCGCGGCATGACCGGCCCCGCCCACGTCCCCGCCGGCCGCCCCTGCGCAGGCCTGACCAGCGAGAACGCGACCCTGGTGCGGCACCACGGCGAGGGCCGGACCGTGCTGCTCGACGGCCTGGACCTGCCCGTCGAGGCCGGCACCGAGCTGCGCTACGCCGTCCTGCCGGTGCTCGACGAGAAGCTGACCTACGCCTCCACGTACGTGGGGCTCGACCTGCTGCTCGACGACGGCACCTGGGTCGCGGGGACCGAGACCGGCCGCGCGCTGGGGGACCAGCACGGGATGCCGGCCACCGCCGTCGGGCAGGGGGACGCGCGCATCCTGGTGCCCGACCACTGGAACCTGGTCCGCGTGGACCTGACCCCGGTGGCGCAGGCCCTGCCCGGCCGTCGCGTGCGCGCCGTCGCCGTCGTCACCGCCGCGCCGGACGGCGGGGTCAGCGAGGTGTGGCTCGACACCGTGTCCGTGGGGCCCCGCGCCGTGCGCACCGGCACCGGCCGCACCGACCTCGTGGACACCCGCCGCGGCACCCACTCCACGGGCGCCTACTCGCGCGGCAACAACGTGCCCGCCGCCGCCGTGCCGAACGGCTTCACGATGTGGGTCCCGCTGACCGACGCCGCCTCCGAGCGCTGGCTCTACTCCTGGGCCGCGCACAACGGCCCGGACAACCGGCCGCGCCTGCAGGGCGTGGGCATCTCGCACGAGCCGAGCCCCTGGATGGGGGACCGCGACCAGCTCGCGTTCCACCTGGTGCCCGCCTCCGCCTCGGGCGACGGCGAGGTCCCGGACGCGGGTCTGGCGGCCCGGTCCGTCGGCTTCTCGCACGACGACGAGACCGCCCGGCCGCACCGCTACGACGTCGGGCTGGACGGCGGCGCCCGCGTCGCCGTCGCGGCGTCCGACCACGGCGGCGTGCTCCGGTTCACCTTCCCGCCCGGCGCCACGAAGGGCCACCTGCTGATCGACGCCGTGGGTGACACCGGCGCGGACGGTGCGCCCGTCTCCGTGACCGTGCACGACGACGGCACGTTCACCGGCTGGAGCGACCACGGCAGCCCGCTGTCGGTGGGGCGCAGCCGCATGTACGTCGTCGGGCGGATCTCTCGGCCGGTGCTGGGCACGGGCCGGGCGCGGGGGCGGGAGCACGCGACGTACGCGACGGTGGCGCTGGACGCTGCTTCCGCGAGCGGTGCCGATGCTGCGGCGAACCGGGCTGTCGAGGTGCGCGTGGCGACGTCGTACATCAGCGAGGAGCTCGCCCGGCTCGCCCTGGAACGCGAGGTGTCCGGCACCTTCGAGGAGGTCGCCGACGCCGCCCGCACGCTGTGGGAGGACCGCCTCGGCGTGCTCGACGTCGACGGCGCGTCCGAGGAGCAGCAGGTCACGCTCTACTCGAACCTGTACCGGCTGAACCTGTACCCGTCGTCGTACACCGAGGTGGGGGCCGACGGCGAGGCCGTGCACGCCTCGCCCGTGCTCGACGGCGCCCCCGCGGTGCCCGGGGAGATGTTCGTCAACCACGGGTTCTGGGACACCTACCGCACCTGCTGGCCGGCCTACGCGCTGCTCTACCCGGAGGTCGCCGGACGGCTCGCCGACGGGTTCGTGCAGCAGTACCGCGAGGGCGGCTGGGTCGCCCGCTGGTCGTCGCCGGGCTACGCCGACCTGATGACGGGCACGTCGTCCGACGTCGCCTTCGCCGACCTGTACCTGCGCGGCGTCGACCTGCCCGACCCGCTCGCCACGTACGACGCCGGGCTGCGGAACGCGACGGCGCTGCCCACACGCTCCGGCGTCGGCCGCAAGGGCCAGGACTTCGCGCTCACGAACGGCTGGGTGCCGCGCGACGTCGAGGAGTCCGTGTCGTGGAGCCTGGAGGGCTACATCAACGATGCCGGGCTGGCCAAGATGGCGCAGGCGCTCGCGGACGCGCCCGGCACGCCCGACGAGCGGCGTCGGGCTCTGCGCGACGAGGCCGCCTACCTGCGGCAGAGCGCGTTCGGGTACGTGCACCTCTTCGACGCCGCAACCGGGTTCTTCCGGGGACGCGGGCGGGACGGGGCGTTCGACCCGGCACCGTTCGACCCGGACGCGTGGGGCGGCGACTACACCGAGTCGGACGCCTGGAACTTCCTGTTCCACCCCGTGCACGACGGCGCGGGCCTCGCCGCGCTGCACGGCGGGCGCGCCGGGCTGGAGCGGCTGCTGGAGCGGTTCTTCGCCGAGCCCGAGCAGGCCGACAAGCCCGGCAGCTACGGCACAGCGATCCACGAGATGTTCGAGGCGCGCGACGTGCGCCTGGGCCAGCTCGGCCAGTCGAACCAGGTGTCGCACCACATCGCGTGGACGTGGTCGGTCGCCGGGCGGCCCGACCGCACCCAGGAGGTCGTGCGCGAGATCCTGACCCGGCTGTGGACCGGCAACGACATCGGCCAGGGTTACCACGGCGACGAGGACAACGGCGAGATGTCGGCCTGGTACATCCTCGCCGCGCTCGGCCTGTACCCCCTGGAGATCGGGTCGCCGCGGTGGGCGGTCACGTCGCCGCTCTTCGAGCGCGCCGTGGTGCACCGGCCCGACGGCGACCTTGTGATCGAGGCCCCGGGCGCGGCCGAGCGGCTGTACGTGGCGGGACTCGAGGTGTCGGCTGGTGCTGGTGCTGGTGCTGGTGCTGGTGCTGGCCGCGTCGTGGTCGAGCCGTCGGTCGACAACGCCGACCTGGTCGGGGGAGCGACCCTCCGCTTCGCCCTGTCGGACGTGCCGACCCGCTGGGGTGTGCTTGAGGACGACGTTGTAGGTGAGGGTGCTGATGCCGTGGTCGGTGTTGCCGCACCTGGTGCCGTCGTCGTCGGTGCCGGTGCTGCCTTTGCTGGTGCTGCCGGTGCCGGGGCCGATGGCGCCGGTGCTCTCCGGCCGGCGTCCGACCGACCGTGGCGGCGAGCCGACGGCGGCTGGCGCAGTGCCGAGGGCAGCGCGCTGCCGCACCTGACCGACGGCGACCTCACGGCGTCGGCGGAGGTGAACGGCACTCTCGAGTGGGCGCCCGCAGCAGACACCCCGGCAGACGTCCCGGCAGACGCGGTGCTGCGCGCCTACACGCTGACCTCGGGTGCGTTTCCTGACAGGGCGCCGTCGGCGTGGCGACTGGTCGCGGCCGACGGCCGGGTGCTCGACGAGCGGTCGGGCGAGGAGTGGCGCTGGCCCAGCCAGCTGCGCCCGTTCGTGCTCGACGAGCCCGTCCCGCTGACCGCCGTCCGGCTGGAACTCACCGACTCGGGCGCCCTGACCCAGATCGAGCTCCTCCTGGCCTGACCCTTCGCAGCTCCGACGGCGGCACCCACTCACGCCGTCCCCGGTGTCGGGCCCGAACCCGAAGTGCGCTTCTACCCAGTCATTACGCCCGAAAGCAGCCTGGTTCCGGGCCGAATGACTGGGTAGAAGCGCACTTCCGTGTACCTGTGCGGCGGAGCCGGACGGGAGGCGCGGGGAGAACATGCGCGATCGGGATGCGTTGCTCTCGGTAGACATTGTCGACCGAGCGCAATGCACCTCTGAGCGATGGGGGCTCCGCAGACCGCGGCCCGCGGGAAGGTGCGCTTCTACCCAGTCATTACGCCCGAAAACAGCCCGGTTCCGGGCCCAATGACTGGGTAGAAGCGCACATCCGTGTGCCCCGGCGGCGATGCCCATGGGGGGACGGCGACGCCAACCAGGGGAGGGCTCGCCCGGGCTGCGCCGGCCCCAGGTGTGTGCTCCGGGCCACCACGCCCTCCATGTGCTCGGGTCTTGCATGTCTGTCCGCCTTCAATGAGCTCGGTCGGTTGGTTTGAGATCGGTCAATCAGCCGACCGATCTCAAAGCAACCGACCGAGCTCATTGAACGGCCGGTGCAACCGGCCGATCTCGCGGACCGGGTGCCGGACCAAGCGCCGGGCCGAGTGCCGGCCCGGGCGCCGCGCCAAGCACCGCGCCGGGCGCCGCGCAGCCGTTGCACCAGCCCCCGCCCACCCCACCAACCACCCCCAGGTCCCGGGATGTGAGATCTGGCGGACAGATCGTTGACTTCTATGGGTTCCATTCGTATCTTCTGTGACATCGAGACCAACCACACCAATCCGATCGGAGAGATGTAGAAGGTCTCGGCAGGTCATGAGCTCCGACACGAAGCCCCGGCTGGTCGGACGGCAACCCCCCGCGCGGGTGGGTGCCCCGGGTGAGGACCAGGTCCACCGCCGGCCGGCGGATGACAACACGCGTCGCTCGCCGATGGGCGAGCAGGTGAGGAGAACGACGATGACCCGGAGCGCCGCCCCCGCTGCCCCCGCCGTCCACGTGTCCCTGCCGTCCCGGATCGTCCCCCTGCGGGCTGGTGCTGCCCCGCGCGAGGACATGTGTTGTCACTGTTCCTGTCGCTGACGGCGACAGCCCGGCACTGACCTTCCCTCGGCGTCGTACGCCGAGCCCCGGCCGTATCCGGCCCTCACGTTCCTGACCGGACGTCTCTTTCCTGCCTCTCGGCAGCCACGCTCCCGGGTGACCCCCAGGCGCCGTCGTGCATCCCGCGCGTCGGCCGGGTCCTCCGGGCGCCGTCGTGCCGCCGCAGCCCGAACGGAGCCCCGCCGTGCCGTACCCGTCGCAGCCCACGTCCCTCTCGTCCACCGGCCCGTCCGCCCGTCCCGTCGTGCTCGGCGTGGACCTCACCTCCGCCGGCGCCCGCCCGGGCGCCCACCGGGCACGTGGCCCCATCGCGCCGCGCCCGTTCGACGGCGAGCGCTTCCTGCACCTCATGCGGACCGCAGACCGTGGCCTGCTGGACTTCGTCAGCCTCGACGAGGGCTTCCTGCTCCACCCCGGCCGCAGCCAGGTCACCGGGCGGCTGGACACGGCCGTCGCCGCGGCCCGCGCCGCGCGCGTCACGACGGGCATCGGCCTGGTCGCCGCCGTCGACACCGTGCACGTCGAGGCGGGCCACGCCGCCGTCGCGCTGAGCAGCATCGACCGCGCGAGCAGCGGCCGGGCCGGCTGGCAGGCCGTGCGGCAGAGCAGGCTCCCCGAGGCCGACGACGCCTGGGCCGCCCGGGTCGAGCTCGGCATCCGGTCCGTCACCCAGGTGTGGACGGGGCGTCCCGGCAGCGGGTCGGGCGCGGTCGAGCTCGACGCCGAGGGCCGGTTCCGCGTGGACCACGACGGCATCCGGTTCGCCGTCCGCGGCCGCCCGGCCGCCGGCACGGAGGACGCCCTGCCGCAGGTGCCGCCGCCGCTCGTCGTGTCGGCGCGCTCCGAGGCAAGCGCCGCGCTGGCCGGCCGCACCGCCGACGTCGCGCGGATCACCGTGACCGACGCCGCGCAGGCGGTGCGCCTGCGCCGGCTCGTGCGGGACTCGGCGCTGTCGGCCGGGCGGGACCCCGAGGACGTGCGCGTGCTCGCCGAGGTCTACGTGGTGCTCGCGGCCGAGCGGGCCAGCGCCCGCGCCCGGCTGGAGCTCGTCGAGGCCCTGGAGGGCACCGCGGCCATGGGCGACGGACTCGTGATCGCCGACACCCCGGACGAGCTGGCCACCCTGATCGCCGACTTGACCACGGTCGGCGCCGTCGACGGGTTCCTGCTGCGGCCGTCCTCGCTCAGCTCGGACCTCGACACGATCACCGACCACCTGGTGCCCGCCCTCCAGCACGCCGGCCTGTTCCGCACCGAGCGCACGGAGACGACGCTGCGCGGCTCGCTCGGACTGTCCGACGCCGAGCGGGAGCGCGAGGCACTGCCCACGGGCCGGCTGCTCAGCGCCTGACGAGCACCAGCGCCTGGCCCCCGTACCCCCCCACACCAAGGAGACCCACCATGACCACCCCTGAGCTGCAGACCCCCGACGCCGCGGGCGCCAAGGTCGCCGGCGGCGCCCTGCTGATCGACGTCCGCTCGGCCGCCGGCCGCGCGTCGGCGGGCGAGATCCCGGGCGCCACCCTCGCGGACCGGAACGACCTCGACGCGCTGTTCGGGCCGTCCGACAACCCCGCGATCACCCTCGACACGCCCGTCGTGATCGTCTGCGGCTCGATCAACGGCTCCGGACCCGTCGCCGAGGCGCTCGCCGCCCGCGGCTACACCGACGTCTCGCACGTCGACGGCGGGTTCCCGGCCTGGAAGGAGGCGGGCCTGCCCGCGACGGAGGCGGCCGAGCCGAGCGCGGCCCCATGACCGGCTTCGCCACCCGGCAGGTGCACGCGCGCAGCGCGGGGCGGGACGACGCCGGGCGCGCCACCGGTGCGCCCGACCCCGCGGCGTCGGGCCACGTGGTCCCGCGCGCCACGCCCGTCTACCTGACCGCCGGGTTCGAGTTCGAGGAGTGGGAGCAGGCCGCCGGGCACTTCGGCGCCGGCGAGGGCTTCGCCTACACGCGCACCGGCAACCCGACCACGGCCGCCGTCGAGCAGCGGATCGCGGCCCTGGAGGGCGGCGCCGACGCGCTCTTCCTGGCCAGCGGGCAGGCGGCCGTCACCGTCGCCCTGCTCGGCCTGGTCGAGGCGGGGCAGCGCGTGCTCGCGGCGTCCAGCATCTACGAGGGCACCCGCGGGCTGCTCCTGGAGAACCTGCCGCGCCTCGGCATCGAGGCCGACTTCGTGGACGACGCCGCCGACCCGGCCGCCTGGGAGCGAGCGATCCGCCCCGAGACTCGGGTGCTGTTCCTGGAGTCGATCCCGAACGCCCGCAACGACCTGCCCGACCTCGCGGCCGTGGCCGACGTCGCGCACGCGCACGGGCTGGTGCTCGTCGTCGACAACACCCTCGCGACGCCCTACCTGCTGCGCCCGATCGAGCACGGGGCCGACGTCGTCGTGCACTCCGCCAGCAAGTTCCTCGCGGGGCACGGCTCGGTGCTGGGCGGCGTCGTCGTCGACGCCGGGACGTTCGACGCGCGCGCCTCGGGCGCGCTGTACCCGCACCTGGTGGCGCCGTCGCGCACGGGCGGGCCGAGCGTGGCCGAGCGGCACGGCGGGCGGGCGCGCCTGGCGTACCTGCGCGAGACGGTCGCGCCGCGGTTCGGCCCGACGCCGTCGCCGCTGAACGCGTTCCTCGTGGGCCAGGGCATCGAGACCCTGTCGCTGCGGGTGGCCCGGCAGAGCGCGTCAGCCCTGGAGGTCGCGCGCTGGCTGGCGTTCCGGCCCGAGGTCGCGTCCGTGGACTACTCGGGGCTCGACTCCAGCCCGTCGTACGCGCTGGCCAAGCGGTACCTGCCGGACGGCCAGGGCTCCGTGTTCACCTTCACGCTGCACGGTGGTGCCCCCGCGGCGCGGGCGCTCGTCGAGGCCGTGCAGGTCTTCACCCACATGACCCACATCGGCGACGTCCGCTCGCTCGTGCTGCACCCCGAGAGCACCAGCCACGTGCTGCGCACTCCGGCCGAACGCGCCGCCTCGGGCATCCACCCGGGCACCCTGCGCCTCTCGGTCGGCATCGAGGACCTGCCCGACCTGATCGGCGACCTCGACCGGGGGCTCGCGGCCGCCCGAACCACACGCAAGGAGACACCATGACCCGCCAGCAGCACCTCGGCTGGTTCCTGGCCCGCGGCTTCGGGCCGCACGGCTGGGGCCACGACTACCTGGACTGGAACTACGACTGGACCCGGCCCGACCTCTACGTCGAGTCGGCCCGCGCCCTGGAGCAGGCGGGCGTCGACCTGCTGATCATCGAGGACGCCCCGTCGCTCGGCAGCCCCGAGACCATCGACCTGCGCGTGCGGCAGGCGTTCGGCGGCCCCAAGCACGACCCGCTGCTGCTGGCCCCGTACCTGTTCGCCGCGACCCAGCACCTCGGCATCGTGCCGACGGTCAACCCGGCCGCCGTGCTGCCCTACACCGGGGCGCGCCAGCTCGCGACGCTCCAGCACCTCTCGGGCGGCCGGTTCGGCCTCAACCTCGTGACCGACACCGGCAGTGCGCGGCACTTCTCGGACGCGCCGCCGCTCGGGCACGACGCCGCGTACGACCGCGCCGAGGAGTGGCTCGACGGCGTCCGCTCGCTGTGGCGCTCCTGGGACGACGGCGCGCTGATCGCCGACCCGGGCGCCGTCGGGCCCGGCGGCACGCGGACCGGGGGCCGGTACGCCGACGGCGGCCTGCTGCGCCCGGTGCGGCACCGCGGCGAGCACTTCGCGTTCGACGGCCCGCTCAACGCGCTCCCGTTCGCCGACGGCGCGGACGGCGAGCCCGTGATCGTCTCGCCGGGCGGCTCGGGCCGCGGGCTGGCGTTCGCGGGCGCGAACAGCGACGTGCAGCTCGCGCTCACGCCCCTGACGGAGCGCAGCGTGCGCGACTACCGGGCCAAGGTGCACGCCGCCGCCCGCGCGTCGGGCCGGGCGCTGGAGCACGTCAAGGTCCTGTTCGCGATCAAGCCCGTGCTCGTGTCCAGCCCGCAGGAGGCCGACCGCCTGGTCGCGGCGTCCGCCAACCCCGACGACGGCACGCTGTGGCGCATCGCCGAGCAGCAGTCGAGCGACCTGGAGACCGACCTGACGGCGCTCGACCTGGACAAGCCGCTGCCCACGGGCCTGTTCGGTGACCATGTCTCCCACGGGTCCATCAAGCGGCTGGTCGGCGAGCACGACCTGGCGACCACGCCGCTGCGCGTGCTGCTCGGCGGGCTCGCCCGGCTGGGCCGCATCGCCGACCGCACGGGCTGGGTGGGCACGGCGGGCGAGTTCGCCGACCTCATCGAGGAGCTGGGGGAGTGGGGCAACGACGGCGTGCTGCTGTGGGGCGACCTGCACCCCGTCACCGTGCACCGCACTCTCGACGAGCTGGTCCCGATCCTGCGGCGCCGCGGCATCCTGCGCACCGAGTGGGCCGACGGCGGGCTGCGGGCCAACCTGCGCGCGTTCTGAGCCGTTCCGGTGACCCCCGGACGTGTCAGACCTACAGGTCCCTCGGGTGACCTGTAGGTCTGACACATTCCTCCAGCATGTGAGATGTTCCGGCGGACCCCTTGGCAGGGTGCCGGGCGCACCTATCGTCGGCGCCACCGCGGCCCCCGCCCGGGCCGCCCGACGCCGCGAGGAGCAGCCATGACGACCGACGGTTCTCTCACCGCACCACAGGATCCGGCGCACGATCCGGCCGACGACCCCGCCCGCGAACCGGCCGCAGGACACGACCAAGCCCCGGCATCCACACCGATCGTCGCCGTCGCGCTCGACGGCGCCGGCTGGCACCCCGCCGCGTGGCGCGAGCCCGGCGCCCGCCCCGAGGCCCTGACCGACGCCGCCTACTGGGTCGGCCTGACCCAGCTCGCCGAGGCCGGGCTCGTCGACCTCGTGACGTTCGAGGACAGCTTCGGCATCCCCGTCGGGCCCTGGGACGACCCGGCCGCCGACCGGACCGACCGCGTGCGGGTGCGGCTGGACGCCGAGCTCGTCGCGGCGCGCGTGGCCCCCACGACGCGCCACGTCGGGCTCGTGCCCGTCGTGACGGTCACCCACACCGAGCCGTTCCACGTCGCCAAGGCCCTGGCCACCCTGGACCACACCAGCCGGGGCCGGGCGGGCTGGCAGGTGCGCGCCTCGCCGTCGGGCACGGAGGCGCGGCTGACGGGCCGCCGCGACCTGCCGGAGATCACGCAGGAGGACTACACCTCCGGCAGGGCGGACGAGCAGGTCGCGGAGCGGTTCGCCGAGGCGGCCGCCGTCGTCGACGCGGTCCGCGCGCTCTGGGACTCCTGGGAGGACGACGCCGAGATCCGCGACGTCGCCACGCGCCGGTTCATCGACCGCGACAAGGTGCACCGCGTCGACGTCGAGACGCCGTGGTTCTCGGTGCGCGGCCCGTCCATCACGCCGCGTCCGCCGCAGGGCCAGCCCGTCGTCACCGCGCTCGCGCACGCCACCGTGCCGTACGAGCTGGCCGCCCGTTCCGCCGACGTCGTCTTCGTGACGCCGCAGGACGACGCGACGGCGGCCTCGATCCTGGCCGAGGTGCGCGCCGCCGAGGAGCGGGTGGGCCGCACGGGGGAGCCGCTGCGCGTCGTCGCCGACCTGGCCGTGGTGCTCGACACCAACGGGCGGGCCGGTGCCGAGCGGCTGGCGCGCCTGGACGCGCGGGCGGGCTCGGCCGCCGGTTCCGGCTGGGTCACCGATGCCCGGGTGCTCGCCGGGTCCGCGGCCGACGTCGCCGACGTGGTCGAGGCCTGGACCGCCCTCGGGTACGACGGCGTGCGCCTGCGCCCGGCCGTGCTGCCCGACGACCTGGAGGCGCTGGTCACCGACGTGCTGCCGGAGCTGCGGCGCCGCGGCCTGGCCCGCACCGCGTACGACGCCGGCTCGCTGCGCGGGCTGCTGCGCCTGCCGACCGACGTACCCAGCCGGTTCGCCGTCGTCTGACCGGTGCGCGCCACCGGCACCGCACCGACAACCCCGCCCGAGACGTGAGAGCGAGCAGACCATGAGCACACCCACCGGCACGCCCCGCAAGCAGATCATCCTCGGCGCCTACCTGGGCGGCGTGAACCACCACACGCTGTGGCACCTCCCGGAGTCGGGCAGCCAGATCGACTTCTCGACCTTCGAGCACACGGCCCGCACCGCCGAGCGCGGCCGGTTCGACTTCTTCTTCCTCGCGGAGGGCCTGGCGCTGCGTGAGCGCGACGGGCAGGTCTTCGACCAGGACATCGTCGGGCGGCCCGACACGTTCACGGTGCTGGCCTCGCTCGCCGCCGTGACCGAGCACCTGGGCCTGGCCGCGACCATCAACGCGACCTTCAACGAGCCCTACGAGCTGGCCCGGCAGATCGTCTCCCTCGACCACCTCTCCGGCGGGCGGGCGGCCTGGAACGTCGTGACGAGCTTCGACGCGTTCACCGGCGCCAACTTCCGCCGGGGCGGGTTCCTGGACCGCTCCCAGCGGTACGAGCGCGCCGCGGAGACCATCGAGGTCGTGCGCTCCCTGTGGGACTCGTGGGCCGCCGAGGACCTGGTCATCGACAAGGAAGCGGGCGTCTTCTCCCGGTCCGGCGCGGGCTCGTTCGCGCACGCCGGACCGCAGTTCGACGTCGGCGGCTGGTTCGGCGTCCCGCGCGCGCCGCAGGGCCACCCCGTGATCCTGCAGGCAGGGGTCTCGCCGCAGGGCCGGGACTTCGCGGCGGCCAACTCGGACGCGATCTTCTCGCCGTACGGCCGGTTCGACGAGGCGCGCGCCTACTACCAGGACGTCAAGGCGCGCGCCGCCGGCTTCGGCCGCGACCCCGACCACCTGAAGATCCTGCCGAGCGCGTCGTTCGTGCTCGGCGCGACCGAGAAAGAGGCGCAGGACAAGGCCCGGTGGGTGCGCGAGGAGCAGGTCACGGGCCGCACCGCGCAGATCCTGCTGGAGCAGATCTGGAACCGAGACCTGTCGGCCTACGACCCCGACGGCCCGCTGCCCGACGTCGAGCCCGCGCTCGACGCGCCGTCGTTCATCGCGGGACGCGCCCTGACGCACGCCGACCGGCCCGCGACCGTGGCGCGGCTGCGCGCCCAGGCCGAGGCCAACGGCTGGTCCCTGCGGCAGACGGCGGTCGAGGAGTTCACGCGCGGCTCGTTCGTCGGCACGCCCACGCGGGTGGCCGACGCCCTCGACGACTTCGTGCAGGACGACGGCTCGGACGGGTTCGTCATCGGCTCGTATCTCGTGCCGACCGGCCTGGACGAGTTCGTCGACGACGTCGTGCCGCTGCTGCAGGAGCGCGGCTCGCTGCGCACGGAGTACACGGGCACCACGCTGCGCGACAACCTGGGGCTTCCGACGCCGGCCCGGGCCGGCGACGCGGCGGTGGCGCGGGCCGTCTAGCCCGGGCCTGAGTGTCAGACACCCCCGTACGTGTCAGACGTACAGGTCACCCGAGGGACCTGTACGTCTGACACGTACGGGGGTGGTGGGGCTACGCCGCGCCGACGGCGGTCGCGGCCGCCCGGCGGGTGAGCGGGGCGCGCAGGCCCAGGTGCTCGCGCAGCGTGGTTCCCGTGTACGACGTCGGGTACGCGCCCCGCTCCTGGAGCTCCGGGACCACCCGGTCGACGATGTCGTCCAGGCCCGACGGCACGATCCACGGGCTGATGTTGAACCCGTCGACGGCGCCGGTGCGCACCCACCGGATCAGGTCCTCGGCGACCGAGGCGGGCATGCCCTGGAAGCCGCGCTCGCCGCTGTCGCGGACCACGAGCTCGCGGATCGACAGGTGCTCGGCCTCGGCCAGCGCCCGCCAGCGCGCGGCGACCTCGCGGGTGCGCGCCCCGGTGGTGGCCGAGCCGCGCTCGCCGCCCAGCTCCTCCACGACCGGGTCGTGGGCGGGCAGGGGACCGTCGGGGTCGTAGCCGGACAGGTCCTCGCCCCAGATGTTGCCCACGATCGACAGCGCCGTGGCCGGGCTGACCTGGTTCCAGCGGACCCAGCGCGCCCGCTCCTCGGCGTCGGCGGGCGTGTCGCCCACGATGATGCCGGTGCCGGGGAAGATCTTCACGTCGTCCTCGGGGCGGCCCGCGGCCACGGTCCGACGGCGGACGTCGGCGGCGAACTCCAGCGCGTCGGCCAGCACGGCGCCGTGGCGGGAGAAGATCACGTCCGCGTTGGCCGCCGCGAAGTCGCGGCCCTGCGGGGAGTCGCCCGCCTGGAAGATGATCGGATGCCCCTGCGGGCTGCGCGGCGTGGTGGGGTCGAGCTCGACGTCGAACATCGCGCTGTGCTCGGAGACGTGCGCGACGGTCCCGCTGAACGCGTCGCTGCCGCCGGCGTCGGGGAAGGCGTCCCAGATCTGGCGGGCGACGTCGAGCTGGCCCTGCGCCCGGTCGTACCGCAGGGCGTGGTCGAGGTACCCGCCGCGGCGGAAGTTGGCGCCGGTCCAGGCGTTGTCCGTGGTCACGACGTTCCACGCGGCGCGGCCGCCGGACAGCACGTCCAGGCTCTGCAGCCGCCGGGCCAGGTCGGCCGGGTCGTTGTACGTGGTGTTCTGGGTGGCGACGAGGCCGATGTGCGTCGTGATCGCGGCCAGCGCGGCGAGCTGCGTGATCGCGTCGGGCCGGCCCACCACGTCGAGGTCGTGCAGGGCGCCGCGCGACTCGCGCAGCCGCAGTCCCTCGCCGAGGAAGAACGCGTCGAACAGCCCGCGCTCGGCCGTGCGGATCACGCGCTCGAACGTGGCGAAGTCGGTCTGCGACCCGGACTCCGGGTCGGACCAGATGGTGGTGTGGTTGACGCCCTGGAAGAAGACGCCGAAGTGCACCTGGGCGTCGGGTCGGGTCACGGGGACGTCGGGGTGGCGGTCGGGCACGGTCATGGCGGCCTCCTCAGGCGCTCGGCGCGTCGGCCAGGACGCGCGTCTCGTAGCGGTTGGCGGGGCGCGGCAGCCCGAGGGACTCGCGCAGCGTGGCCCCCGCACGCGGCGCCGCGACGAGCCGGGCGGCCCGCAGTGCGGGCAGCACGTCGCGCGCCAGCACCGGCAGGTCGACGTCGAGCACCGCGGGCAGGAGCCGCACGCCGTCGACCGGGCGGCGGCCGTCCGGACCGGGCGTGGCGAGCTCGGTGAGCAGGGCGACCAGCCCGGCGGCGTCGCCCACGTAGCGCAGGGCGCGCGTGTCCCACGGCGAGCGCACGCCCGCGGGCGTGCTGGCGTCCAGCACCGCGAGGCGGTCCGCGCCGGTGCGACCCCCGGCGTCGAGCACCACCTCGAGGTCGACGCCGGCCAGCGGCGAGTGCTCGCGCGCCGCGGTCGCGTTGCCGCGCGCCGTGCCGACGCCGGAGCCGCCGACCAGCGTGACGTCGACGAGGCGTTCGGCGCCGCCTGCCTCCGGGGCGCCCGGGCGGCCGAGGGCGGGCCGCACGTCGCCGTCGGACGCCAGCACCACGAGCTGCCCCTGGGGCGGCCGGGGCGTGATGAGCGGGCCCTTCACGGAGAAGGTCTCGCCCACGAAGTCCACGTGGTGCACGCGGTCGCGGTCGATGTAGCGGCCGGTGGGGACGTCGCGGATCACCGCGTCGTCCTCCCACGAGTCCCACAGGTCGCGGACCACCTGCACGACGTCGCGCGCTTCGCGCGACACGTCGCCGACGACGGTGCGGCCGTAGGCGTCGGCGGTCGCGGCGTCGCGGGTGACCGCGGCGAGCCAGCCGGCGCGCCCCGACGCCGCGATGTCCAGCGACGCGAGCTGGGCCGCGACGTGAAAGGGCTCCGGGTACGTGGTCGGCACCTGCGGCACCAGGCCGATCGCCGTCGTCGTGCGGGAGACGAACGCCGCGCGCGTGACGGACTCCAGCCGGGCCGACGCCGGCGAGCCCGCGACCGCCGGGAGCAGGGCGTCCGTGAAGGAGACGAAGGTGAGGCCGGCGTGCTCGGCCTGCCGGACCGTGCGCGCCAGCCGGGTGCCGGACACGAGGTCGGCGCCGGCGAGGCGCGCGACGGCGGCGGCCGCCGGGTGCGCGCCCGCGCCGTCGGCGTCAAGGCCCACGAAGAAGGGGGCCGGGTGTGCTGACGGTGGCGGTGCAGAGGGCTGTGCTGGGGGCGGTGAAGAGGGCAAGGGGATCCTCCGGATGTCGTCGCGGCGCGCCCCGCGGACCTGTCGCGGACGCCGACCGCGCGCAACATAGCCCCGCCCCCGCCGAGCGCAATGGCCCTGCCGGATCGTCTCGCCATCCGGTCGCCCCGCCACCCGCGCGTCGTCCCCGCCGACCGTGCCGCCGCCTCCGACGGCGCCGTTGACCACAGCAATTCCTGCCAGGGGGCGCGCGACTCTGGCAGCAACCGCTGTGGTCAACGACTACGGCGAATGGTCTCTGACGGGAAAAAATCCGACGAGTCAACCAATCCGGCAAAGAGTCCATATAGTGGGCGATCGTCGACGGGAACCCTGGCAGCGGGCGTGGCGGCGCCGCTCGGGCCATGTCCGGATCGTGAGACGACAAAGAGGGGCATTGACGAACCGGCCCCGGGCGTGAGTGCGTAGTGGTCCGTCCACCCCACGGAGCACTCATGACAGCCATCGACGCCTTTCCGGTCACTACCCCGACCGAGACCGCTCCCGCACCCCCGGCCCGCGCGGCGGCCCGGTCCGTCCGCGCACCGCGGGCGCACCAGCACGACCCCCTGCACGACGCCGTGCGCGACGAAGCGCACGGCTCCACGCACGACCCCTCCCTCGACCACGGCTCACCCGAGCACGCCGGCCGGCTCGCCGCCGCGCGCGCCCAGGTGGCCGCCCGCTACGGCGTGAGCCCGCGACGAGCCGACACCGCAGCGCCGCAGGTGTCCGCCACCGTCGCCGCCGCGGCCGACCTCCCGCGGTCCGTGCTGGACGTCCAGCTCGGGCACCGCTCGGTCCGGCGCTTCCTGCCCGGGCCGCTCGCGCCGTCCGTGCTGCCCACCCTCGTGGCGGCCGCCCAGTCCGCGCCGACGACGTCGAACCTCCAGCTCTGGAGCGTCGTCGCGATCACCGACACGGCGCGCCTGGCGCGCGTCGCCGAGCTGTCGGGTCAGCAGGAGCACGTGCGCGACGCGCCCCTGCTGCTTGTCTGGGTCGCCGACGTCGCCCGCGTGCGCACCCTCGCCGAGCGGCGGAACACGGCCGTCCACGCGACCGGGTACCTGGAGACCACGGTCACCGCGTACCTCGACGCGGCGCTCGCGGCGCAGAACGCCATGGTCGCCGCCGAGTCGCTCGGGCTCGGCACGGTCTACCTCGGCGGGGTCCGCGACCGGCCCGAGGCGCTCGCGGCCGAGCTGCGGCTGCCGCGCGGCACGGCGCCCGTCGTGGGCCTCGTCGTCGGCCGCCCCGACCCGGCGGCGCGTCCCGGGCGGGTCAAGCCGCGGCTGCCGCAGGCCGTGGTGCTGCACCACGAGACCTACGACACGGCGCGGCAGCTCCGGCCGCTGGCCGCCTACGAGCGGCGGATGACCGACTTCTACCGCGAGGAGGGCATGGACGGCGGCTGGATCGGTCGCACGCTGACCCGGCTGCGCGGGCCGGGGTCGCTGCGCGGCCGGGAGCGACTGCGGTCGGCACTGGCCACGCTGGGGCTGCCGTCCTGGTAAGGCTGCTGCGCTTCCGGGCGTAATGACTGGGTAGACGGCACACAGCTGCGTGCCCAGCGATTGTGCCGGGATCTGGCCCCGTTCCGGGCCCAATGACTGGGTAGATGCCACACCACCGTCTACCCAGTCATTACGCCCGGATGTCGTCTCGTTTCGGGCGTCATCGCCGGGTGCGGCCGGGGGTTGGTCTACCTCGTCATTGGGCCCGGAAACCAGGTGGTTCCGGGCCCAATGACTGGGTAGAACGTCCGCGCCAACGCTGTCCCGGGGCGGCGTCAACACCGTCCCGCGACGGCGCTAGCCCCGCGCCGTCGCTCAGATCGCCGTGTCGTCGCCGATGCGGTGGTACGCGCGGTTCTTGTAGACCAGCGGCGAGGCGTCCGGCTGCCCGCCGCGCTCGGTGAGGCTGGAGGCCAGCGCCCGCAGCGAGACGAGGTAGCTGTCGCCGATCGGGGTGCGCTGCACGACGCGCGCCCGGAACCACGAGACGGCGCCGTCGATCACGGGCTCCCCGGTGGGCAGGGGTGACCAGCCGCCGTCGGCGAAGCGGTCGATGCCGCTGGTGGCGAAGCGCGCCGAGACGTGGTCCTGGTGGTCGGCGAGGAAGCTGACCGCCAGCGTGCTGGCCTCGGAGATCGCGGGCCACGACGAGGACGTCGAGGCGAGCGAGAACGCCAGCAGCGGGGGCGCCGCGGAGACCGAGATGACCGACGTCGCCGTGAAGCCGACGGGTCGGCCCTCGTGCAGCAGGGCGACGACGGCGACCCCGGCGGGGTGGTTGCGGAAGACGGTCTTGAACTCGTCGGGGCTGAGCTGGGGCTCGTCCTGCTGGGCCAAGAGCTCCTCCAGGGCGGACAGATCGATGTTCTCGGCGGTCATCGCACGACCTCCCCGACACCGGCAGCAACAAGCGCCGGCACCACGGCCCGCCGCAGCGCCTCACCACCCCGGTCCAGCCAGGCCTCGATCACGCCGTCCAGGTCGGCGAGCTGCCCCTCGGTGACGGTCAGCGAGCGGGCCGGCACCACGGCGCCGAGCTCGACGAGCACGGGCCGCAGGTGCACCTCGCCCGCGAGTGCGTGCCCCGGGTTGCCGGAGACCACGAGCGGCACGGCGACGACGCCGGCGAGGCCGTCGTTGCCGTACAGGTCCAGGAAGGACTTGAGCAGCCCGGTGTAGGCCGCCTTGTAGACGGGGGTGGCGATCACGGCGACGGTGGCGCCGGCGAGGCGCTCCTTCGCGGCGTCGGCCGCCGGGTGCTCGGGCGCGAGGATCTCCGCGGCGAACGTGGCCAGGTCGATCGTCGCGACGTCGTCGATGCCCAGGTGCGCGGCGATCCGCTGCGCGGCCGCCTCGGCGGCGCCCAGGGTGCGCGACCCGGGCCGCGGGTTGCCGGAGACGACCACGACGGTGGGTGCGGACTCGGTGGTGGTCGGTGCGTTCGGTGAGGTCATGTGAGGGCTCCTCGCAACAGGTTGAGCTTTGGTGGTCGCGCGGTGGGCGGTTGACCGTGAGGGAGGTATAGGCGGCGAATCGGAGGATGACCAGGGCCAGACCCGGACTTCTCACTATCCGGACCCGTTCGTGGGCACCGGCGTCAGCCGAAGGCGCGCGCCAGCCGCTCGACGGCGGTGCGCAGCTCGTCGTCCGTGCGGTCGCCGTACGCCAGGCGCAGGCGGCGCGCGGAGTCCGTGCCGGGTCCCGTCACGAAGAACTCGCCCTGCTGGTAGTCGATTCCCTCGGCGCTCGCCCGGGCGTGCAGCGCGGCGGCGTCCACGGCGTCGTCGGCGAGGCACGGCCAGAGGAAGAACCCGCCCTCCGGCACGGTGGCCTCCAGCTGGCCGGGGAGCTGGGCCTCCAGCTCCGCGACCAGCAGCTCCGCGCGGTGCCGGTACAGCTCGCGGGCCGCGGCGAGCGTCGTGTCGAACCAGCCGGGGCGGCTGACCAGCAGGTGCTCCACGAGGGTCTGCACGAACGTCGAGGAGTGTGAGTCCTGGCGGTTGCGCAGCCGCAGGAACGGGTCGACGAGGTGGTCGGGCAGCACGAGCCAGCCCAGGCGCAGGCCCGGGCCGAGCGTCTTGGTGAACGTGTTGACGTGCACCACGTGGTCGGAGTCGAAGAACACGCGCCGGCCCTGGTCGGTGCCCGCGAACCGCAGCTCGCGGTACGGGTCGTCGGCGATCACCACGAACCCGTACCGCTCCGCCAGCTCGACGAGCGCGGCGCGCTTGGCCGCCGACAGCGTGCCCTGCGACGGGTTGTGGAAGTCGGGCACGGTGTAGACGGCGGCGATCCGCTCGCCCTCGGCCAGACGCCGGGCCAGGTGCTCGACGTCGAGCCCGTCCGCCTCGACCGGCACCGGCAGCGTCTCGGCGCCGACGAGCTCCAGAGTGCGCAGGAACAGCGGGTACGCGGGATTGTCGACGGCGACCCGGCCGCCGCGCTCGACCAGCGCCTGCACCGTCAGCGACAGGCCGTGCATGCCGCCGTTCGTGATCAGGATCCGGCGCGGGTTTACGCCCTCCCGCTCGGCGATCCAGCCGCGCAGGCCCTCGAAGCCGTGCGAGCCGGAGTACTGCAGCGCGGCGGCGGCCCCGCCGGCGTCCCAGACCTCGCCGAGCGACTCGCGCAGCTCGGCCAGGGGCAGCGCCGACGGGTCGGGGATGCCGCCGAGCAGGCGGATCGCGTCGGGGCGCGGCGACAGCAGGCTCTGGTCGCCGAAGCCCTTCGGCACCGTCAGGCCCCGGGCCAGGGCGGACGGGACCAGCGGCGCGGTGGCGGCCGGCGCGTCCGGGGCGGTCGGGTCGGTGAGCGTCATGTCGTCTCCTCGGGAAGCGGTGGGGTGCGGCCGGCCCGACGGCGGTCGGCGGCCGGGGCGGGTACGGCCCGCAGGTATAAGGCATGCCCGGCCCGACGCCGCCCGGTTTCGCCGAACTTCTCAGTCCCTGGACGCGATACGGGCGCGAGCCGCTCAAGATCCGAGACGTCGCCGAAGATCGTTGACTCGCGGGGGAGCGGCTCGTAGAACCGCGACATGTCGACCACCACGCCGCCCGCCGCCGCGCCCGAAGCACCCGGAACCCCCGAGGCCCCCGGAGCACAAGAGACAACCCCGTCCCCGCTCCTCACCGCCCTGCGCACCCACCTCGCCCCGGCCGACGTGCTCACCGCCCCCGACGCCGTCGAGCCCTACCGGTCCGACGTCACGGGCCTGCGCGACACCCGCCCACCGGCCGTCGTCGTCGTGCCGCGCACCGTGGAGCAGGTGCAGGAGGTGGCGCGGGCGGCGTCCGCGCACGGCGTGCCGCTCGTGGTGCGCGGCGCGGGCACGGGGCTGGCGGGCGGGGCGGCGGCGCCGGCCGACGGCATCGTGCTGTCCACCGAGGGGCTGGCCGGCATCCGGATCGACGCCGACGACCACGTCGCCGTCGTCGGCCCGGGCGCGATCACCGACCACGTCGACCTCGCCGCGCGCGAGCACGGGCTGATGTACGCCCCGGACCCCGCGTCATCCCAGATCTCGACGATCGGCGGCAACATCGCGACCAACGCGGGCGGGCTGCGCTGCGTCAAGTACGGCGTGACCCGCGAGTCCGTGCTGGCGCTGGACGTGGTGCTCGCGGACGGCACGCTGCTGCGCACGGGGCACCGCAGCGTCAAGGGCGTGGTCGGCTACGACCTGGTGAGCCTGATCGTGGGCAGCGAGGGCACGCTCGGCATCGTCGTCGGCGCCACGCTGCGCCTCCTGCCGGCCCCCACCGCGGTGCGCACCCTGGTCGCCTCCGTGCCCACCCTGCCCGACGCCGGGCGCGCCGTCGGCGTCGTGACCGGCTCCGGCGTGCGGCCCTCGACGGTCGAGCTGCTCAACGCCGCGACCCTGGAGAACATCGACGCCCACAGCGGCACCGACCTCGTGGCGCGGCACGGCGGCGGGCTCGTGCTCGTCCGGACGGACGGTCCGGGCGCCGACGCCGAGATCGCGCTGCTCGCCGACGCGCTGTCGGCCGCGGGCCTGGACGCCCAGGTGCTCGACGACGCCGAGGGCGAGCGGTACTACGAGCTGCGCCGCACGGGCCGCGGCCACCGCGCCGACCTGTGGTCGGTCGGCGAGGACGTGGCGGTGCCGCGGTCCGCGCTGGTGCCCGTGCTGGAGGCGATCGAGGAGATCGGCCGGCGGTTCGACGTCGACGTGACCGCCGTCGCGCACGCCGGCGACGGCAACCTGCACCCGGGCCTGAGCGTGCCCAAGCAGCCGGGCGAGACCGCCCCGCCCGCCCGGCTGCACGAGGCCGCGGACGCACTGGTCCGCGCCGCGCTCGCGCACGGTGGCACGCTCAGCGGGGAGCACGGCGTCGGCATCGCCAAACGGCACTGGCTCGCCGACGAGCTCGGCGCCGAGCAGATCGCCCTGCAGCGCGCGATCAAGGCCGTCCTCGATCCGGCGGGCATCCTCGCGCCGGGCGGCTTCCTCGCGGACGTGCCGGTCGACGACGTGCCGTTCGCCGCCGACGGCACCGCCGTGCCCTGATCGGCCGGGACGTTTCCCAGGGCAAGGGTGTCTCATTTTTGTGTCTCATGATGTGAGAAGTCGGGCACAGGCCATGGACGTGCGGCCCCCGGTCGCTACCGTCCGCGCCAGTCGCCAGACCCCCGCACCTGAAGGAGACCCCGATGAGCACCACGTCTTCCGGCCGCCCGGCAGGCCGCCCCGGGCGTTCGCCCCGGGCCGCCTCGGCAGCCCGGGCCGCCTCGGCAGCCCGGGCCGCCCGCGCCACCACACCGGCCCGCGCCGCCCTCGGCGCCCTCGCCACCGTCACGCTCGCGGCGGGCTGCGCCGCCGGCAGCCCGGCCGCGGCGGGCGGGGGCACCGGCGAGCCGCAGGACGGCGGCGACATCGTCTTCCTCATCGACTCGCTCGGCGACACCTGGATCCCCAACAACAGCTCGATCTCCAGCTTCCAGGGGCACATCTGGGGCCACGTCACCGACAAGCTCGTCTATGTCGACGCCGAGGGCGAGGTCAGCCCCTGGGTCGCCGAGAGCTGGGAGCAGAACGACGACGCCACCCAGTTCACGCTGCATCTCAAGGACGGCGTGACCTTCTCGGACGGCGCCCCCGTCGACGCAGAGGCCGTCGTCGAGAACCTGGACACCTGGGCGTTCGGCGCCCCGGACGCGGGCATCAACCCCGTCGGCCTGTTCCCCAAGACGTACGACCACGCGGAGGCCGTCGACGAGACCACCGTCGAGGTGCACTTCGACGCCCCGACCCTCGGGTTCGTGCCCACGCTCGGCTACCACGGCTCGATCCTGATCTCCCCGGAGACGCTCGCCCTGCCCGCCGAGGACCAGGCCGACCTGTCCAACGACGTCGGCTCCGGCCCGTTCGTCGTCGAGTCCTGGAAGGAGGGCGACAGCGTGGTCCTGACCAAGCGCGAGGACTACGACTGGGGCCCCGAGGCCGTGGGCCACACCGGCCCCGCCTACCTCGACACGATCACGTACAAGCTGGTCGCCGAGTCCTCGACCCGTACGGGAGCGGTCCAGTCCGGCCAGGCCGACGTCGCCTACAACGCCACGCCGCAGGAGCTCGACTCCTTCAAGGACCAGGGCTTCACGGTCGACGTGCCGCGCTACCTCGGCTTCGTCAACGGCTACCGGCTCAACACGCAGGTCGCGCCGTTCGACGACCCGGCGGTGCGCCAGGCGTTCCAGCACGGCATCGACCGCGACGAGATCCTCTCGACCGTCTACACCGAGGACTGGTCCGCGGCCGAGACGCTCATCCAGAGCAACGTCCCCGAGGCCACCGACCACTCCGACGCGTTCGCCTACGACCCCGAGCTCGCCGCGTCCGCGCTCGACGACGCCGGCTGGAAGGAGGGCGCCGACGGCGTCCGCACCAAGGACGGCGAGCCGCTCGAGCTCACGCTCTACCCCAACCCGTACCTCGCCACGTCCAAGGCCATCGACGAGCTCGTGGCCCAGCAGCTCGGCGAGCTCGGCTTCTCCGTCGACATCCAGGCGTACGACGTCGTCACCTTCGGCGAGCGGGTCTCCGGCAACGCGTCGCTGTCCAACTACGAGGTCACGCGCAGCTTCATCGACGTCGGCACGGTCGCCAGCATCCTGACCGACGCCGAGAACGGCGAGGACTGGTTCGGCCTGGGCCAGAGCGACCCGCGGACCAACGAGCTGCGCGACGCCGTGGCGCAGGCCACCGACCTGGACGAGCGCGCGAAGGTCGTCGACGAGCTGCAGGAGCACCTCCTGGAGGAGGCCTACTTCGCGCCCGTCACCCAGATCGTCCAGCGCATCTACGTGAGCAACCCGAAGCTCCACGACATCACGTACAACGGCGTCGCCTACGCCAGCTACTACACGGCCTGGCTCGAGAGCTGACGGCGGGAGCCACACCATGAACGCGAGCTACCTGCGGTTCGCCGGCCGGCGCCTGCTCCAGGCGGTCGTCGTGGTGCTGCTGGCGTACGTGTTCACCTTCGTGGTGATCAGCGTGCTGCCGGGCGACCCGGTGACCAACACGCTGCGCAACCCGGAGAACGGGTTCACCGAGGAGGAGATCGCCCGGATCGTGGCCTACTACGGCCTCGACCAGCCCGTGGCGGTCCAGCTCTGGCAGTCGTTGTCGCACTTCGTCGTCGGCGACCTCGGCGTCTCCCTGCGCTCCAACCTCCCGGTGACCCGCCTGATCGCCGAGGTGGTGCCGTCCACGCTGGCGCTCGCGGCGTCGGCCCTGGCGATGGCCCTGGTGCTCGCGTTCGCCATCGCCTACGGCACGCAGCACCTGCCGCGCCGGTACGGGCAGGGGGTGCTGCGGGCGTTCCCGTCGCTGTTCCTGTCCGTGCCGGCCTTCGTGGTGGGCCTGCTGCTCATCCAGGTCTTCGCCTTCCAGCTCGGACTCTTCCGGGTGATCGAGCCCGACAGCGCGTGGGCCACGTTCTTCGCCGCCGTCGCGCTCGGCATCCCGGTCTCCGCCCAGGTGGCCGAGGTGCTGATCACGGGGCTCGACCACGAGTCCCGGCAGGAGTACGCGGCCGTCGCCCGGTCCCGCGGGCTCGGGCAGACGCGGTTGTTCGCCAAGCACCTGCTCAAGCCGTCGTCCCTGCCGGTGGTGACCGTGGTCGCCCTGACCGTGGGCGAGCTGCTGGGTGGCGCGCTCATCATCGAGACGATCTTCGGCCGCACCGGCGTCGGCAGCCTCGTGCAGCGCTCGGTCTCCACGCAGGACCTGCCCGTGCTCCAGGCGGTGGTCTCGCTGGCGGCCGTGGTGTTCGTCGTCGTCAACCTGGTCGCCGACCTCGTCTACCCGCTGCTCGACCCCCGCGTCCGGCTGGAGCAGCCCGACCCCGAGAGGCAGGTGAGCGTCGCATGACCGCCACCACCGTCGTCGGCACCTGGCGCACGACGCCCGTCCGCGCCTGGTCCCGCTCCGTCCCGCCCACCGTGCTGCTCTCGTTCGCGGTGCTCCTGGTCGTGCTGCTCTGGTCGCTCCTGCCCGGGGTCTTCGCCAGCCAGGACCCGGTCAACGGCGTCCCCGCGGACAAGCTCCTCGGCCCGAGCGCCGCCCACTGGTTCGGCACGGACCACCTGGGCCGCGACCTGTACGCGCGGGTCGTGCACGGCACGGCCTCCTCGGTCACGAGCGCGCTCGTCGCCGTCACGATCGGCGTCGTCGTCGGGGGAGCCATCGGCCTGGTGGCAGGGTCCGCCGGCGGCTGGACCGACACGGTCCTGGCCCGTGTCGTCGACGTGCTGCTCGCCATCCCGAGCTTCCTGCTCGCCGTGGTGATCGTCAGCGCGCTCGGCTTCCAGACCGTCAACGCGGCCATCGCCACCGGCGTCTCCGCCGTGGCCGTGTTCGCCCGCGTCATGCGCGCCGAGGTGATCAAGACGCGCCGCGCCGTGTTCGTCGAGGCGTCCGTGCTGCAGGGCGGCTCGCGCACCCACATCCTCCTGCGGCACGTGCTGCCCAACGCCTCGCGCTCGCTGCTGGCGCTCGCGGTGCTCCAGTTCGGGCTGTCCGTGCTCGTGATCGCGGGCCTCGCGTTCCTCGGCTACGGCGACCCGCCGCCGGCGTCCGACTGGGGCCTGCTCGTCTCCTCCGGCAAGGACTACCCGACGGCGCCGTGGCTCGTGTACGCGCCCGCGCTCGTCGTCGTCGCGACGGTGCTGTCCGTCAACCGGGTCAGCCGCTGGCTGCGCCGCACCGCCTGACCGGACCTGCTCTGCCTGACCTGCTCCACCTGACCTGAACGACCCGACCTGAACGACCCGACCGAGGGAGCACCGCCATGACCGTGACCGCCGCCGCGCCCGCGGGCCTCGCCGCCCCCGTCTCGTCCGACCTGCTGCGCGTCGAGGGGCTGTCGGTCGCCTACGGGCGCACGCAGGTCGTCTCGGACGTGAGCTTCACGCTCGGCCGCGGCGAGAGCCTCGCCCTGATCGGCGAGTCCGGGTCGGGCAAGTCCACGATCGCCCGCTCGCTCCTGCGCCTGCTGCCCGACGGCGGCGCGGCTCGCGGGCGGGTCGAGTTCGAGGGGCGCGACGTCCTCGCGCTCCCCGAGCGGCGGTTCCGCCCGCTGCGCGGCCGGGCCCTCGGGTTCGTGCCGCAGGACCCGGGCAGCTCGCTCAACGCGGTGCGCACCATCGGGTCCCAGGCGCAGGAGGCCGCGGCGCTGACCGGCGAGCGCGACGCCGGCGCCCGGCGGAGGCTGATCCTCGACACGTTCGCGCAGGTGGGCCTGGACGACCCGGAGCGCGTCCACGACTCCTACCCGCACCAGCTCTCGGGCGGCATGCTGCAGCGCGTGCTCATCGGGCTCGCGGTGCTGCCCCGGCCCGCGCTGCTGGTCGCGGACGAGCCGACCTCCGCCCTCGACGTGACCATCCAGAAGCGCATCCTCGACCTGCTCTCCGAGCTGCGGGCCGACCTCGGCATCAGCCTCCTGCTCATCACGCACGACCTCGCGATCGCCGCCGAGCGCGCCGACTCGCTCGTCGTCCTGCGCGACGGCGTGGTCCAGGAGGCGGGGCCGACGGCGGAGGTGTTCGCCGCGCCCCGGTCCGACTACGCGCGTGAGCTGCAGGCCGACGTCCCGGCGCTGAACCCGGACCGGTACCGGGCGGTGCGGGAGGCCCGGGGCGGTGCCGTCGGCGCTGCTGCTGGTGCTGCTGCGGCCGACTCGCCGGACGCCGCCGAGGCCGGGCCGGCCGGGGCCGTGCCCCGGATCGAGCTGCGCGGCGTGACCAGGACGTTCGCGGTGGACGGCCGCCGGCTCACCGCCCTCGACGACGTCTCCTTCGCCGTGCCGCGCGGCACCACGCATGCCCTGGTGGGGGAGTCCGGCTCGGGCAAGACGACGGCGGTGCGCCTCCTGCTCGGCCTCGACCGGGCCGACGCCGGCGAGATCCTCGTCGACGGCGAGGCCGTGCACGGCCGCTCCGCCGCGGGGCTGCGGGCCGTGCGGCGGCACCTGCAGCTCGTCTACCAGAACCCGTTCACGTCGCTCGACCCGACGTGGCGCGTCGAGCGGCTGGTGCGCGAGCCGCTCGACCGGTTCGGCGTCGGCGACCGTGCCGAGCGCTCCGGCCGCGTGCGGGAGGCGCTCGACGCCGTCGGGCTGGCCGAGGGCCTGCTGTCGCGGCGGCCCGGCGCGCTGTCGGGCGGGCAGCGGCAGCGTGTGGCGATCGCACGGGCGCTCGTGCTGCGCCCGGACGTGCTGGTGCTCGACGAGCCGACGTCGGCCCTGGACGTGAGCGTGCAGGCCGACATCGTGGAGGTGCTCGTACGCCTCCAGGCGGAGCTGGGCCTGACCTACGTCTTCGTGTCGCACGACCTCGCGCTGGTCCGCCAGCTCGCCGACACGGTCTCGGTGCTGCACCGCGGCCGCGTCGTGGAGAAGGGCGAGGTCGAGCAGATCTTCGCCTCCCCGTCCGAGGAGTACACGACCCGGCTCCTGAGCTCGATCCCGCACCCGCTGATCCGCGGCTGATCAGGGCGGTCGGCAGAAGGTCAGGTGGTCGGCAGCGCGGGCTGCCGACCACCTGACCTTCTACCGACCGCGCGAACCCGTCAGGAACCCACCACGTCCGACACATGTGAGAACCAGCTCTCCCGGCCGCCGCCGTCGTGGCCCACCGAGTTGAAGTACTCCCAGCCGAACACGCCGCCGAAGTCCGGGTGGCGGTCCACCAGGGTGCCGACCGTGGCGTCGAAGGTGGCCCAGTCCACGTACCCGCTGCAGTTGCCGGGGTTGGTCACGGTGCCCGCCACGACGCGGCCGGGCGTGAACCCGTTGGCGAGGATCTGGTCGTAGACCGTCGTGGTGCGCAGGTCGCCCCAGCCGCAGTAGAACTGCGTGTTGTACCAGTCGATCCGGTCGCCGGCCTGGCGCTCCAGCTCCGCGTACGAGAAGCCGCCGGAGAAGCTGCTGCGGCCCGCCATGTCCGTGGCGACGGGCGTCAGGGTCACGATGAAGTCCGGCCCGAAGTCGGCCCGCAGCGCGTCGATCAGGCGGACCGTGTCCGCCAGCGAGAACGTCTCCTCGATGTCCAGGTCCACGCCGTCCAGGTCGTAGGTGCGCAGGAAGTCGCGCAGCACCGGGTAGAACCGGTCGAAGTCCTCGCGGAGGTAGCGGTAGGTGCCGGGCGCCGCGCCGCCCAGGAACGCGCTGACCGTGACCCCCTGGTCCTGCATCGTCGCCAGGTCGTCCCACATCACGCCGAGCTCGTCGTGGTCGGCCGGGATGTCGTTGACCGTCAGCGACGCGTCCGAGTTCAGGTGGATCGCCCCCACGTTGACGTCGGTGACCGAGCCGAGCAGCGGCTTGGGGTCCACGTAACGGCGCACGCCGTCCGAACCGGTCTCGTAGATCGTCTGGTAGAACGCGATGACCCGGTGGTCGGCATCGGCGGCCGACGCCGACGCCGGCTCCTGCGCCGGTACCTTCTCCAGGGCGGTGGCCGCGGGGCCCGCCGCGGCGGTCAGGGCCAGCAGGCCGGCCGTCAGCGCGGCGCCGAGTCGGACGAGCGAACGGGACATCGGTGACTCCCTTGTTCCAGGCGGTCTCGTGCGGTGCCCCGGAGCGCTCCGGAGCACCCCTGGGACCGTAGGCGGCGCCTCCGCCGTCGGACAAGGAGGGCGGCCGGACCATGGGGATATCCCTCATGCCGGAACGGCCGAAGGCCGGGCTCCCTCGTGGGGAGCCCGGCCTCGGCGTCGTGCGGGGGAGCGTCAGGCCGCGACGGCCGCGCGCAGCTTGGCGCCCAGCTCCTCGTCGACGTTCGTCCAGTACTGGAGGAAGCGCTCACGGATCTCTTCGATCGTGATCGACTGGCCCTGGCCGGTCAGCGTCTCCAGCAGACGGGCCTTGGCGCCGTCGTCGTACACCTCGCGGTAGAGCGTGCCCGGCTGGACGAAGTCGCCGTCCTCGCTGTGCAGCGTGGCGGCGGTGCGCACCAGCTCGCCGTCCTGCGCCCAGGAGCCGTCGTGCCCGCGGGCCGGGTCGGCGACGGGGCCGCCGAACGAGTTCGGCGCGTAGTTGGGCGTGCCCACCTCGTTGAAGTGGTGGCGCTGCGAGCCGTCCTGCGAGTAGTTGTGCACCGGCGCGGCGTGCGGCTGGTTCACCGGCACCGACTGGTAGTTGGTGCCCACGCGGTAGCGCTGCGCGTCCGGGTAGGAGAACACGCGGGCCATCAGCATCTTGTCGGGCGAGATGTCGGTGCCCGGGACCTGGTTGGCCGGCGACAGCGCGATCTGCTCGATCTCCGCGAAGTGGTTCTTCGGGTTCCGGTTCAGCGTGAAGTGGCCGAAGTGGATCAGCGGGTAGTCCGCGTGCGGCCAGACCTTCGTCAGGTCGAACGGGTTGAACCGGTACGTCTTCGCGTCGTCGTACGGCATGACCTGGACCTTGATGTCCCAGACCGGGTTGTCGCCGCGCTCGATCGCCTCGTACAGGTCGCGACGGTAGTAGTCGGCGTCCGCACCGGCGATCTTCTCGCCCTCCTCGCCGCTCAGGAACTTGACGCCCTGGCGGGAGATGAAGTGGTACTTGACCCAGAACTTCTCGCCCGCGTCGTTGGTCCACAGGTAGGTGTGCGAGCCGTAGCCGTTCAGCTCGCGCCACGAGGCCGGCAGGCCGCGGTCGCCCATGAGGTACGTGACCTGGTGCGCCGACTCCGGCGACAGGGTCCAGAAGTCCCACTGCATGTCGGCGTCGCGCAGGCCCGACCACGGCAGGCGCTTCTGCGAGTGGATGAAGTCCGGGAACTTGATCGCGTCGCGGATGAAGAACACCGGCGTGTTGTTGCCGACGATGTCGAGGTTGCCCTCGGTCGTGTAGAACCGCAGCGCGAAGCCGCGCACGTCGCGCCACGTGTCGGGGGAGCCCATCTCGCCGGCGACCGACGAGAAGCGCAGGGCCACCTCGCCCGTCGCGCCCGGCTGGAAGGCCGCGGCACGCGTGTACTGCGACACGTCGCCGGTGATCTCCCACTCACCGAAGGCGCCGCCGCCCTTGGCGTGCACGATGCGCTCCGGGATGCGCTCGCGGTTGAACTGCGCGAGCTTCTCGACCAGGTAGCGGTCGTGGAGGACCGTGGCGCCGTCCGCGCCCACGGTCAGCGAGTGCGCGTCGCTGGCGACCGGGGTACCGGTCTGCGTGGTGGTGTAGGGAGTAGTCATTCAGACATGCCTTCCTCTGCTGCTGCTTGCGGGGGTTCTTGCGGGGTTCCAGCGGGGCTGGAAGGTCTGTGCGGTCAGGGTCGCGCGGCTGGCTGCCGCGTCGCGTGCTCGACGGCGGGGTCGCCGACGGCGGACTCCTTGTCGCGGCAGTCGGGACACAGGCCCCAGTAGGTCACCTCGGCGGTCTCGACCACGAAGCCGTGGTCGTCGCTCGGGGTGAGGCAGGGTGCGTGGCCCACCGTGCAGTCCACGTCGCCGATGGCGCCGCACGAGCGGCAGACGATGTGGTGGTGGTTGTCGCCGGTGCGCCGCTCGTAGCGGGCCGGGTGCCCGGCGGGCTCGATGCGGCGCAGCAGGCCGGCGTCGGTCAGTGCGTGCAGCACGTCGTAGACCGCCTGCACGGACACGGTGCCGAGCTCCGAGCGGACCGAGCCGAGGACGGCGTCGGTCGTGGCGTGCTGGTTCTCGCCCACGGCGCGCAGCGCGGCCACGCGGGCGGCGGTCACGCGCAGGCCGGCGCCGCGGAGCAGGTCCTCGGGCGTCGCGGCGGCGGGGGCGGTGGAGGTCATGACCAGCAGCCTAGGCCCTAAACTGGAATCATTCCAGTTGAGTGGGGCAACGGGTTTCGCCCCCGGAAAACGGGAGAGGCGGGCCTCACACCGGCCCGCCTGGCGAGCGGTCTCCTCCGGCTGCTATCGTGTGTGGCACGACCGACCCGGTGTGAGCCGGGTGCGCAAAGTGGATTCCATCCCACCCGAGTCACGACAGCGCATCGCAAGATGCCGACAGAGTCCGGGTCCTTGGTCGGGTACGAAGGGCCGGCAGCACCGTCGCCGGCCTTGCGTGTCCTTTCCTCGTGATGGCCTCCACCTGTGTTCAGGGCGGGGGCCATTTCCCGTTCCTGGTGGTCGATCAACGACTTCCAAGGAGCATCACCATCACCGAGCCTCGCATCAACGACCGGATCCGTGTCCCCGAGGTCCGTCTCATCGGTCCTGGCGGGGAGCAGGTCGGCGTGGTTGCCACGGCGGTCGCCCTGAAGCTCGCCCAGGACGCTGACCTCGACCTCGTCGAGGTCGCGCCGGACGCCCGCCCGCCCGTCGCCAAGCTCATGGACTTCGGCAAGTTCAAGTACGAGTCCGACATGAAGGCGCGGGAAGCCCGGCGCAACCAGGCGAACACGGTCCTCAAGGAGATCCGTTTCCGCCTCAAGATCGACCCGCACGACTACGGCACCAAGAAGGGCCACGTCGAGCGGTTCCTCTCGGCCGGCGACAAGGTCAAGGTCATGATCATGTTCCGTGGCCGCGAGCAGTCGCGCCCGGAGATGGGTCGTCGCCTGCTGGAGCGCCTGGCGGAGGATGTCGCCGATCTCGGTTTCGTCGAGTCCATGCCCAAGCAGGACGGCCGCAACATGACCATGGTCCTCGGGCCGGTCAAGAAGAAGGCCGACGCCAAGGTCGAGCAGCGCAAGCGCGCCACCGAGATCAACGCGGGCCGGATGACCAAGTCGGAGGCCAAGGCGCAGGCGCGTGCGGTCGACGAGCCCGTCGAGGACCAGGTCGAGGACCAGGTCGACGAGACGGTCGAGTCTGCTGTCGAGGAGCCCGCCGTCGCTGCTGCCCCGGAGCCCGTCGAGGCCCCGGTCGCGGAGCCGGAGCCCGAGCCCGTCGTCGAGCCCGAGCCGGTCGCCGAGCCCGAGCCCGCCGCCGAGGTGGAGCCGGAGCCCGTCGTCGAGCCCGAGCCCGAGCCGGTCGTCGAGGCACCTGCCCCGGCAGCGCCGAAGCCGGTCGTCAAGGCTGCCTCCAAGCCGGCAGCGAAGCCCGCCGCCAAGGCAGCCCCGAAGCCGACCCCGGCCCCCAAGCCGGTGCCGAAGCCCGTGGCCCCCAAGCCGCGTGCGCCGCGCCAGGCCGGCTGAGCACGAGGTCCCCAAGACCACCACGACACCGGGCCGGCTGACCGGCCCAGGTACACGTCGCCGCTCTTGCAGCGGTCGACCGACATGAGGAGAGACGGCAGTCATGCCGAAGAACAAGACGCACTCCGGCTCGAAGAAGCGGTTCCGGGTCACGGGTAGCGGCAAGGTCATGCGCGAGCAGACCAACGCCCGCCACTACCTCGAGCACAAGTCCAGCCGTCGTACGCGTCGCCTGGCCGTCGACCAGGTCGTTTCGCCTGCCGACGTCAAGAAGGTCAAGAAGCTGCTCGGTAAGTGAACCCGTGGCGCGCGCCTGACGCGCGCCGCCAGGAACCCTTCCAGCCCGAAGTAACAAGGAGTCTCACGTGGCACGCGTGAAGCGGGCAGTAAATGCCCAGAAGAAGCGCCGTACAACCCTCGAGCGCGCCGCCGGTTACCGCGGCCAGCGCTCGCGCCTCTACCGGAAGGCGAAGGAGCAGGTCACCCACTCGCTCGTCTACGCCTACCGTGACCGGAAGGCGCGCAAGGGCGACTTCCGCAAGCTGTGGATCCAGCGCATCAACGCTGCGTCCCGCGCGGAGGGCCTGACCTACAACCGCCTCATCCAGGGCCTCAAGGCCGCTGGTGTCGAGGTCGACCGCCGCATGCTCGCCGAGCTCGCGGTCAACGACGTGGCCGCGTTCAACGCCATCGTCAAGGTCGCCAAGGACGCGCTGCCGGCGGACGTCAACGCCCCGGCCGCTGCCTGAGGTTGAGCATCTCACCGGACGCCCGGACAGTGTCCTCCTCGGAGGCCTCCGTGCCGCTTGACGTGACGCTCGCGAACCCGCGAGCCGACCGGGTCAAGCAGGTACGGTCACTGTCCGGGCGTTCGGCACGCTCCCGGCACGGTCAGTACCTGGTCGAAGGGCCGCAGGGCGTCCGCGAGGTCGTGCGGCACGCCGCGTCGTCGGTCCGGGACGTGTACCTGACGCCCGCTGCGGCGTCGCGCTACACCGAGATCGTCGACGACGCCCGCGCCGCCGGGCTGTTCCTGCACGTCGGCACCCCCGAGGTGCTCGACGCGATGAGCGCTGACGCCCAGGGCGTGCTCGCCGTCGTCCGGTCCGCCGCGCCCACGCTGCGCGAGGCGCTGGACGCGCGCGACCAGGAGCGCGCCGGACGGCCGCTGCTCGCCGCTGTCCTGGCCACGGTCCGCGACCCCGGGAACGCCGGCACGGTGATCCGCGCCGCGGACGCCGCGGGCGCCGACCTCGTGGTGCTGGCCGGCGAGAGCGTGGACGTGCACAACCCCAAGGTCGTGCGCTCCACGGCCGGGTCGCTGTTCCACCTGCCCGTCGTGACGGGGCTGTCGCTGGACGCCGCGCTGGCCGAGCTGCGCGCGGCCGGGTGCCACGTGCTTGCGGCGGACGGCACCGGCCCGTTCGACCTGGACGACCTGCTCGACGACGCCGGCAGCGGCACCGCCCCGGACCTCGCCGGCCCGACCGCCTGGGTGTTCGGCAACGAGGCCTGGGGCCTGCCCGAGGCGGACCGGGCCCTGGCCGACGCCGTGGTGCGGGTGCCGATCCGGGGCAAGGCCGAGTCGCTCAACCTGGCGACGGCGGCCACGGTCTGCCTGTACGCGAGCAGCAGGGCACAGCGCTGAGGGTCCCCGACGCCGGCGCCGACGTGTGGGGCGACTGGGGCCACGTGCTGCGGCCGGCGCTGCTGGCGCTCTTCGCCGCGGCGGTGGCGATCCGCCTGCTCGTGCGGGTCCGCCGCCTGCGGGGCGTGCCGCACGCCCGGGCCTGGCGACACTCGGTCGCGGAGGTCGGGATGGTCGTCGGCACGCTGCCGTGGATCTGGATGATCCTCACGCCGGTGCCCGGGGACGGTGGGCTGTCGCTCGTCCCGTTCCGTGACCTTGCGGCACAGCTTTCCGGACCTGTCCCGGCGGCGGTGGTCCAGGTGGGTGGCAACCTGCTGGTCCTCGCCGCGCTCGGCTTCTTCCTGCCGGTCCGGTTCCGGCTCGTGCCGGGGTCGGACGGGCGCGCCGTGCCCGGACCCCGCACCGGGGCGGTGCTCGCGCGGGTCGCCGTCGTGCTCCTCGGGGTGGCCGTGACCGTGGAGGTGCTCCAGTACGTGCTGGGGCTCGGCCGGGTGGCGTCCGTTGACGACGTGCTGGTGAACGTCGTCGGCGGCCTGCTGGCGGCGCTGTGCTCGCGCCGGTGGTGGGCGGACCGGGCGCCGACCGGCCGGCGCTGACGTCGACCGAGCGGGTGACTCTTGCGTCCTGGCGTACCGTGTCGCGACGCGGTCGCCTACCGTGGGCGCATGAGGTACATGCCTGATCTGAACCGCATCAGTGAGGCCCTGACCGGAGCGTTCGGCGTACGGCAGGTGTACGGGGACCCGGTCGAGCGCGACGGCACCCTGGTGATCCCGGCCGCCCGCGTGGCGACCGGCGGTGGCTCGGGCGGCGGAGGCGGCAGCGAGCCGGGTGGGCACCACGGCGGTGCTGCCACGGTCGATGACGCCACGACCGGTGATGCCGAGGGCGAGGCCGGGGTCGAGACGAGCGGCGAGGCCGACACCCTCGGTGAGGGTGGCGGCGGCGGGTTCGGCTTCGGCCGGCGCGCCGAGCCGGCCGGTGCCCTCGTCGTCGACGACCAGGGCGTGCGCTGGGTGCCCGCGGTCGACGTGAACCGGATCGTCCTCGGGGGCCAGATCGCGTTCGTGCTCGCGGCCGCCGTGGTCGCCTGGGCCGTCACGCGCCGCCGCCGTCGGCGTCGCTGAGAAAAGGCCTGCCCGCAGCGGGGGCCCGCCCCTAGGATCGTCAGGTGCGGTTGTTCACGGCGGTCATCCCGCCCCAGAGCGTCCTTGACCACCTCGGGCTCGCGATCGACGGTGTGCCGGCCTCTCCGCGGTGGGTACCCCGCGAGAGCCTGCACATCACGCTCGCCTTCTACGCGGACCTCCCCGAGGGGACGGTCCCGGAGCTGCGCGACGACCTGTCCGACGTCGCGCGCAAGCACGGGCCGATCGACCTGCGGCTGCGCGGTGCCGGGTCGTTCGGCGCGCGCGTCCTGTGGATCGGCGTGGACGGCGGCACGGACGCGCTGAAGGACCTGGCGACCGACTGCCTCGCGGCCTCGCCCCGTGAGGTGCCCGACGACGTCAAGCCGCACCGCGCGCACGTGACCGTGGCCCGGGCGCGCGCCGGGCAGGTCAAGCCGCCGCGTGGCCGGGACCGCTGGGGCAAGCGTGCGGGAGCCGAGCCGCGCTCCGCGCTCGAACCCGCCGCCCAGGCGCTCTCCGTGTACGCCGGACCCGGGTGGACGGCCGAGTCGTTCGCCCTGGTGGAGTCACACCCGGGGGAGGGGCCGCAGGGCGGGCCGCGGTACGACGTCGTGGAGACCTGGACGCTCGAGGGCTGAGCCGCCGGTCTCGGGTCGGGGGCCGTCTCCGCGGCCGGGACCAGGGCCGCCCCGGCCGCGGAGACATGGTTGTCCGAGCCACCACTCGAACATGTGTTCCACCATAACGCACCCCTTCACCATCCGCCACCGAACCCCGGCAGGACGATGATTCCGCGCTGATTCGAGCGCAAAGCCTTGAAACGGGCATGATGGCCCGGTCGTCCGGAGCGAGCGTATGTCCGCTCACCGACACCCCTAAAAAGTGTGCCAAGCGGTGTCGGGTGGGCACCCGCAATCACGTTGCCGGGTCCCGGAAGGGCATGGAATGATGGCACCATGCAGCCACTCACCCGCCGATTTACGCGGCCCGTCACGGGCCGTGCGGCGAGCGCTGCGCGCGGGCACTGAGCTGCCCTGTGGACAACGCGTCCTGAGCCCTGGCGGGCACCTAGACTGCAGATGCCGGCGCGGCCCCAGGCAGGGGACCGGCCGGCTCCCGAATCCGCCAGGAAGGCAAGCATGTCCACGCCCGATGAGAAGGCACCCATCGATCCGCTCGACGAGGCGGCACTCGACGCCGCGGTCAAGACCGCTCTCGACGACATCGCCAAGGCCGGCGACCTCGATGCGCTGAAGGCCGTCCGTACGCAGCACACGGGGGACCGCAGCGCCCTGGCCCTCGCCAACCGGGGGATCGGCGCGCTGCCGGGCCCCGACAAGGCGAAGGCCGGCAAGCTCGTGGGCCCGCGCCGCGGCCGGATCAACCAGGCGATCGCCGCCCGCCAGACGGAGCTCGAGGCCGCGCGCGACGCGCACGTCCTGCTGGAGGAGACGGTCGACGTCACCCTCCCCGTGCAGCGCACGACGACGGGCGCCCGGCACCCGATCGAGCTCGTCCAGGAGCGCATCGCCGACTTCTTCGTGGGCCTCGGCTGGGAGATCGCCGACGGCCCCGAGGTCGAGGCCGAGTGGTTCAACTTCGACGCGCTGAACTTCGGCCCGGACCACCCGGCCCGGCAGATGCAGGACACGTTCTACGTCGCGGGCCAGGACGGCGCCGACTCCAACCTCGTGCTGCGCACCCACACCTCCCCGGTGCAGGCGCGCTCCCTGCTCGAGCGCGGCGTGCCCCTCTACGTCGCCTGCCCCGGCCGGACGTTCCGCACGGACGCGCTGGACCAGACCCACACGCCGGTGTTCCACCAGGTCGAGGGTCTCGCGGTCGACAAGGGTCTGACCATGGCGAACCTCGTGGGCACCCTGGACGCCTTCGCGCGGGCGATGTTCGGGCCCGAGGCCAGGACGCGCCTGCGCCCGGCCTTCTTCCCGTTCACCGAGCCCTCCGCCGAGATGGACCTGTGGTTCCCGCAGAAGAAGGGCGGCGCGGGCTGGATCGAGTGGGGTGGCTGCGGCATGGTCAACCCGAACGTGCTGCGCGCCGCCGGCGTGGACCCCGACGAGTACACGGGCTTCGCGTTCGGCATGGGCATCGAGCGCACGCTCATGCTGCGCCACTCGATCGCGGACATGCACGACATCGTGGAGGGCGACGTGCGCTTCTCCACCCAGTTCGGGACGGAGATCTGAAGTGCCCCTCATCGTGAAGGACTGGCTCGCCGACCACGTCGAGCTCCCCGCCGGCCTGACCGCCGAGCAGCTCGCGGCCGACCTGGTGAAGGTGGGCCTGGAGGAAGAGGCGATCCACGGGGCGGCCGTGACCGGCCCCCTGGTGGTGGGCCGCGTCCTCGAGATGACCCCCGAGCCGCAGAAGAACGGCAAGACGATCAACTGGTGCCGGGTCGACGTCGGCCCCGAGCACAACGACGAGGAGGGCGCCCGCGGCATCGTCTGCGGCGCGCACAACTTCGGCGTGGGCGACCTCGTCGCGGTGTCGCTGCCCGGCACGGTGCTGCCCGGCCCGTTCCCGATCGCCGCCCGCAAGACCTACGGGCACGTGTCCGACGGCATGATCTGCTCGGTCCGTGAGCTCGGCATCGGCGAGGACCACGACGGCATCCTGGTGCTGACCCGGCACGGGTTCGCCGCGGAGGACCTCACCCCCGGCCAGGACGCGATCGCGCTCCTCGGCCTCGGGGAGGAGGTCCTGGAGATCAACGTGACCCCCGACCGCGGGTACGCGTTCAGCTACCGGGGCGTGGCGCGCGAGTACTCCCACTCCACGGGCGCCAAGTTCACCGACAACGGGCTGGTCACCGGCACCGAGCCGGCGGCCACCGCCGACGGCTTCGAGGTGCGCGTGCAGGACGACGCGCCGATCAACGGCGCCGTCGGCTGCGACCGGTTCGTGACGCGCATCGTGCGGAACATCGACCCGTCCGCGCCCACGCCGGCCTGGATGAAGCACCGCCTCGAGGGCTCCGGCATGCGGTCCATCTCCCTGGCGGTCGACATCACGAACTACGTGATGCTCGACCTCGGGCAGCCGCTGCACGCCTACGACCTGGCGCAGGTCTCCGCCCCGATCGTGGTCCGGCGCGCCGTCGCGGGCGAGCACCTCACCACGCTCGACGACGTCGACCGGACGCTGCACACCGAGGACCTGCTGATCACCGACTCGCCCGAGGGTGCGGGCAGCCGCGTCCTGGGCCTGGCCGGCGTCATGGGCGGCGCCTCGTCCGAGGTCGGCCCGACCACGACGGACGTGCTCGTCGAGGCGGCGCACTTCGACCAGATCACGGTCGCCCGTACGTCCCGCCGGCACAAGCTGTCGAGCGAGGCCGCCAAGCGGTTCGAGCGCGGCGTCGACCCCCTGCTGCCCGCCGTGGCGGCGCAGCGCGTGGTCGACCTGCTCGTCGAGCTGGGCGGCGGCATGGCCGACCCCGCGGTGAGCGACCTGGACGAGACCGGGGCGCCCGCCCCGATCGCGCTCAAGGTCACCGAGCCCACCCGGCTCTCGGGTGTCGAGTACACCCCGGAGCAGGTGCGCAGCACGCTCGAGGAGATCGGCGCCGGCGTCGAGCCGGCGGGCGAGGGCGTGCTCACGGTCACCCCGCCGTCCTGGCGGCCCGACCTGACCGAGCCGGCCGACCTGGTCGAGGAGGTCGTGCGCATCCAGGGCTACGACCAGATCCCCTCGGTGCTGCCCGCGGCCACGGGAGGGCGCGGACTCACGGCGGAGCAGCGCACGCGTCGCTCCGTCGCGCGCGCCCTGGCCGAGGCCGGGTTCGTCGAGACGCTCAGCTACCCGTTCGTGGGCACCTCGGAGTACGACGCCCTCGGCCTGCCGGACGACGACGCGCGCCGCGTCTCGCTCCGTCTGGTCAACCCGATGGCGGACGACAAGCCGCTGATGCGGTCGAACCTGCTGGTCACGCTGCTCGACACCGTGCGCCGCAACGTGTCGCGCGGGCTCACCGACCTCGCGGTCTACGAGATCGGGCTCGTCACCTGCCCGGTGCCGGGCGCGCCCGCCGCGCCCGCGCTGCCCGGCGGCGTGCGGCCCACCGACGAGCAGCTCGCGGCACTCGCCGCGGCGGTCCCGGACCAGCCGCGCCGGGTCGCCGGCGTGCTGACCGGCAAGCGTGAGCTCGTCGGCTGGTGGGGCGGCGGCCGTGCCGCCGGCTGGGAGGACGCCCTGGCGGCCGCCCGTCTGGTGGCCGAGCGCGCCGGGGTCGACGTCGTCGTCTCCGGGGACGCCGAGCGGATGCCGTGGCACCCGGGACGCTGCGCGCGCCTCGAGCTCGCGGACGGGACGGTCGTCGGCCACGCCGGCGAGCTGCACCCCAAGGTCGTCGAGGCGCTCGGGCTGCCCGCCCGCGCGGCGGCGTTCGAGGTCGACCTGACCGTCCTGGTCGGTGCGGCGTCGGGCGAGCCCGTCAGCGCCACGCCGGTGTCGGCGTTCCCCGCGGCCAAGGAGGACTTCGCCTTCGTCGTCGACGGCGGCGTGCCCGCCGAGGCGGTGCGGTCGGCGATCGTGGCCGGGGCCGGTGACCTGCTCGAGGACGTGGCCCTGTTCGACGTGTTCACGGGGTCGCAGGTGGGCGAGGGCAAGAAGTCGCTCGCGTACTCGCTGCGCCTGCGTGCCGCGGACCGGACGCTGTCCGCGAAGGAGGTTCGCGCGGTGCGCGACGCCGTCGTGGAGTCGGCGTCCGCCAAGGTCGGCGCGGTGCTGCGTGGCTGACACGGCGGCAGGCGCTCCGGTGGCGGGTACCCCTGAGGGGGCGCCTGCCGCCGCGGGGCCCGTCGCCGTGCCGGCCGCGCGGACGGCGCTCGTCACGGGCGCCTCGCGCGGCATCGGCCGGGAGATCGCGCTGGGTCTCGCGCGGGCAGGGGTGCACGTCGCCCTGCTCGCGCGGGACGCGGCGCGGCTCGAGGCCGTCGCCGCCGAGGTTCGAGCCGCCGGGGTGGACGCCGTCGTGCTCACCGCCGACGTGTCCGACCCGGGGGCGGTGCGTACCGCCGTCGAGCAGGCGCAGGACGCGCTCGGCTCGATCGACCTGCTGGTCAACAACGCGGGCGCGATCGAGTCGGAGCACCCGCTGTGGGAGGCCGACCCCGACGAGTGGTGGTCGGTCTTCGAGACCAACGTGCGCGGGCCGTTCCTGTTCAGCCGCTGGACGGTGCCGGGCATGATCGCGCGCGGCGGGGGCCGGGTCGTCGACCTGGCCTCGGGCGCGAGCTCGCACGAGATGCGTGGCGGCAGCTCGGCGTACAACGCGAGCAAGACCGCCCTGCTGCGGATGGGCGCCAACCTGCACGACGACGGCTTTGCCCAGGGCATCAGGGTCTTCGAGCTGGCCCCCGGCGTCGTGAAGACCGACATGTCCACGGGCATGACGCTCCACGAGCACCGCACCGAGTGGACCCCGGTCGAGCGGGTGACCGACGTGGTCAACGCGATCGCGGCCGGCGAGCTCGACATGTGCTCGGGCTGGTTCCTCCGGGTCTCGGACGACACGCCCGAGTCGCTGCGGGCGCGTGCGGCCGAGGCGGCTGCGGAGGGTGCGTCGGGAACGGCCCGCAGGCTCCGCGTGCTGCCCGCGGGCACCGCCGACCCGCTGAAGCGAGCCCTCACGGGCCGCTGACGCGAGCCCGATGCTCGGCTGGCCCTGGCCCTGGCCCTGGCCCTGGCCCCGGTCGCGGTCGCGGTAGTCCCGTGGCCGCACCTCTCCTTCGAGACCTAAGTTTCTTCGCTTTGGGCCGCCTCAAAGCGAAGAAACTTAGGTCTCGAAGGAGAGGGGGCGTCGCCGAGTTTGGCCGGACGTCGTCGGCGGGCAGCCGGTGACCGGCGGCCCCTCGCGCCGGTGGGCCCCTTTCGCCGTCGGGCAAGCGCCCCGGCCGGTCCGGTCGCGGTTGGCCTCTGACCGCACCTCTCCTTTGAGACCTACGTTTCTTGGCTTTGGACCAGCTCAAAGCGAAGAGACCTAGGTCTCGAAGGGGAGGGGGCGTCACCGAGTTTGGCCGGACGTCGCCGGCCGGGGTCGCCTCGCCGACGGGGGCGGCTCGTCAGCCGGGCCGGACTTCGTCAGCGGGGCGGGAGCGCCGCTTGGGTGAGGCTGTTCAGGGGGATGGAATCGGCGATCGCCGTCTGGCCTGGGATGTTCGCGTGCACCCCGTCGCCGGTGTCGTACGGCGGGTAGATGCTGTTCGGGTCGGCCGGGTCGCGTAGCACGGCGTCGAAGTCGAGGACACCGTCGCAGGTGCCCGAGCAGTTGCCGCCCGCCCGGACGAACTCGTTCACGACCGCGCGGCGCGCGTTCTGCTCGGCCGTGTAGCCGGGCCGCGGCGTGATCGGCGTGACGAAGACCTTGATCCCCGCCGCCCGCAGGCGGGCGAAGGTGTCCCGGTAGGCGGCCAGGATCGTCTCCGCGTCGCAGTCGTTCGCCAGGTCGTTGGTGCCGTAGTAGTAGATGACCGCCCGCACGTCGTGCAGGGCGAGCACGTCGCGGTCCAGGCGGGAGACGCCGTCCAGGCCGCCGCCCCCGCACGCGGGCACCGCCGTCGTCCCGGCGATCCCCTCGTTGACGACGGCGATCTGACGGTCCGCGGGCAGCTCGTCGACGACCCGCTGTGCGAGCGTGTCAGTCCATCGTTGGAAGACGGCGGGCGGCGGGCAGCCGGCGCCGCAGTTGTCGGCGCCGACGCCGTCGACCACGGAGCTGCCGTACGCGACCACCGTGCCCGTGGTCTCGGGCCCCAGGACGTCTACCGCGCTGACCAGGTACGTCCAGCCGTGCGTGTCGGGGAACCCGCCGCCCGAGGTGTCGCCGGTCGTGTTGCCGCCGTCGGGCGCCGAGAAGTAGTTGGTGCGGCCGGCCAGGTCGTGGAGCATCATCCGGGTCGGGTTCGCCAGGTAGAAGCTGACGGCCAGGTCGTCCAGGGCGGACGTCGCCAGGCCCACCGGGTCGCTCCAGACCTCGCCGCCCGCGGGCACCGACACCGTGGCCGACCCACCGAACGTGACGGTACGCAGGCTCTCCGGGCGGATCGCGGCGCCGCCGGCGCTCAGCCCCGCGGTCGTCGCGTTCACCACCAGTGGCGTCGTGCCGAACTGGTTCTGCAGCCGGACGCGCAGCGCCGATCCGCCCTGCGTCAGCCGCGTCACGACCCGGACCGAGCGGTTCTGGAACGTCTCCGGGCTCAGCCCTGAGCTGCGTTGCTGCGACTGCGTCCACGACGTCGACCAGGTGTCGGCGGCGGGCCCGACGGCGGCGGGCCCGACGGCGGCGGGCCTGGTCGCGGCGGGCGCGATCCCCTCCGACGTCGCCGCACCCGCGGTGATGCTGCCGCCCACAGCCACCCCCACCGCCGTGACGAGCGAGGTCAAGGCCAGTGCCAGGTCTCGGAACACCATCGGTCCACCCGTTTCGCTGCTCGAGTCGTCGCTGATCGAGTACGTGCCGCGACGCCCCGTGCGTCACGCCCCAGGGAACGTATGACCCGGGCACCCGACTGTCAACGCTGTCAGCGCTGTTCGGGGTGAACTTTCGTGGCGGGACACACCCACGCTCCGTACGGTGAGCCGGGCAACGTCCCTTCGTGCAAGGAGACCACCGTGCGCCGTCGTCGCCGCTCCACAGTCGCCGCAGTTGCCGCAGCGAGCCTCGGGCTGGTCGCCCTGCTCGCCACGGCGAGCCAGGCCACCGCCACCCAGATCCCAGCAGCCGACCACGCCCCAGCTGAGCACGCCGCAGCCCAGGCCCCAGCAGCCCCAGACACGAGCGACACAGCAGACCGCTCCCTCGCGGCCGCCGCCACCCCGCTCACCGCGAGCAACTTCCGCTACACGCTGTCCCAGACGTCGTCGGCCCTGGTGGGCGCGCTCGACTCCGCGCTGCCCAACGTGACCATGGGCGCCGTGGCCGACGACGCGAACCGCACGCCGAGCTGCGACAGCGCGCCGTCGGTCACGCACCGCACCGCGTACTACTGCTGGAACGACGGCGACCAGGACACGGACGCCTGGTACCCGCAGGGCATCACGACCAGCTCGGACGCCCTCGCCGCGGGCACCTACGACGGCAGGCGCATCAACCTGGTGAGCTGGTACGACTCCGCCAAGGACGGCATCGACAAGGGTGTGCGCATCAGCGTGTCGGACCTGTCGGCGAGCGCCTCCGCCCCGCCGTACCGGCACATCCTGCTGGTCGAGCCGAGCGGCACCACGAGCGCGCCGTCGTTCGAGCCGGTGAAGATCCATGCGGGCGGCATCATGTGGTACGGCAACCTGCTGTACGTGGCGGACACGACGGGCGGGTTCCGGGTGTTCGACCTGGACCACCTGTGGCAGGTCTCGACGGGTGAGGCCTCGAAGATCGGGCGGCAGGCGGACGGCTCGTACCAGGCGTTCGACTACAAGTACGTGCTGCCGCAGACGGCCATGTTCACGGACTCGACGGCGGGCGGCTACGCGCAGCTGCAGCACTCGTCGGTGTCGCTGGACCGCAGCAGCTCGCCCGACTCGGTGGTCGTCAGCGAGTACCGCAGCTCCGACGACATCGAGAAGGGAGCGCAGGTCAGGACCATCCGGGTGCCGATCGACTACACGAACCGGTTCCTCAAGCCGGCGTCGGACGGGATCATCAAGGCGACCGAGGCGTACCGGACGGACCTGGAGAGCGTGCAGGGCTCGACGGCGATCGACGGGGAGTTCTTCTTCTCGCAGAGCGACGGCGACAACTTCGCGGACCCGAACTCGGACGGTGACCTGCACACGTTCGTCGCGCCGTCGGGCTCGATCGTGCGGCACGGCAACGCGCTGACGGTGGGTGCGGAGGACCTGTCCTACGACCCGACGCGGGACTACCTGTGGACGCTCGGCGAGTACCCGGGCTACCGGTGGGTGTACGCGGCGGACGCGTCGTCGTTCTAGCGAGCCGGGCGCCCCGCTTCGTGTCAGACGTACAGGTCCCCCGGGTGACCTGTACGTCTGACACGTCGGAGGGGGCGGTGCGGCCGGGGTGGTGGTCACCCGGTCGCGCCGAACCTAGGGTGGTCCCGTGACGCGCCGCATCGAGGACTACGGGTTGGTCGGGGATCTGCAGACGGCGGCCCTGGTCGGCCGCGACGGATCGATCGACTGGATGTGCCTGCCGCGGTTCGACTCGCCGGCGTGCTTCGCCGCGCTGCTCGGGGACGAGCGCCACGGGTCGTGGCGGCTGGGCCCGACGGCGGGCGGCGAGTGCACCAGCCGGCGCTACCGGGACGGCACGCTGATCCTGGAGACGGAGTGGGACCTGCCCGAGGGGCGGGTGCGGCTGATCGACCTGATGCCGCCGCGCGGCGACGAGGCCGACCTGGTCCGGATCGTCGAGGGCATCAGCGGCAGCGTGCGGATGACCACGGAGCTGCGGCTGCGGTTCGACTACGGGAACATCGTCCCCTGGATCACGCAGGACGGCGGCGCGCTGCGCGCCGTGGCGGGCCCGGACTCCGTGCGCATCGACTCGGTGGTCCCGATGTCGCACGAGGGGGTCAGCGACGGGTCGCTGCTGCGCGCCGAGTTCACGGTGGGGCCCGGCGACCGGGTGCCGTTCGTCCTGAACTACCACGCGTCCCACCTGGAGACCCAGGAGCCGGTCGAGCCGTACGCGGCGCTGCGCGACACCGAGGACTTCTGGCACACCTGGCTCGAGGGGTGCAGCTACTCGGGTCCGTGGTCCGACGCCGTGCACCGGTCCCTGATCACCCTGAAGGCGCTGACCTACGCCCCGACGGGCGCCATCGTGGCGGCGACGACGTCGCTGCCCGAGCAGCTCGGCGGCAGCCGCAACTGGGACTACCGGTACTGCTGGCTGCGCGACGCCGGGCTCACGCTGCAGGCCCTGATCGGCACGGGGTTCATCGACGAGGCCCGGCAGTGGCGGGCGTGGCTGCTGCGGGCCGTGGCCGGCGACCCCGCGGACCTGCAGATCATGTACGGGCTCGACGGGCGTCGTCGTCTGCCGGAGTACACGCTCGACTGGCTGCCCGGCTTCGAGGGCTCCGCACCCGTGCGGATCGGGAACGACGCCGCGAGCCAGCTCCAGATCGACGTGTGGGGCGAGACGCTGGACGTCCTGCACCAGGCGCGCGAGGCGGGGCTGGAGCAGGACGACGACGTCTGGCGGCTGCAGCGCGCCCTGCTGGAGCACCTCGAGGAGCACTGGGACGACCTCGACAACGGGCTCTGGGAGGTGCGCGGCCCGCGCCGCGCGTTCGTGCACTCGCGCGTCATGGCGTGGGCGGGCTTCGACCGGGTCGTGCGGGCGGTCGAGAAGTACGGCCTGGTGGACGAGCCCGTCGAGCACTGGCGCGAGGTGCGCGACCGGATCCACGCCGACGTGTGCGCCAACGGGTTCGACCCGGTGCGCAACACGTTCACGCAGTTCTACGGGTCCCAGGGCCTGGACGCGGCGCTGCTGCTCATCGGGCAGGTGGGTTTCCTGCCGTGGGACGACCCCCGCGTCGTCGGCACCGTCGAGGCCGTGCAGCGGGAGCTCGGCCAGGAGGGGCTCGTGCGGCGGTACCACAACGACGCCGACGACAAGGTGGACGGCCTGCCCGGGGCCGAGGCGACCTTCCTGGTGTGCAACTTCTGGCTGGTCGACGCGCTGCACGGCACCGGCCGCGTGCAGGAGGCCGTCGCCCTGTTCGAACGGCTGCTCACGCTGTGCAACGACGTCGGACTGCTCAGCGAGGAGTACGACGTGCGCACCGGACAGCACCTCGGCAACACGCCGCAGGCGTTCAGCCACCTCGGGCTGGTGAACAGCGCGCTGCGGCTGGGCCAGGCCGCCGTCGTCGGCTCCGAGGAACCGGAGCCCGAGCCTCAGCCGCGCGTGTCGCGCCAGGCGATCCACTCCTCGGCGGTCGACAGGTCGTAGTCCGGCCCGGTGACCCCGACGGTGAACAGGGTCGCCCCGGCCTCGACGAGCGCCTCGCCGGTCTCGGCGGGCGTGCCCTTGGCCTCGGCCGACCGCTCGACCAGCGTGGCGGTGTCCCGCCCGACGGCGGCGCCGTGCTCGTCGAGGATCGCCGACTTGCTCGTCAGGGTCTGCGCGTCGCCGAACGCGTGCCAGATGTCGGCGTGCTCGGCCACGATCCGCAGCGTCTTGCGCACGCCGCCGCCCCCGATCAGGATCGGGATCTCCCGCGTGGGCGCGGGATTGCCGGCCGCGAGCCGGGACTTGATACGCGGCAGGGCGTCGGCCAGGCTCGCGATGCGGGAGCCCGGCGTTCCGAACTCGTAGCCGAACTGGTCGTAGTCCTTCTCGAACCAGCCCGCCCCCAGGCCCAGGATCAGCCGCCCGCCCGAGATGTGGTCGACCGTGCGGGCCATGTCCGCGAGCAGGTCCGGGTTGCGGTAGCCGATGCCGCTCACGAGCGCGCCGATCTCCACACGCTCGGTCTGCTCGGCCCACGCGCCGAGCATGGTCCAGCACTCGAAGTGCTTGCCGTCGGGGTTGCCCCGCAGCGGGAAGAAATGGTCCCAATTAAAGAGAACATCGACGCCGGCGTCCTCGGCGCGGAGCACCGCGTCGCGGAGCTGGGAGTACTCGGCGTGCTGGGGCTGGAGCTGGACACCGATGCGGATCGGACGGTCTGTCATGGCCGCAGCCTACGACCGGCCCGTTCCGGTAGCCTCTGCCGCACGTGACACGGGGTGCCCCGACCGGGGCTGAGACCACACCCGTCGAACCTGATCCAGATCATGCTGGCGAAGGGATGTCCATCGTGACTTCTTCTGTTGTCCCCGTCTCCGCCTCGACTTCCGTCGAGGCTTTGGCCGACGCCGCTCCACCGGCCGGCCCGGCCGCCGTCCGCACCTTCACCGAGGAGGCCTGGGACCGCATCGCAGGCTGGCGCGACGCCGTCGACCACATGCCGTTCGTCCGGGCGCTCGCGGACGGCTCGCTGCCCGCCGAGTCCTTCGCGTTCTACCTCGCCCAGGACGCCGCGTACCTGCGCGAGTACTCGCGTGTCCTGGCGCGCGCCGCCCAGCTCGCACCCGACCCGGCCGCGCAGGGCTTCCTCGCCCGGTCGTCCGTCTCGGCGCTGGAGGTCGAGACAGCGCTCCACCGGGACTGGCTGGGCACGCACGCAGGGCTGGCCGCGGGCGAGATCGCGGCCGTCGAGCCCTCGCCCGTGACCGCGGCCTACACCGGCCACCTGCACGCCGCGGCGTCGGGCAGCTACGCGGAGACGGTCGCCGCGCTGCTGCCCTGCTACTGGCTGTACGCGCACGTCGGGAGCGTGCTCGTGGACCAGGCCCGCCACCGCCCCGGCGGCCTGGCCGGCCACCCGTACGCGGCCTGGATCGGCACCTACGGCGACGAGGGCTTCCAGGAGTCCACCCGCCAGGCCCGCCGCCTGGCCGACGACGCCGCACGCTGGGTCTCCCCGGAGGAACGGGCCCGCATGCTGCGGGCGTTCGAGGTCTCCTCCGTGCACGAGTACCTCTTCTTCGAGCAGGGCAGCACCTGCCCCACCTGGCCGACGCCGCCCGTTCGGGCCGAGACTAGGGGGTGACGCCGCCGACGGCGCCGACCCGAGGACAGGAGCACCGATGCCGAACTACAGCACCTCCGCCGAGATCGACGCGACCCCCGAGGAGGTCTGGGCGGTCCTGTCCGACGTCGAGCACATGCCCGACTGGACGCCGTCCATGCGGTCGGTCGAGATCATCGACGGGCCCAACCCGCCCGACGTCGGCACCCAGGTGCGGATCGAGCAGCCGGAGCTGCCGCTCGCGGTCTGGCTGATGGACGAGTGGGACCCGCCGCGGCACTTCGCGTGGATCACCGAGGCGCCCGGTGTGACCACGCAGGCGGAGCACCTGGTCGAGCCGCTGCCGGACGGCCGGTCCAAGGTGACGCTCGCGATCACCCAGACCGGCTCGCTGGCGTGGCTGGTCGGCGGCCTGGTGGGGAAGCGGACCCGGGAGTACGTCGACGCGGAGCTGGCCGGGCTGGAGGCCCGGGTGACGCAGAAGGGCTGAGGCCTGGGGCCTGGCCGGGCTTGGGCGCGCGGCCGCCGTCGGCCCGGGTCTCAGACGCGGGTCTCAGGCGCGCGTCGCGACCGCGAACACCCGGCGGAACGCCAGCGGCGTGCCGTGGGCGTGCTCGGGGTACGCCTCGCGCAGCGCCGCCCCGAACTCCTCCTCGAACTGGGCGCGCAGGGCCGGGTCCTTCGCCTCCAGCGCCTGGAGCGTGGGCTGGGCGCCGGTCGCGGAGATCCAGCGCAGCACCGGGTCCGGCCCGTGCAGCACGTGCGTGTACGTGGTCTCCCAGGCGTCGACGGCCCAGCCCGGCCGGGCCAGGAGCTCCGGGTACTCGGCGGGGTCGGCGGTGGCCCGCCGCTCCACCGGCCCGACGGCGTCGGCGTACGGCGCACGGGCGGCGACCTCCCGCAGGAGCCGGTGGCTGGGCGCGTCGTGGTTGCCCGGCACCTGGAAGGCGAAGGTCTGCGCGGCGCGGTCCGCGAGCGTCGTGAGCAGGTCGCGGTGCCCGGGGACCCACTGGAGCGCTGCGTTGCTGATCACGAGGTCGGCGGTGTGCGTGTCGGTGGCGAGGTCGGCCAGCACGTACTCCGTGGCGGGGTCGGCGGCGCGGGCCTGCGCGATCATCGCGGGGGAGGCGTCCACGCCGGTGACCTGCGCCTGCGGCCAGCGGGCGCGGAGCACGGCGGTGAGGTGGCCCGGGCCGCAGCCCAGGTCGACGATCGTGGCCGGCGACCCGGGCACGCGGGCGACCAGCTCCGTGAACGGGCGGGACCGCTCGTCCGTGTACTGCAGGTAGGCGCCGGGGTTCCAGTCGGCCATGGCAACTCCTCGTCGTCGAGTATCTCGACGTCAAGATACATCACGGCGGGCCGGGCGGTGCGTGGAGGTATGTAGCGGCGCCGGTCCCGATGTGCGCCACAGCCCAGCGATTGGGCCCGGAACAAGGGCTGTTCCGGGCCCGATCGCTGGGCTGTCGCGCACTTCGGCTGCGCGGTCACCGGGTCGGCGGCATCCGCGATCTCTCGGCCTACGCGACCTCGATGTAGTCCAGCTCCGCGAACGCCGTCCCCTTGCCCAGCCGGATCGTGTTCCAGCCGGCCTGCAGGGTGATGTCCTTGCTCGCCTGCCGCCAGGTGTCCCAGCCGGTGATCGGGTAGCTGACCGACCCGGCGGACGTCCCGTTGACGGTCACCGTGTGCGACGCCGTCTCCACCGAACCGTTGGCGTAGCCCACGTGGAGCGTGTAGCTGCCCGACGTCGGCACGTAGATCGACCCGATGCTGACCGAGCTGTCGGCGTGGTCGATGTACGCGGCGACCTTGCCGTCCGACGCCCCGGCCGCGTTCTCCCGGACCGAGCAGCTGGTCAGCGTGCCGCGCTCGGCCTCGTAGCGCACCCGGCTGCCGCGCACCACGGGGTTGCCGTTCGCCCAGCCGAGGTCGGCGACGTACATGCCACGGCCGCCCGCGTCCCGGTGCCCGTGGAAGATCAGCTTGTCGCCCCCGGCGTCGCGCAATACGTCGGCACCGCCGGGGCCGCCGACGGCGCCGTCGAGCGAGTCGGTGGTCATGAGGAACCGGAACGCCTTGGTGTACGGCCCGGTGATCGAGTCGGCGACGGCGTAGTTGGTGCCGTACTGGTTGGTGCTGTACGGGCCGGCCGAGTAGAACAGCACGTACTTGCTGCCCACCTTGGTCACGACGGGCGCCTCGATGATGCCGGCCTCGTCGGCCCGGTCGTTGCGCAGCACCTGGGTGGCGCCGCCCTGGAAGGTGAGGCCGTCCGCGGCGACGCGCTGCACGTGGATCCAGGTGGTGGCGCCGATGGCGTTGCCGTCGTTCTTCCAGAGCAGGTACCGGGTGCCGTCGCTGTCGACGAAGCTCGACGCGTCGATCGCGCCGCCCGCCTCCAGCGGGCAGATCAGCGGATCGCTGCCGACGGGGACGAACGGGCCGCCGGGGGAGTCGGCCAGCGCCGCGCCGATGCACTGCCGGCCCGAGGAGTTGTGCCAGGCCGTGTAGTAGAGCAGGTACTTGCCGTCGGCGCGCTGGGAGACGTCGGGCGCCCAGGTGCGTCCCGTCTTGGCCCACGCGCCGAGGGTCGGCAGGGCGTCCGACGACTGGAAGGTCCAGGGGCCGTCCGGGTCGGGCGCGCTGGCCCAGGGCAGGTTCTTGCCCTGGTTGGTGGCGTAGGCGTAGTAGGTGTTCCCGAACTTGGACACGTCAGGGTCGGGGAAGTCCCGGTCGAGCACGAGGCTCGGGCGCACTGTGGTCTGGGCGGCGACGTCGTCCGCGGGTGCGCTGGCGGCGAGGGCGCTGGGCGCGGCGTCGGCGCTGGCGCCGAGGGTGCCGGGTGCGGCGTTGGCGAGGGCGCCGACGGCGGGGCTGCCGACGTCGGCCGGTGCCGCGACAGCAGGGGCGACGGCAAGGACACCTGCGGCAAGTGCGGCGGCCGCCGCGCCGGCGACAAGCTTGAGCGGGCTGAAGCGAGGAAGTACCACGTTGAACCTCCGGGCGATCGAAACTCGACGGGTGAATTGTCGCTATCTCGGGGCTCTGTGTAAAGACCTGGGCCCTCGCGGGGCTGCTCGCGGCTGATTCCGGTTCAACGTTAGATCGGTTCGACGCCGCTGCCCGGACCGCCCGACCAGTGGGGGAGCGGGCGTCGTCCGAAGGTCGACCGCGGACGCCGCCCGGCCGCCGATGTCCGCCCCGCGCACTGCCGACCGCGATCGCCCCGTGAGATCGGTCGGCTGCATCGAGACCGGTCAATCGATGGACCGATCTCAACGCAGCCGACCGATCTCAACGCAGCCGACCGATCTCATGCAGGTGACCGAACTCAGGGTCGGCATGGCTCAGCGCAGCCGACCGATCTCGGTGCAGTCGACCGCAGCGGGCGCTGCCGGGCTGCGCCGCGCGCTGCTGACCGCGCCCGGCTGCCTTCCTGATTGTGGTCCGCAGGTGAGATCGGTCGGGTGTCTTGAGATCGGTCCATCGTCGGACCGGTCTCAAGGCAGCCGACCGATCTCATGCAGGTGACCGATCTCAGGGTCGGCATGGCTCAGCGCAACCGGCCGATCTCGGTGCAGTCGGCCGTACCGTGCACCGTCGATCGCGCTCTGCACGGTCAGCCTCACCGTGCACCGCCGGGCAGCACCGCGCCTGCGGACAGCACCCGCCGACCGCACCCGGCGGCCTGCCCGATCGCGGTCCGCACATGAGATCGGTCGGCTGCATCGAGACCGGTCCGACGACGGACCGATCTCAAGGCAACCGACCGATGTCAATGCAGGTGACCGATCTCAGGGCCAGCAAGCCTCAGCTCAACTGACCGATCTCGGTGCAGTCGGCCGCACCGCCCACTGCCGGCCTCACCGTGCACCGCCGGGCAGCACCGCGCCGCCGACCGCACCCGCCGACAGTGCCAGGATGCCTACCTGATCGCGGTCCGCACATGAGATCGGTCGGCTGCATCGAGACCGGTCCATCGGTGGACCGATCTCAAGGCAACCGACCGATCTCATGCAGGTGACCGATCTCAGAGTCAGCAAGGGTTCCCGCAACCGACCGATCTCAGCGCAACCGACCGATCTCACCCAAGCCCAAGCCCCGACAGCCACCACCTCACGGCACCAGCAGCACCTTGCCAGTAGTCGCCCGGCCCTCCAGGGCCTGGTGCGCCTCGCCGGCGTCGGCCAGCGGGTACGTCGCCCCGATGCGCACGTCCAGGTCGCCCGACGCCGCCGACGAGAGCACCTCCGACGTACGCCACTCGATCTCGCCGCGCGTGAGCGTGTAGTGCGCGATGGTCGGCCGGGTCAGGAACAAGGAGCCGGCCCTGTTGAGCCGCTGCGGGTCGAACGGCGGCACCTGGCCCGACGCGCCGCCGAACAGCACGAGCATGCCGCGCGGGCGCAGCGACGCCAGCGAGGCCTCGAAGGTGCTGCGGCCCACGCCGTCGTACACGACGTGCACGCCCTGGCCGTCGGTGAGCTCGCGCACCAGCGCGGGTAGCTCGGCGGTGATGTCGGACATCCTGGCGTAGTCGATGGTGTGCGCCGCGCCGGCGGCGGACGAGAGCGCCGCCTTCTCCGGAGTCGAGACCGTGGTGATCACCCGGCCGCCGCGCGCCACGGCGAGCTGCGTGGCCAGCAGGCCGACGCCGCCCGCGCCCGCGTGCAGCAGCACGTCGTGCCCGGGCTGCACCTCGAACGTGGACCGCACCAGGTAGTGCGCCGTGATGCCCTGCAGCGGCAGCGCGGCGGCCGTGGTCAGGTCCAGGTCCGCGGGCACGTGCACGACGCCGGCCGCGTTCACCGCGACGAGCTCCGCGTACGAGCCGGGCCCGTCGTGCCAGGCCACGCGGTCGCCGACGGCGAAGCCGGTGACGCCGTCGCCCAGCGCCTCGACGGTGCCCGCGCCCTCGGCGCCGACGACGTGCGGGTACTGCATCGGGTACACGCCGGCGCGCTTGTAGGTGTCGATGAAGTTCACGCCCGCCGCGGCGACGCGGACCAGGAGCTGCCCCGGTCCGGGCGTCGGGTCGGGGAGCTCGGTGTACTGCAGGACCTCGGGGCCGCCCGCCTCACGGGCTACGACTGCGTGCATGAGCCCGAGCCTACGTCGCACCCGCGAGACAGGTTTCGCCCCGGCTGCATAACTATGTATAGTACCGAATATGTCCAGCAGCCAGCTCATCCGAGTCGCCGTCGCGGGCGCTTCCGGCTACGCGGGCGGGGAGGCCCTGCGCCTCCTGGCGGCCCACCCCTTCGTCGAGATCGGCACCCTGACCGCGCACTCCAGCGCCGGGTCCAGCCTCGGCGAGGTCCAGCCGCACCTGCGCGGCCTCGCGCACCGCATCCTGGAGCCCACCACGCCCGACACGCTGGGCGGGCACGACGTCGTGCTGCTCGGCCTGCCGCACGGCGCGTCCGGCCAGGTCGCGGCGCAGCTCCCCGACGACGTGCTGGTCATCGACCTGGGCGCCGACCACCGGCTGGAGTCGGCGAGCGACTGGGAGCAGTTCTACGGCTCGACCCACGCGGGGACCTGGCCGTACGGCATGCCCGAGCTGATCCACGCGCCCACGCCCGGCGAGGCCGCGACCGACCTCGCGACCGCCGCCCGCCAGCGCGACAAGCTGCCCGGCGCGCGCCGCATCGCGGTGCCCGGCTGCAACGTCACCGCGGTGACCCTGGGCCTGCAGCCCGGCGTCGCGGCGGGCGTCGTCGAGGCGACCGACATCGTCGCGGTGCTGGCCAACGGCTACTCGGGCGCGGGCAAGGCGCTCAAGCCGCACCTGCTGGCGAGCGAGGCGCTCGGCTCGGCGCAGCCGTACGGCGTGGGCGGCACGCACCGGCACATCCCGGAGATCCAGCAGAACCTGCGGGCCGCCGGTGCGCCGGAGGTGACCATCAGCTTCACGCCCACCCTGGTGCCGATGGCGCGCGGCATCCTCGCCACGGCCACCGCGCCGCTCGCGAAGGGCGCCGACCCGGAGCAGGTCCGTGCCGCGTGGGAGGCCGCGTACGCCGACGAGCCGTTCGTGCACCTGCTGCCCGAGGGCCAGTGGCCCAGCACGGCGATGACGCTCGGCGCCAACACGGCCCTCGTGCAGGTGGCCGTCGACGCCGCCGCCCGCCGCGTCGTCACGGTCACGGCCATCGACAACCTGGTCAAGGGCACCGCGGGTGCCGCCGTCCAGTCCATGAACCTCGCCCTCGGCCTGCGGGAGACCGCCGGCCTCATCACCGAAGGAGTCGCACCGTGACGGTGACCGCCCCCCAGGGCTTCCGCGCCGCCGGGATCACGGCCGGCCTCAAGGCCTCCGGCAACCCGGACCTGGCCCTCGTCGTCAACGACGGCCCCGAGTTCTCCGCCGCCGCGGTGTTCACGAGCAACCGCGTGGTCGGCGCGCCGGTCATGTGGTCGCGCCAGGCCGTGAAGGACGGCGCCGCGCGCGCCGTCGTGCTCAACTCCGGCGGCGCCAACGTGTGCACCGGGCCGGGCGGGTTCCAGGACGCGCACGCCACCGCGGAGAAGGTCGCCGACGAGCTCGGCATCGGCGCCATCGACGTGCTGGTCGCCTCCACCGGTCTGATCGGCGTCCGCCTGGCCGCGGACAAGCTGCTCGCGGGCGTGCCCGTCGCCGTCGGCGCGCTCGCCGCCGACGACGCGGCCGGGACGGCCGCCGCCACCGCCATCATGACCACCGACACCGTCGCCAAGACGGCGGTCCGCACCGTCGAGACGCCGTCGGGCACCTTCACCGTGGGCGGCATGGCCAAGGGCGCGGGCATGCTCGCGCCCGCCCTGGCGACGATGCTGTGCGTGGTGACCACGGACGCCGTCGTCCCGGCCGCCGACGCCGACGCCGCCCTGCGCGCCGCCACGCGCGTCACCTTCGACCGCGTCGACTCCGACGGCGCCATGTCTACCTCGGACACCGTGGTGCTCATGGCCTCGGGCGCCTCCGGCGTCACGCCCGACCTGGCAGCACTCACCGAGGCTGTCACCGAGATCTGCGCCGACCTCGCGCGCCAGCTCATCGCCGACGCCGAGGGCGCGTCCCACGACATCGCCATCACCGTCACGAACGCGACCACCGAGGACGCCGCGCTCGCCGTCGCCCGGGCGGTCAGCCGGTCCAACCTGGTCAAGGCCGCCGTGTTCGGCAACGACCCCAACTGGGGCCGCATCCTGTCCCAGGTCGGCACCGTGCCCGAGGACGTCGCCCCGTTCGACCCCGCCGAGCTCGACGTCAGCGTCAACGGCGTCATGGTCTGCCAGGCCGGCGGCGCCCACGAGGACCCGGAGAAGGTGGACATGGCCGCGTCGCGCGACGTGACGTTCACGATCGACCTGCACGCCGGCGACGCCGAGATCACGCTGTGGACCAACGACCTCACGCACGACTACGTGCACGAGAACAGCGCGTACAGCTCGTGAGCAGCGACATCGTGAACGGGCTGCGGCCCGACCAGAAGGCCGAGGTGCTCGTCGAGGCCCTGCCCTGGCTGCAGGAGTTCTCCGGCGCGCTCGTCGTGGTCAAGTACGGCGGCAACGCCATGATCGACGCCGAGCTCAAGGCCGCCTTCGCGCAGGACATGGTGTTCCTGCGCCAGGTCGGGCTGCGGCCCGTCGTCGTGCACGGCGGGGGACCGCAGATCAACGCCATGCTCGACCGCCTCGGCATCGAGTCCGAGTTCAAGGGCGGCCTGCGCGTCACCACGCCGGAGGCCATGGAGATCGTCCGCATGGTGCTGACCGGCCAGGTCAGCCGGGAGCTCGTCGGCCTGATCAACGCCCACGGCCCCGTCGCCGTCGGCCTGTCCGGGGAGGACGGCGGCCTCCTGGGCGCCCAGCGCCGCCACGCGATCGTCGACGGCGTGCCCGTCGACGTCGGCCTCGTGGGCGACGTCGTCCAGGTGGACCCGCGCGCCGTCGAGGACCTGCTGGAGGCCGGGCGCATCCCCGTCGTCTCCACCATCGCGCCCGACAAGGACGATCCCACCCAGGTGCTCAACGTCAACGCGGACACCGCCGCGTCGGCGCTCGCGGTGGCGCTGGGCGCGAAGAAGCTCATCGTCCTGACCGACGTCGAGGGCCTCTACACGAACTGGCCCGACAAGGGTTCGCTCGTCGAGCGGATCACGGCGCCCGAGCTGGCCGAGCTGCTGCCCAGCCTCCAGGCCGGGATGGTGCCCAAGATGGAGGCGTGCCTGCGCGCCGTCGAGGGCGGCGTCGGCGCCGCCACCGTCATCGACGGGCGGCAGCCGCACAGCGCGCTGCTGGAGGTCTTCACCACGCGGGGCAACGGCACGATGGTCGTGCCGGGCCCGCTGGTCGAGCCTGTCGAGACCCAGGAAGGAACGAACCCATGAGCACGGTGATCCCGGCCGACGAGAGCGCGGCCCTGGCGGCCGACGGCTCCGTCGCCGCGTGGACCCAGCGGTACTCGGGCGCGGTGATGGACACGTTCGGCCCGCCGCAGCGCGTGCTGGTGCGCGGCGAGGGCTCCTACGTGTGGGACGCCGACGGCAAGCGCTACCTCGACCTGCTCGCGGGCATTGCCGTCAACGCGCTGGGCCACGCGCACCCGACGCTGACGGCGGCGATCAGCGCCCAGCTCGGCACGCTCGGCCACGTCTCCAACTTCTTCGGCACGCCCGCCCAGATCGCGCTCGCCGAGACGCTGCTGCGCGTCGCCGAGGCGCCCGACGGGTCGCGCGTGTTCCTCACCAACTCCGGCACGGAGGCGGTCGAGGCGGCGTTCAAGATGACGCGCCGCGTCGCGACGTCGTCGGGCGTGGGTACCCGGACGCGCGTGCTCGCGCTGGAGGGCGCGTTCCACGGCCGGTCGATGGGCGCGCTCGCGCTGACGGCCAAGGCCGCGTACCGCGAGCCGTTCGAGCCGCTCCCGGGCGGCGTCGAGCACCTGCCGTTCGGCGACCTCGCCGCCCTGGAGGCCGCGTTCTCGCCGCGGTCGGTCGCCGAGCACGGCGAGATCGCCGCCCTGGTGGTCGAGCCCGTGCAGGGTGAGGCCGGCGTGCGGCCCCTGCCGCCCGGCTACATCGCGGCCGCCCGCCGCCTCACGACGGCGCACGGCGCGCTGCTCGTCCTGGACGAGGTCCAGACGGGCGTCGGCCGGTGCGGCACGTGGTTCGCGTACCAGCAGCCGGAGATCGGCGGCGGCATCGTGCCCGACGTCGTCACGGTCGCCAAGGGCCTCGGCGGCGGCTTCCCCGTCGGCGCCGTCATCGCGTACGGCGACGCCGCGCGCCTGCTCGGCCGCGGCCAGCACGGCAGCACGTTCGGCGGCAACCCCGTGGCCTCGGCGGCGGCGCTCGCGACGCTCGGCGTCATCGAGCGCGACGGTCTGCTGTCGAACGTGCGCGAGGTCGGGGCGCTGCTGCGCCAGGAGATCGAGATGAGCGGCGGCCCGCTCGTCAAGGAGGTCCGCGGGCGCGGGCTGCTGCTCGCCGTCGTACTGAACGAGCCGGTGGCGCCGCAGGTCGCCGCGGCCGCGCTGGAGGCGGGACTCATCGTCAACGCCGTGGCGCCCGACGCGATCCGGCTCGCCCCGCCCCTGATCCTGACGGCGGAGCAGGCCACCGACGCCGCCCGCTTCTTCGCTTCCCTTCCGGAGGACTTCGCATGACCCGCCACTTCCTGCGCGACGACGACCTGACGCCGGCCGAGCAGAAGACGGTCCTGGAGCTCGGGCTGGCCCTGCGCGCCGACCGGTACGCCGAGCGCCCGCTGGAGGGCCCGCGCGCCGTCGCGTTCATCACCGACAAGCCGACGCTGCGCACCCAGGTGTCGTTCGCGGCCGGGATCGCCGAGCTCGGCGGGTTCCCGCTGATCGTGGACGGCAACCTCGCGCAGATCGGCGTGCGGGAGTCGATCGCCGACACCACGCGCGTGCTCGACCGGCAGGTGGCCGCCATCGTGTGGCGCACCTTCGGCCAGGAGCGCATCGAGGAGATGGCCGCCGCCTCGCGCGTGCCGGTGGTCAACGCGCTCACCGACCAGTTCCACCCGTGCCAGATCCTCGCGGACCTGCTCACGGTGGCGCAGCACCGCGGGCTGGAGAGCCTGCCCGGCACGACGTTCGCCTACGTGGGCGACGCCGCGAACAACATGGGCAGCTCCTACCTGCTGGGCGGCGTCACCGCGGGCCTGCACGTCCGGATCGCCGGCCCGGAGGGCTACCTGCCCGACGCCGGCGTGGTCGCCCGGGCGCGAGAGATCGCCGCGACGACGGGCGGCTCGGTGACCGTGACGACGTCGGCCAAGGAGGCCGTGGCCGGGGCGGACGTCGTGGCCACCGACACCTGGGTGTCGATGGGCGACGAGGCGCAGGCCGAGGAGCGGGCCAAGCCGTTCTGGGACTACCAGGTCAACGCGGAGCTGCTCGCGGTCGCCGCCCCGGACGCGCTGGTGCTGCACTGCCTGCCGGCGTACCGCGGCAAGGAGATCACCGCCGAGGTGATCGACGGGCCGCAGTCCGTGGTCTTCGACGAGGCCGAGAACCGTCTGCACGCGCAGAAGGCGCTGCTGGCCTGGCTGCTGGGGCAGGGCTGATGGTCACCACCCGGCAGCCGACGGCGGCGACCACCGCGACCACCGCGACCACGAAGGCGGCCCGGCACGCCCGGATCACCGCGATCGTGACGCGCAACGCGATCCACTCGCAGGCCGAGCTCGCGGACGCCCTGGCGGCCGAGGGCGTGAGCGTCACGCAGGGCACGCTCTCGCGGGACCTGATCGAGCTGCAGGCCGAGAAGGTGCGCGGCTCGGACGGCACGCTCGTCTACGCCGTGCCGGGGGAGGGCGGCGACCGCAGCGCCCAGTCGGACGCGAGCGAGGAGTACCTGTCCGCGCGGCTGGCCCGGCTCGCCAAGGAGCTGCTGGTCTCGGCCGAGTCGTCGGGCAACCTCGTGGTGCTCCGCACCCCGCCGGGGGCGGCCAACCTGCTGGCCTCGGCGATCGACCACTCCGTGTTCCCCGGGATGCTCGGCACCATCGCGGGGGACGACACGATCCTCGTGATCGCACGCGACGCCGACGGCGCCGCCCTCGCGGGCCGCTTCCTCGCGCTCAGCGCCTGAGAACCACCCAGAATTGCACCTGAACACCACCACCGGAAAGAGAACGTCAATCATGACTGAACGCGTCGTGCTCGCCTACTCGGGCGGCCTGGACACCTCCGTCGCCATCGGCTGGATCGCCGAGGCCACCGGGGCCGAGGTGGTCGCCGTGGCCGTCGACGTCGGCCAGGGCGGCGAGGACATGAACGTCATCCGCCAGCGCGCGCTGGACTGCGGCGCCGTCGAGGCCTACGTGGCCGACGCGCGCGACGAGTTCGCCGCGGAGTACTGCATGCCCGCGCTGCGGGCCAACGGCATGTACCTCGACCGCTACCCGCTGGTCTCCGCCATCTCGCGCCCCGTGATCGTCAAGCACATGGTGCGCGCGGCCCGTGAGTTCGGCGCCTCGACCGTGGCCCACGGCTGCACGGGCAAGGGCAACGACCAGGTGCGGTTCGAGGTCGCCACCACGTCGCTCGCGCCCGACCTGAAGTCGATCGCCCCGGTGCGCGACCTCGCGCTGACCCGCGAGAAGGCCATCGACTACGCGGAGAAGCACGACCTGCCGATCGCGACGACCAAGAAGAACCCGTTCTCGATCGACCAGAACGTGTGGGGCCGCGCCGTGGAGACGGGCTTCCTCGAGGACATCTGGAACGAGCCCACCAAGGACGTCTACTCCTACACCGACGACCCCACGTTCCCGCCGGTCGCCGACGAGGTCATCCTCACGTTCGAGCAGGGCATCCCGGTGGCGATCGACGGCGTGCCCGTCACCCCGCTGCAGGCCATCCAGGAGATGAACCGCCGCGCCGGCGCGCAGGGCGTGGGCCGCATCGACATCGTCGAGGACCGCCTCGTGGGCATCAAGTCCCGCGAGATCTACGAGGCCCCCGGTGCGATCGCGCTCATCACGGCGCACCAGGAGCTGGAGAACGTGACCATCGAGCGCGAGCAGGCCCGGTTCAAGCGCCAGGTCGAGCAGCGCTGGAGCGAGCTCGTCTACGACGGCATGTGGTTCTCCCCGCTGAAGAAGTCGCTGGACGTCTTCGTCGACGACACCCAGAAGTACGTCTCCGGCGAGATCCGCATGGTGCTGCACGGCGGCCGGGCCACGGTCACGGGCCGCCGCTCGGAGCAGTCGCTGTACGACTTCAACCTCGCCACCTACGACGAGGGCGACGCGTTCGACCAGTCGCAGGCCCGCGGCTTCATCGAGATCTACGGCCTCACGGCCAAGCTCGCCGCCGCCCGCGACGAGAAGTTCGGCAACGGCGTGGACCTCGGCGCCAAGGCGAACCTGACGGCCGGCGCGCTGTGAGCGAGCACGACGGCAAGGACGTCTCCGCCCGGCCGTCCGCGACGGTGGGGGAGCACACCGGGCCGAAGGTCGCCCTGTGGGGCGGCCGGTTCGCCGGCGGACCGTCGCCGGAGCTGTCCGCTCTGTCGCAGTCGACGCACTTCGACTGGCGGCTCGCGCAGTACGACATCGCCGGGTCGCGGGCGCACGCCCGCGCCCTGGCGGCCGCCGGCCTGCTCACCGAGCCGGAGCTCGCGCGGATGATCGACGCGCTCGACGTGCTGGAGCAGGACGTCGTCTCGGGCGCCTTCCTGCCCGTGCTGGACGACGAGGACGTGCACACCGCGCTGGAGCGCGGCCTGCTGGAGCGCGCCGGCGACGAGCTGGGCGGCAAGCTGCGCGCGGGCCGGTCCCGCAACGACCAGATCGCCACGCTGGTCCGGCTGTACCTGCGCGACCAGGCCCGCACGATCGGCACCCAGGTGCTCGACCTCGTGGACGAGCTCATCGTCCAGGCCGAGGCCGCGGGCAGCGCGCCCATGCCGGGCCGCACCCACCTGCAGCACGCCCAGCCCGTGCTGCTGGCGCACCACCTGCTGGCGCACGCCTGGCCGCTGCTGCGCGACGTCGACCGCTTCCTCGACTGGGACGTGCGCGCCTCGAAGTCGCCCTACGGCTCCGGTGCGCTCGCGGGCTCGTCGCTGGGCCTTGACCCGGCGGCCGTGGCCGCCGACCTGGGCCTCGAGGGCGGGCCGGTCGAGAACTCGATCGACGGCACCGCGTCGCGCGACGTGACGGCGGAGTTCGCCTTCGTCGCGGCGATGATCGGCGTCGACCTGTCGCGGATCTCCGAGGAGATCATCCTCTGGAACACCAAGGAGTTCGGCTTCGTCCGCCTCGACGACGCCTACTCCACGGGCTCCTCGATCATGCCGCAGAAGAAGAACCCGGACATCGCCGAGCTCGCGCGCGGCAAGGCCGGGCGCGTGATCGGCGACCTGACCGGCCTGCTCACCACGCTCAAAGGCCTCCCGCTCGCGTACAACCGCGACCTGCAGGAGGACAAGGAGCCGGTGTTCGACCAGGTGGCGACCCTGACCACCGTGCTGCCCGCGTTCACGGGCATGGTGCGCACCATGGTCTTCGACACCGACCGCATGGCCGAGCTCGCGCCGCAGGGCTTCTCGCTCGCGACCGACATCGCCGAGTGGCTCGTCAAGCAGGGCGTCCCGTTCCGGGTGGCGCACGAGGTGGCGGGCTCCTGCGTGCAGGAGTGCGAGGTGCGCGGGATCGAGCTGTGGGACCTGTCCGACGACGACCTCGCCAAGATCTCCGAGCACCTCACCCCCGAGGTGCGCTCCGTGCTGTCCGTCGAGGGCTCGCTCGCCTCGCGCGACAACGTGGGCGGCACCGCCCCGGCGCGCGTCGTCGAGCAGATCGAGGCGGCCAAGGAGCGGACCACGGAGTTCCGTTTCTGGGCCCAGCCCAGCTAGGTCTCACTACCCAGCGATTGTGCCCGGATCTCACGCGGATTCCGGGCACAATCACTGGGTAGACCTATGAGGGGAGCGGGATGACCGTCACGCCAGGGGTGCTGGGTGAGGTGCTGGGCCGGATCAGGGTGGTCGACACGCGACTGGTGTGCGTCGACGGGCCGGCTGGTTCGGGCAAGACGACGCTGGCGGCACAGCTCGCGGACGCGCTGGAGGCCCCGGTGATCCACATGGACGACCTCTACGAGGGCTGGGCGGCCGGCCCCGACGGCGGCGCCGAGAACCTGCGCCGCTGGGTGCTGGACCCGCTGGCCGCGGGGGAGCGGGTCCGCTACCGGCGCTACGACTGGGTCGCCGGCGCCTGGGCCGAGTGGCACGACGTGCCGCCGTCGGCCCACGTGGTGGTGGAGGGCTGCGGCGCGGGCGCGCGCCAGGTGGACGCGCTGGGCGCGTTCCGCATCTGGGTCCAGGCCGACGACGCCGAGCGGCTGCGCCGCGGCCTGGCCCGCGACGGCGAGGACGCCCGCGAGCACTGGCTGCGCTGGATGGCCGACGAGGCGGAGCACTACGCCCGCGAGCGCACCCGGGAACGCGCCGACCTGCACCTGGACGGCGTCGGCACGCTGATCTGATGGGGCGGACATCCCGGGAGTTCTTCGACCGGCCCGTCGTCGACGTCGCGCGCGACCTGCTGGGCGCCACGCTCACCCGCCGCACCGCCGACGGCGTCGTCGCGCTGCGGATCACCGAGGTCGAGGCGTACGACGGGACCAACGACCCCGGCTCCCACGCCTTCCGCGGTCCGACCCGGCGCAACGAGACGATGTTCGGCGAGCCCGGGCACCTGTACGTGTACCGCCACCTGGGCCTGCACTACTGCGCCAACGTGGTCTGCGGGCCGGAGGGAGCGGCGTCGGCGGTGCTGCTGCGGGCCGGCGAGGTGACCGGCCCCGGCCCCGAGGGCGTCGCGCTCGCCCGGCGTCGGCGGCTCGCCTCCGGCGTCGCCCGCACCGACCGCGACCTGGCGCGCGGCCCCGCGCGCCTGACCGTCGCGCTCGGCCTCGACCTGTCCGACGACGGCGCCGACGTCACGGACCTGGAAGGTGCGGTGGTGCTGGACGTGCCGTCGGCGCCGTCGGGCAGCGTGCTGACCGGGCCGCGCGTGGGCGTGAGCGGCGACGGCGGCCGCGCGGACCTGTACCCCTGGCGGTTCTGGCTCGACGGCGAGCCGACCGTCTCGGTCTACCGGGCGGCCGCGCCGCGTCGCACGCGAACCTAGGACCCCTATGCCTAGTGCTGCTAGGGTAGGCATCCCTAGCAGCACTAGGCATAGGAGTGCAGGTGCACATCGACAAGGATCTGGTCGCGGCGTCCGCCACGCCGCTCGTCCTCGGCATCCTCGCCGACGGCGAGTCGTACGGCTACGCGATCCTCAAGCGCGTCAACGAGCTCTCCGGCGGCCGCATGGAGTGGACCGACGGCATGCTCTACCCCCTGCTCCACCGGCTCGAACGCCTGGAGTACGTCAAGGCGACGTGGGGCACCTCCGACGTCGGACGGCGGCGCAAGCACTACGCGATCACCGCGTCGGGCCGGGAGGCGCTCGCCGAACGGCGTCAGCAGTGGGCCGTCGTGTCCGACGCGCTCAAGCAGGTCTGGCAGGACGTCCAGCCCGGACCCGCCGTCGCCGAGGGGTGGGCCTGATGAGCGACCAGAACGCGAACGACGGCGGGCAGCCCCGGTTCGGCCGGCCCCGGAGCGAACCGACCGAGCCGGCCGAGCCGGCCGAGCACGTCGTGCTCGAGGAGCAGATCGACCTGTGGCGCGGCTACGTCCAGCGCCGCCGAGCCATCTCCGCCGCCGACGTCGACGAGATGGAGGACCACCTGCGCGGCCAGGTCAGCGACCTGACCGCGAGCGGGCTGGAGGACGAGGAAGCCTTCCTCGTGGCCGTCAAGCGCATGGGCAACCTCGACGAGGTCTCCCGCGAGTTCGCCCGCGAGCACTCCGACCGGCTCTGGAAGCAGCTCGTGCTGGTCCCCGAGGAGCCGGGCGACGGCGGCCGCTGGCGGGAGCTCGCCGTCGTCCTGGCGCTCGCGGTCGGCGCCGGCATCGTGCTCAAGGTGCTGCTCGCCGCGACGGTCGGCAACGAGCTGGTGCTCGTGCGCAACGGCGTCTTCGCCGTCCTGCCGTTCCTCGCCGGCTACTTCGTGTGGAAGCGGCACGTGCCGTGGCGGGTGAGCGCCCTGCTGGTCGCGATCACGACGGCGTTCGCGCTCGTGGTCAACCTCTACCCGTTCGAGCCCGGCGAGTTCGACGGGGCCGGCATGACCGAGTTCCTCGCGATCACCCACACGCCCGTGGTGCTCTGGCTGCTCCTCGGCGTCGTCTACGCGGGCGGCGCCTGGCGGTCGGGCGCGCGCCGCATGGACTTCGTGCGGTTCACCGGCGAGCTGATCATCTACCTCGCGCTCATCGCGCTCGGCGGCATGCTGCTCATCGGGCTCACCTTCGGCACGCTCAGCCTCGTCGGCGTCGACTTCGGGCCGGTCTTCGCGGACTGGCTCCTGCCGTTCTGCCTGCCCGGCGCGCTCCTGGTCGGCGCGTGGCTGGTGGAGGCCAAGAAGAACGTCGTCGAGAACATCGCCCCGGTGCTGACCCGGGTGTTCACGCCGCTGACCATCGTCATGCTGGTCGCGATCTTCGTGGTGCTGCTCGTCAACGGGCCGCTCACCGACGTCGACCGCGACCTGCTCATCCTCATGGACGCGATCCTCGTGCTGGTCCTGTTCCTGCTGCTGTACTCGATCTCGGCGCGCGACCCGCTCGCGCCGCCCGGGATCTTCGACTGGATGCAGCTCGCGCTGGTCGGCGCGGCGCTCGCGGTGGACGCCGTCGCGCTGACCGCGATGCTCACCCGCATCGCCGAGTTCGGCTTCACCGCCAACAAGGTCGCGGCGCTCGGGCTCAACCTCGTGCTGCTGGTCCACCTCGCGTGGGCGGCGTGGCTCGCCACGGGCTTCGTGCGCGGCCGCCGCTCGTTCGGCGCGATCGAGCACTGGCAGACGCAGTACCTCCCGGTCTACGCGATCTGGGCGTCGATCGTGGTGATCACGTTCGGCCCGATCTTCGCCTTCGCCTGACCCGCCCCACCCCACCCCACCCAACCCAACCCGTTCGTTGAGTGCTGGGTATTCGCCCTTTTCCGTGCGCCGGAAGGACGAATACCCAGCACTCAACGAGCGCCGTCAGGCGGGGTAGGTGTCCTTCAGAACGCGGGCCAGGTGGCGGACGATCTCCCGCGGGCCCGAGCGGGCCGTGCCCTGCTCGACGTCGCTGTTGTAGTTCGTGTTGGTGTTCACGTCGTACGTCAGCACCCGGCCGTCGGCCGTCCGGATGTTCTCGATGCCCGCGACCTCGATGCCGTGCCGCCGCGTGAACTCCAGGTACTTGCCGACCACGGGGTCGTCGTAGCCCTCGCGCTCGGAGAACAGCCCCCACTCCTCGTCGGGCGCCATCGAGACGGTCGCGCCCACCGGCATGATCGGCCGGCCGGTGACCGGGTCGACGGCGCAGGCGTCGGCGGGGCAGAGCTGGAACCCGCCGCGCTCCGTGTCGCCGCGGACGGCGTAGACCATCTCGCCGCCCACGAGCTCGACGCGCGTGATGCCGCCGTCGGCCGCCACGACGTACTCCTGGACCAGCGTGATGCCGTCCACGGGCTCCTCGTACTCGTCGGAGGCCACGTACTGCGCGAGGTCCTCGAACGTGTCGAACTTGCGCACGCCCAGGCCCTTGCCGCCCTGGTTGTGCTTGGTGACGAACGGCGTCGGGAAGCCCTGCGCGGCCTTCAGCACCTGGTCTCGGCCGACGGCGGCGATCGTGCGCGGGGTGTCGATGCCCGCGGCGCGGAGCGCGGTGAGCTGGTCCACCTTGCTCATCTCGAGCTCCAGCACGCGGCGGCCGTTGACCGTGCGGCGGCCGTACGCCTCCAGCCAGGACAGCACCGCGCGCGAGTAGTCCTTGGTCAGGCCGTGGTCGCGCGTGTGGCTGCTCGCCGAGATGCGGGACCAGAAGATGCCCTCCGGCGGCGCCTCGTCAAGGTCCAGGACGCCGTCGGTCAGCACCCACTCCACGTACTCGACGCCCTCGGCCGCGAAGGCCTCGGCGAACGGAGGGAACCACTCGGGGTTCTCGTGCAGGGCATAGATCTTCGGGACGCTCACAGGAACCTTCCGCGCACATGGCTGCCGGCTATGGGACCCATCGATCCTTTCACGCCGTCAGTGCAGGTCGGCTGTGTCCTGCGGCACAGCCGGCTCCCGGTTTTCCGACGACGGCGCCCCCGTCGCCTCGTCCGACGCCGCAGTCTCCGACGCCGCAGGCTCCGGCGCCCGGTCGATCTCCGCGAGCGACCGCCGCGCCGCCGGGACGGCGAGGAGCGCGCCCAGCACCACGACGAGCAGCACCCCGGCCAGGACGAGCAGCGACTCCACGGAGAACTGGTCGGCCAGCGGCCCGAACACGACCATCGACAGCGGCATGGCGACCGTGATCACGATGCCGACGAAGCCGAACACCCGGCCCTGCATCTCCGGCTCGACGCGCTCCTGGATGATCGTGAACGCCGGGGTGTTCAGGGCGGCGAACATGATGCCGATCAGCAGGCCGAGCCCGAAGAACACCCACATGTTGGTGGACAGGCCCAGCCCGGCGACCAGCACGCCGGTCAGGAGCACCGAGCCGACCATGAGCCGCACCCGCCGCTTGATCCGGGGCCCGACCGTCGCCATGATGATGCCGCCGAGCAGCATGCCGCCGCCCCAGAACAGCTCGTTGGCGGTCAGCTTCCACACCTCGTCGCCGAACGTGCGGGTGACCATCAGCGGCGTGAGGTAGCTCGGGGCGCCGACCAGGAACATGACCAGCGCGAACAGCGCGACCAGCCACTTCACGGGGGCGTTGGCGCCGATGTAGCGCACGCCGGCCGCGAGGTCGCCGAAGTAGCTGACCGGCCCGTCCGCGCCGTCGGCCCGGACCAGGCGCGGCACGGTGACCAGGGCGAGCATCCCGACGCCGATGAGCGCGGTGGCCGCGTCCACGAAGAACACCGCGACGATGTCGAAGGACGCGTAGATCGCGGCGGCCAGGGCCGGGGCGAGCAGCATCATGCCCGACTGGATCGACTGGAACATCCCGTTGACCCGCATGAGCTGGTCGGCCGGCACGATCTGGGGGATCATCGCGCTCACGGCGGGCGTCTGGATGCCCGCGAACACCGAGCGCACCGCCAGCGCCACGTAGATGACCCACAGGTCGTCCACGCCGCTGAGCATGAGCAGCGCCAGGCCGAGCGTGACGACGGCGATCGTGGTGTCCGCGCCCATGATCAGCAGCTTGCGGGAGTGCCGGTCCGCCCAGACGCCGCCGAAGATCGAGACGAACGCCTGCGGCAGCATGCCGAACACGATGCTGAGCATGAGCACCGAACCCGACCGGGTCTCGATGGTCAGGTGCCACATGACGGCGAACTGGACCAGCATCGAACCCAGCAGCGAGATGGTCTGTCCGGTCAGGAACAGCCCGACGTTCCGCTTCCAGTGGGGCATGTCCGTGGCGCTCATCGCTCGATCCTGCCCGACGTCCCGGCCTGCCGCAGAGCCTTTTTCGTATCCATGCGACGTCCGACGGCGGAGCACTGCCGAACTCATCGGTCGTCGCCGTAGTTCATCGTCCGGATGGACCACGAGGCCAAGAGGTATGACGTATCGCCCCGGTAGCCCTCGACCGGTGGGTCCAGCAGGTGACCAGGGCTATCGGAGCACGCTGGATCGGTGCTATAGATTCGATGAATCGCCACCGCAGCCGTTTCCAGGAGGAGTTCCCGTGACCGCAGCCCTTGAGTTCGACGGCGTCCGCGCCATCGTCACGGGAGGGGCGTCCGGCATCGGCGCCGCCGTCGTGACCGCCCTGCTGGAGCGCGGCGCCCAGGTCGTCGCGATCGACCGCGCGTCCGACGGCGTCCCGCAGGGCGCGTCCGGAGAGGTCGCCGACGTGACCGACGACGCCGCCGTGCGCGCCGCCGTCGAGGCCGCCGCCCGGCGAATGGGCGGCATCGACGTCGTCGTCAACAACGCCGGGATCGGCGCCCAGGGCACCGTCGCCGACAACGACGACGCCGAGTGGCTGCGCGTGCTCGACGTGAACGTCCTCGGCATCGTCCGGGTCACCCGCGCCGCCCTGCCTTACCTGCGCGCCTCGGCGCACGCCGCCGTCGTCAACACCGCGTCGATCGCCTCCTGGACCGGGCTGCCGCAGCGCGCCCTGTACTCCGCCAGCAAGGGCGCCGTCCAGGCGCTCACCCTCGCGATGGCCGCCGACCACGTGCGCGAGGGCATCCGCGTGACCTGCGTGAACCCCGGCACCGTCGACACGCCCTGGGTGGGCCGCCTGCTCGACGCCGCCGCCGACCCTGAGGCCGAGCGCGCCGCCCTGGAGGCCCGCCAGCCCACCGGCCGGCTCGTAAGCCCCGAGGCCGTCGCGCACGCCGTGTGCTACCTCGCCAGCCCGCTCGCCACGGCCACCACCGGCACGGCGCTCGCGGTCGACGGCGGCATGCACGAGCTGCGCGTCCGCCCGCCAGAGCAGCCCTGAGCCCACCCCCGCAAGAACGCCCGCAAGAACGCACCCAGTACCCGCACCGAGAACGAGGACACGATGCACCTGCTCCGCCTGGGCCCCGCCGGCCAGGAGATCCCCGCCGTCACCTCCGACGGCGTCACCTACGACCTGCGCCCGCTCACCTCCGACGTCGACGGCACCTTCCTCGCCGCCGACGGCGTGGCGCGCACCCGGGCCGCGCTCGCGGCGGGGGAGCTGCCCGTGCTCGACGGCGCGGACGGGCTGCGCCGCGGGGCGCCGGTCGCGCGGCCCGCCGCCGTCGTCTGCATCGGGCAGAACTATGCCGCGCACGCGCGCGAGTCCGGCGCGGAGCCGCCGCGCCTGCCGATCGTCTTCTTCAAGCACCCCAACACGATCGGCGGCCCGGACGACGCCGTGCCGCTGCCGCCCGGCGCCGAGAAGGTCGACTGGGAGGTGGAGCTCGCGGTCGTGATCGGCCGGCGCGCGAGCTACCTGCCGTCGGTCGAGGCGGCGCGCGAGCACGTCGCGGGCTACACGGTGGTGGACGACGTCAGCGAGCGGGCGTGGCAGCTCGACGACTCGCTCGGCCAGTGGTCCAAGGGCAAGTGCGGCCCGGGGTTCCTGCCCACCGGCCCGGCGCTCGTCCCGGCCGACGAGGTGGACCCGGGCGCCCTGCGGCTGCGCTCCTTCGTCAACGGGGAGCCGCGGCAGGACTCGTCGACGGCGGACATGATCTTCGGTGTCGCCGAGATCGTGCACCATCTGTCGCAGTACATGGCGCTGGAGCCGGGCGACCTGATCTGCACGGGCACGCCCGAGGGCGTCGCCCTGTCGGGCCGCTTCCCGTACCTGCGGGACGGCGACGTCGTCACCCTGGAGATCGAGGGCCTCGGCCGCCAGCGCCACGCGTTCACCACCACGAGAGGAACTGCCTCATGACCGGCAGCGGAACCACCGAGCGGCTCGTCTTCGTCGGCGACTCGATCACCGACGCGGGCCGCGACCGCGCGGACGCCACCTCGCTCGGCGACGGCTACGTACGCCTCGTCGCGGCCGCCCTGCCCGGCGCCCAGGTGCGCAACCTCGGCATCGGCGGCGACCGCGCCGTCGACCTGGAGGCCCGCTGGGACCGCGACGTCGCGGCGAGCGCCCCCGACGTCCTCACCCTGTACGTGGGCGTCAACGACACCTGGCGTCGGTTCGACGCCGACGACCCCACGAGCGCCGAGGACTTCGAGGCGACGTACCGCCGGCTGCTGGACCGGGTGCCCGGCAGCCCCCGCCTGGTCCTCGTCGAGCCGTTCCTGCTGCCGGTGCGGCCGGAGCAGCAGGGCTGGCTCGACGACCTCGCCGGCAAGCGCGAGGTCGTGGGGCGGCTCGCGGCCGAGACGGGGGCCACGCCGGTGCCGCTGCACACGGTCCTCACCGCCGCCGCGGAGCACGCGGGGGCGCAGGAGCTCGCCCCCGACGGCGTGCATCCCACGCCCGCGGCGTCGCAGCTCATCGCGGACGCCTGGCTGGCGGCCCACCGCTCGGGTGCGCCGTCGGCGGCCGACGGAGGCGCCAAGAGGAGTGCCTGACGCAAACCGGGACAAGTCGGCAATCACCCGGCGGAAGTCGGGAACGGGCCGACGTTCTCGTTAGCATTTGCCCGTGAGATCGGCATGGTTCGAGGCGGCGACGGCACCCAGCGCCATCGGGCGCGAGGCCCGCGAGGTGGCGTGGGACGCCACCCCGCTGGGCCCGCCCGACACCTGGCCGGAGTCGCTGCGGCACGCCGTCCGGCTCTGCTTCTCCACGCGGTTCCCCGTGATGATGGTCTGGGGCCCCGACCTGACGCTGATCTACAACGACGGCTACCGGGAGATGCTCGGCACGGACAAGCACCCGGGTGCGCTGGGCGGCCCCGCGCGCGTCGTCTGGGCCGAGATCTGGGACGACATCGGCCCGCTGTTCGACGCCGTGCTGACCACGGGGCAGCCCACGCTCAGCCGTGACCTGCTCCTGCTGATGAACCGCTCCGGTTATGACGAGGAGACCTACTTCACCTTCTCGTACAGCCCCCTGCTGGACGACGACGGCCGGGTCGTGGGCGTGCTCGACATCGCGACGGAGACCACGCTCGAGGTGATCAACCAGCGACGCCTGGTCGCGCTCGGCGAGGTGCACGCGACCCTGCCCACGACGTTCACCGACCTGCGTACCTTCGCGCTGCCCGTGCTCCGGGTGCTGTCCCGCAGCGGCGACATCGCCCGCGCCGCGCTGTACGACGTGCGTGGCCCGGGGATCGTCCTGGAGACCGGGCAGGCCCGGGAGCCGGCCGAGCTGGCCGCCGTCCTGCGGGCGCTGCGCTCCGGCCGGCGCCAGGTGGCCCCCGGCATGGTGGTCAAACCCGTCCGCTCGGGCCACGACAGCACGATCCTCGCCGTCCTCGTGCTGCGCGCCACGGTGGTGCGGCCGTGGGACGCGGACTACGTCCGCTTCATGGTCGTGCTGTCGACGACGGTCGCCGCGGCGCTGCGCGACGTCGTCCGCCGCCGCGTCAACGACGACGCGCTGCAGCTCCGGGCCGCCCGCTCGGAGGAGGAACGCAACCGCGCCACCGAGGTGTCCCTGGCGCTGCAGCAGGCCGTGCTCACCGAACCACCGCAGTTCGACGGCCTCGAGGTCGTCGTGCACTACCAGCCGGCCGCGGCCGAGCGGGACATCGGCGGCGACTGGTACGACGCGTTCGCGACCCGGGACGGCGCGACGACCCTCGTGATCGGCGACGTGATCGGGCACGACCTGCGCGCCGCCGTCGCGATGGGCCAGCTCCGTGCGCTCGTACGCGCCATCGGCTACGACAGCCAGGGGACGCCCGCGCGGGTGCTGGAGCGCGTGGACGCCGCCATCGACGGCCTCGCGCTCGGCAACGCCGCGACCGCCACCGCCCTGGTGGCCCGCGTGGAGCAGGCGACCGGCCGGTCCCGGACCGTGCGGTGGTCCAGCGCCGGGCACCTGCCGCCCATCCTGGTCCGGGCCGACGGCACGAGCGAGATCCTGCGGATACGCAACGACCTGCTCCTCGGCATGGACTCCGGTGCGGCCCGGCAGGACCACGCGGTGGACCTGTGTCCCGGCGACACGCTCGTGCTCTACACCGACGGGCTGATCGAGACGAGGACGGCCGGCCTGCGCGCCCGGCTGGACCAGCTCGCCAAGGTGCTCGAGGGAACCCACGACGCCGCGCTCGGCGTCGTGGTCGAGACGGCCCTGTCCGGCATGCTCTCGACCGACGTCGACGACGACGTCGCGATCGTGATCGTGCGCGCCGCCGCGGAGCCGGCGTCCCACGAGGAGTGGTGAGGGGCGAGCCCCGCCCCGCCGTCGGGCAGACTATGACGTGCGGGCAGACGAGCCCGCAGTCCCATGAAACTCGCAGTCCCATGAAACAAGGAGCATCCACGGTGACCCACATCTTCGACGAGCTGCAATGGCGAGGCCTGGTGGCGCAGTCCACCGACGAGGCCGCGCTGCGTTCTGCACTGTCGGAGGGCACCGTGGACTATTACGTGGGCTTCGACCCCACGGCTCCGTCGCTGCACATCGGCAACCTCGTCCAGATCCTCACGGCACGCAGGCTGCAGGACGCCGGCCACCGGCCCTACCTGCTGGTCGGCGGCGCGACGGGCCTCATCGGCGACCCCCGCGACTCGGGCGAGCGCACGCTCAACTCGCCCGAGATCGTGGCGAGCTGGGTCGAGCGCATCCGCGCCCAGATCGAGCCGCACCTCTCCTTCGAGGGGGGCAACGCCGCGAGCATGGTGAACAACCTCGACTGGACCGCCCCCATGTCCGCGATCGAGTTCCTGCGCGACATCGGCAAGCACTTCCGGATGGGCACCATGCTGTCCAAGGACATCGTGGCCCGACGGCTCGCCTCGGACGAGGGCATCAGCTTCACCGAGTTCAGCTACCAGGTGCTGCAGGGCATGGACTACCGCGAGCTGTACCGGCGGCACGGCATCACCCTGCAGCTCGGCGGCAACGACCAGTGGGGCAACCTGCTGGCCGGCGTCGAGCTGATCCGCAAGGCGGAGGGGGTCGGGGCGCACGCCCTGACGACGCCGCTCATCACCAAGGCGGACGGCACCAAGTTCGGCAAGTCCGAGGGCGGCTCCGTCTGGCTCGACCCGGAGATGACCAGCCCGTACGCCTTCTACCAGTTCTGGCTCAACCAGGCCGACGCCGACGTCGTGAGCTACCTCAAGGTGTTCACCTTCCGCTCCCGCGACGAGATCGCGGAGCTCGAGCGGGAGGTCGCCGAGCGGCCGTTCGCGCGCGAGGCCCAGAAGGCGCTCGCGGGTGACGTGACCACGCTGGTGCACGGCGCCGGGGCGACGGAGGCGGTCATCGCGGCGAGCCAGGCGCTGTTCGGCCGCGGCTCGCTCGACGACCTCGACGTGCGCACCCTCGCGGGCGCGGTCTCCGAGCTGCCGCGCGTGACGGCCAAGGCCGGCGACCTGGTCGCCGACCTGATGGTCGGGTCCGGCCTGGTCGCGTCCAAGGGCGCCGCGCGGCGCGCGATCGCCGAGGGCGGTGCGTACGTGAACAACGTCAAGGTCACGTCCGACGACGCCGCGCTCGCTCCCGAGGACCTGCTCCACGGGCGGTACGCGGTGCTGCGCCGGGGCAAGAAGACCCTGGCGGTCGCCGCCTCGGAGTGACTGCCCGACCGGTTTCCTGACCGGCCCGCCATGCACGACGGCGGCCGCCCGCTCACCAGCGGGCGGCCGCCGTTCGTGTGCCCGGACCTTCTTTCCGGCCGCGGTGCGTGCCGCGGAGCACGGTCTTGCCCGATTCCGGGCAAGAAGTTGCTGTTCGCCGTCCGGATGGGTGATGCTCGGCGTCATGACGACGTCTCCTGATCTCGTCGCCCAGGTGGCGGCGACCACCGGCCTCACGCCCGCCGAGGCGGCGCGGGTCGTCGGCGACGTCGTCGCCTACCTCGCCGAACCGGTGGAGGACGTCGTCCGCCGCCGGCACGCCGAGCTGAAGACGCACGGGGCGAAGAACCCCGAGATCTTCGCGCGCATCGCCGCCGAGCTGGAGCAGCGCGTCGTCGCGGCGCCGCGGCTCACCGAGCGGCAGCTGCGCCGGATGATCTACGGCTGAGCCCCGCGCCCATCACGTCGAAGGAGCACCATCATGTGTGGAATCGTCGGTTACATCGGCGGCCAGAACGCCGCCCCCCTGCTGGTCGAGGCGCTCGGCAGGCTGGAGCACCGCGGGTACGACTCCGCGGGCGTCGCCGTCGTCGGCTCCCAGCTCAAGGTCACCAAGCGCGCCGGCCGGGTCCGGGACCTCGCCGAGGTGCTGCCCAAGCGGATGTCCGGACGCGTCGGCATCGGCCACACCCGGTGGGCGACGCACGGTCCCGCGACCGACGTGAACGCGCACCCGCACACCGACATGAGCGGCACGGTCGCCGTCGTGCACAACGGCATCATCGACAACGCCGCCGCGTTGCGCGCCCGCCTCACCGGCCAGGGCATCGAGCTCGCGAGCGACACCGACACGGAGGTGTTCGCCCACCTCGTCTCGCTGTCCACCGCGGACACGCTGGAGGGCAAGGTGATCGACGCGCTCGACGCGGTGGAGGGCACCTACGGGCTCGCCGTCGTCCACGCGGACTTCCCCGACCGGGTGGTGGTGGCGCGCAACGGCAGCCCGCTGCTGGTCGGCGTGGGGGAGAAGGAGATGTTCGTGGCCTCGGACCTTGCCGCCCTCGTCCGCCACACCACCACCGTCGCCCACCTGGCCGACGGCGAGCTGGCGACCGTCACGGCCGCGGGCTTCACCACGTTCCGCCGGGACCTGACCCGCACGCAGACCACGGCCCGCGAGGTCGACGTCGACCCCAGCGCCTACGAGCACGGCCAGATCGACGGCCGCCCGCGCATGTACACCGAGATGCTGGAGCAGCCCGCCAGCGTGGAGCGCGCCCTGCGCGGCCGGCTGGACGAACGCTTCGCCACCGCGCACCTGGGCGGCCTCGAGATGGACGCCCGCGCGCTGCGCGCCGTCCGCCGCGTCAAGATCCTGGGCTGCGGCTCGGCGTACTACGTGGGACAGATGGGGGCGTCGCTCGTCGAGGAGCTCGCCCGCGTCCCCGCCGACGCCGAGGCCGCGAGCGAGTTCCGCTACCGCGACCCCGTCATCGAGCCCGACACCCTGTATGTCGCGGTCAGCCAGTCGGGCGAGACCATCGACACGCTGCTGGCCGTCGAGGAGATCAAGCGCAAGGGCGGCCACGTCATCGGCCTGGTCAACGTCGTCGGCTCCGCGATCGCCCGCGCCTGCGACGGCGGCATCTACCTGCACGCCGGGCCCGAGATCGCCGTCGCCTCCACCAAGGCGCTCACCACCATGTACGTGGGCTTCGCCCTGCTGGCCCTCCAGCTCGGCCGGGTCCGTGACCTCTCCGTCGCCGACGGGCGCCGGCTCGTCGCCGGCCTGCAGGCCCTGCCGGCCCAGATCGAGCAGGTGCTCGACGGCGAGGAGCGGATCGCGGAGGCTGCCAAGGCGCTTGCGGCCGCCGAGAGCCTGTTCTTCGTGGGCCGCGTGCGCGGCTACCCGGTGGCGCGGGAGGGCGCGCAGAAGTTCAAGGAGATCAGCTACCGGCACGCCGAGGCGTACCAGATGTCCGAGCTGAAGCACGGACCGCTCGCGCTCATCTCGCCGGAGGTGCCCACCGTCGCGATCGTGCCCGACGACGAGCTGACCGACCGGAACGTGGCCGCCCTGCACGAGATCGACGCGCGCGGCGGCCCCCTCGTGGTCATCACGCACGCCGGCGTGGACCTGGGGGAGCTGCGGGCGGAGCGCATCGACGTGCCCCGCAACGAGCGGGAGCTCGACCCGCTGCTCCTGACGGTCCCGCTCCAGCTGTTGGCGTATCACGCGGCGCTGACGCTCGGTCATGACGTGGACAAGCCGCGGAACCTGGCGAAGTCCGTCACCGTGGAATGACGTCGCCTGCGGGTGCGCGGGCGCCTGTCTCGTCACCGGTGACGGCGGCGAGACATGCCTCGCGCACCGCCGCGCACGTCGTACGCACGCTGATTTTGCGTGGACAGCGATCGCTGTGTACTGTTCCCGTTGTTCGCCCGACAGGGAGACACGGACAGGAAGCGCTTAGGGCGTGACTGGCCGGTCCCGGGGCGGAAACCACTCCAGATCTTGCAGGTGGCTTCGTGCGCTTCGGATCTGGGTGGGGCTTGCCGGACAGGCGCCCCGTTGCTTCGCTTCTGATCGTTTCTGACCAGGATGCTTGCGCCGGGGAGCGTGGTAGGGTAAGTTACAGAGGTTGCCTCCGAACGAGGATGACGCGGTTTGCACCGCGGTCCACTTCGGATGGTTCCCTTCCTCTGCGGATCATCAAGGTTTCTGACTTTGAATGGTCGGCGAAAAATGGGATCAGAATTCCTTCGGTTGCTCGAAGAATTCTCTCGGCCACTGCGGCCGGCGGGGATTTGGAAAAGTCCGAAAGGGCCTGGTAAGTTTAAGTCACTGCCCCGGACAGGGAAGCGAAACAGTAGGAATCGTGACTCTGACGGTGTGCGTCGGTTGTTTGAGAACTCAACAGTGTGCTTGATAGTCAATGCCAATCATTTGACTCTCAGCGTTTCAGGTCGCATCACCATTCGGTGATGGGCGGGGATGGTGGGGGTCGTTTTTTGGATCGGATTGAAACCAGTTTGGTTTTGGTCTGGCCAGTATCATTGTTCGCACCCACCTGGTGGGTGTGGATGTTTCTCTTTTACGGAGAGTTTGATCCTGGCTCAGGACGAACGCTGGTGGCGTGCTTAACACATGCAAGTCGAACGGTGAAGCCCAGCTTGCTGGGTGGATCAGTGGCGAACGGGTGAGTAACACGTGAGCAACCTGCCCTCCACTTCGGGATAAGCCTTGGAAACGAGGTCTAATACCGGATACGAGCACTTACCGCATGGTGGGTGTTGGAAAGTTTTTCGGTGGGGGATGGGCTCGCGGCCTATCAGCTTGTTGGTGGGGTAATGGCCTACCAAGGCGTCGACGGGTAGCCGGCCTGAGAGGGCGACCGGCCACACTGGGACTGAGACACGGCCCAGACTCCTACGGGAGGCAGCAGTGGGGAATATTGCACAATGGGCGAAAGCCTGATGCAGCGACGCCACGTGAGGGATGACGGCCTTCGGGTTGTAAACCTCTTTCAGCAGGGAAGAAGCGAGAGTGACGGTACCTGCAGAAGAAGCGCCGGCTAACTACGTGCCAGCAGCCGCGGTAATACGTAGGGCGCAAGCGTTGTCCGGAATTATTGGGCGTAAAGAGCTCGTAGGCGGTCTGTCGCGTCTGGTGTGAAATCCCATGGCTCAACCATGGGCTTGCATCGGGTACGGGCAGACTAGAGTGCTGTAGGGGAGACTGGAATTCCTGGTGTAGCGGTGGAATGCGCAGATATCAGGAGGAACACCGATGGCGAAGGCAGGTCTCTGGGCAGTTACTGACGCTGAGGAGCGAAAGCATGGGGAGCGAACAGGATTAGATACCCTGGTAGTCCATGCCGTAAACGTTGGGCACTAGGTGTGGGGCGGGTTCCACTCGTTCTGTGCCGCAGCTAACGCATTAAGTGCCCCGCCTGGGGAGTACGGCCGCAAGGCTAAAACTCAAAGGAATTGACGGGGGCCCGCACAAGCGGCGGAGCATGCGGATTAATTCGATGCAACGCGAAGAACCTTACCAAGGCTTGACATGTACGAGAAAGCCCCAGAGATGGGGTTCTCTTTGGACACTCGTACACAGGTGGTGCATGGTTGTCGTCAGCTCGTGTCGTGAGATGTTGGGTTAAGTCCCGCAACGAGCGCAACCCTTATCCTATGTTGCCAGCGGGTTATGCCGGGGACTCATGGGAGACTGCCGGGGTCAACTCGGAGGAAGGTGGGGATGACGTCAAATCATCATGCCCCTTATGTCTTGGGCTTCACGCATGCTACAATGGCCGGTACAGAGGGCTGCGATACCGTGAGGTGGAGCGAATCCCAAAAAGCCGGTCTCAGTTCGGATCGGGGTCTGCAACTCGACCCCGTGAAGTCGGAGTCGCTAGTAATCGCAGATCAGCAACGCTGCGGTGAATACGTTCCCGGGCCTTGTACACACCGCCCGTCAAGTCACGAAAGTTGGTAACACCCGAAGCTCACGGCCCAACCCCTTGTGGGAGGGAGTGGTCGAAGGTGGGACTGGCGATTGGGACTAAGTCGTAACAAGGTAGCCGTACCGGAAGGTGCGGCTGGATCACCTCCTTTCTAAGGAGCTCATCTCCACCAGGCCCCGGACACCGGGGACGCCTTGCCGCCCCTTGTGGGTGGTGGTGCTGGTGGCAGAGGCCATGCCCAGGCCGTACGCGTCTGGGGTGGTTGCTCATGGGTGGAACATTGACGAAGAGTCACCTGGTGGTGACTGCTGCTAGTACGCCGACCCCTTGGGGTGGGAAGGAACGTGGTGGTCGTCGCACGGGTTGGCTTGCCAAGCACACTGTTGGGTCCTGAGGCAACCGGCCGCCTCACGTACTGCTGGTCTTGCTCTTCGGAGCGGGCGGGTGGGATGTGAGTGTGGGTTGAGTGTTTCTGGAGGACACGGGTCACTGAGTGGCATACCAGACCAGCCGGCTAGCCGGTGTTGGTGGTTGCGGATTGCTCTGGTGGGTTCGTCCGTTGCTTGAGAACTGCATAGTGGACGCGAGCATCTTTGAATTTTTCCAAGACTGCTCCGTGACGTAACTGATCGGCGGGGTTTACTTCGTCTGGTTGGTGGTCGTGTGAGCATGTGGTCTTGGTTTCTGTGATTGTAGGTTTGCTGAAGTTTTTAAGGGCACATTGGTGGATGCCTTGGCACTAGGAGCCGAAGAAGGACGTTGTAGCCTGCGATAATCCTCGGGGAGTTGGCAGACGAGCTGTGATCCGAGGGTCTCCGAATGGGGGAACCCAGCCGAAGTCATGTTCGGTTACCCGCGCCTGAATGTATAGGGCGTGTGGAGGGAACGTCGGGAAGTGAAACATCTCAGTACCGACAGGAAGAGATATTCCGTGAGTAGTGGCGAGCGAAAGCGGATGAGGCCAAACCGTATGCGTGTCAAGCTGTCAGGCGTTGCGTGTGCGGGGTTGTGGGACCTTCCGGGAGAATCTGACAGTTTTCCGGCCAGTAAGAAAGTCGTGTCATAGTCGAACCGGGTTGAATACCGGACCGTAGTGGGTGGGAGTCCCGTAGACGAAATGGTGCGGCCTGGTGGAGGGGATCCCAAGTAGCACGGGGCCCGTGAAATCTCGTGTGAATCTGGCAAGACCACTTGCTAAGCCTAAATACTACCTAGTGACCGATAGCGGACAAGTACCGTGAGGGAAAGGTGAAAAGTACCCCGGGAGGGGAGTGAAATAGTACCTGAAACCGTGTGCCTACAATCCGTCGGAGCCTCCTTGGTAGGGGTGACGGCGTGCCTTTTGAAGAATGAGCCTGCGAGTTAGTGCTCGGTGGCGAGGTTAACCCGTGTGGGGTATCCGTAGCGAAAGCGAGTCCGAATAGGGCGTCCATAGTCGCCGGGTCTAGACCCGAAGCGAAGTGATCTAGCCATGGGCAGGTTGAAGCGCCGGTAAGACGGCGTGGAGGACCGAACCCACCAGGGTTGAAAACCTGGGGGATGACCTGTGGTTAGGGGTGAAAGGCCAATCAAACTTCGTGATAGCTGGTTCTCCCCGAAATGCATTTAGGTGCAGCGTCGCGTGTTTCTTGCCGGAGGTAGAGCTACTGGATGGCTAATGGGCCTCACCAGGTTACTGACGTCAGCCAAACTCCGAATGCCGGTAAGTGCAAGCGCGGCAGTGAGACTGCGGGGGATAAGCTCCGTGGTCGAGAGGGAAACAGCCCAGATCACCGGCTAAGGCCCCTAAGCGTGTGCTCAGTGGGAAAGGATGTGGAGTTGCACAGACAACCAGGAGGTTGGCTTAGAAGCAGCCACCCTTGAAAGAGTGCGTAATAGCTCACTGGTCAAGTGATTCCGCGCCGACAATGTAGCGGGGCTCAAGCACACCGCCGAAGCCGTGGCACTCACATTGCGTTTGATCGCAAGCCCAGCATGCGCCCTTGTGGTGTGTGTTCAGGTGTGTGGGTGGGTAGGGGAGCGTCGTGTGGGCAGTGAAGTCGCAGGGTGACCTAGCGGTGGAGCCTACACGAGTGAGAATGCAGGCATGAGTAGCGAATGACGGGTGTGAATCCCGTCCGCCGAATGACCAAGGGTTCCAGGGCCAGGTTCATCCGCCCTGGGTAAGTCGGGACCTAAGGCGAGGCCGACAGGCGTAGTCGATGGACAAGGAGTTGATATTCTCCTACCGGCGAAGTACCGCCCATACCGAGCCCGGTGATACTAACCATCCCGAGCCCACACCGTCCTCTTCGGAGGGCATCGTGGGGGAGGCGTGGGACCTGATCCGGTAGTAGGTAAGCGTGTTAACAGGGGTGACGCAGGAAGGTAGCCAGGCGTGGCGATGGTTGTCCACGTCCAAGGTTGTAGCCCGACACCTAGGCAAATCCGGGTGTCATATGAGGGTGAGAGCTGATAGTGACCGTGTATGCGGGAATCTGGTGATCCTATGCTGCCTAGAAAAGCCTCGACGCGAGGGACTAGCCGCCCGTACCCTAAACCGACTCAGGTGGTCAGGTAGAGAATACTAAGGCGATCGAGAGAATCGTGGTTAAGGAACTCGGCAAAATGCCCCCGTAACTTCGGGAGAAGGGGGGCCTGAACCGTTAACCCACTTGCTGGGGGACGCGGGGAGGGCCGCAGAGACCAGGGAGAAGCGACTGTTTACTAAAAACACAGGTCCGTGCGAAGTCGCAAGACGATGTATACGGACTGACGCCTGCCCGGTGCTGGAAGGTTAAGAGGACGGGTTAGCTTCGGCGAAGCCCAGAATTTAAGCCCCAGTAAACGGCGGTGGTAACTATAACCATCCTAAGGTAGCGAAATTCCTTGTCGGGTAAGTTCCGACCTGCACGAATGGCGTAACGACTTCTCCGCTGTCTCAACCGCGAACTCGGCGAAATTGCACTACGAGTAAAGATGCTCGTTACGCGCAGCAGGACGGAAAGACCCCGGGACCTTTACTATAGCTTGGTATTGGTGTTCGGTGCGGTTTGTGTAGGATAGGTGGGAGACTGTGAAGCTCGGCCGCCAGGTCGGGTGGAGTCATTGTTGAAATACCACTCTGATCGCTTCGGATGTCTAACCTCGGTCCGTAATCCGGATCAGGGACAGTGCCTGGTGGGTAGTTTAACTGGGGCGGTTGCCTCCTAAAATGTAACGGAGGCGCTCAAAGGTTCCCTCAGCCTGGTTGGTAATCAGGTGTCGAGTGCAAGTGCACAAGGGAGCTTGACTGTGAGACCGACAGGTCGAGCAGGGACGAAAGTCGGAACTAGTGATCCGGCGGTGGCTTGTGGAAGCGCCGTCGCTCAACGGATAAAAGGTACCCCGGGGATAACAGGCTGATCTTGCCCAAGAGTCCATATCGACGGCATGGTTTGGCACCTCGATGTCGGCTCGTCGCATCCTGGGGCTGGAGTAGGTCCCAAGGGTTGGGCTGTTCGCCCATTAAAGCGGTACGCGAGCTGGGTTTAGAACGTCGTGAGACAGTTCGGTCCCTATCCGCTGCGCGCGCAGGAAACTTGAGAAGGGCTGTCCCTAGTACGAGAGGACCGGGACGGACGAACCTCTGGTGTGCCAGTTGTTCCGCCAGGAGCATGGCTGGTTGGCTACGTTCGGAAGGGATAACCGCTGAAAGCATCTAAGCGGGAAGCCTGCTTCGAGATGAGGTTTCCATACACCTTGTGTGTGAGAGGCACCCAGCAGACCACTGGGTTGATAGGCCGGATGTGGAAGCAGGGACTGAAGACCTGTGGAGCTGACCGGTACTAACCTGCCGATAACTTCATCACCACACTCACACGAGCTAAAAATTAAGTTCATTGCGTGTCGCGTCCACTATGCGGTTCCCGAGTCACGGGCACCAACCCCTACCAACACCACTGGCTTCATCGCCGGCAGAGTGTTGGACGCGGGGGTTGCCTGGTTCTCGATAGAGTTACGGTGGTCATAGCGTGGGGGAAACGCCCGGTCCCATTCCGAACCCGGAAGCTTAGCCCTACAGCGCCGATGGTACTGCCCTGGTGACGGGGTGGGAGAGTAGGACGCCGCCGGACAACCATTCCCAGCAGGGGGTGGGAGCAGGTCGCAACAGCGACCCAGCTCCCACCCCCTTCTGCATGCCCAAGAACGGCGCCCCTCTTCCGCCTTGTGGAATGCTGGTTCCGTCAGCCGACAGGTCTGACGTTCCGATGGGGAGGGCGACGTGGCAGAACCTGGTGTGCAGTCGGTCGAGCGGGCGCTCGACCTGCTCGAGATGTTGGCCGAGCACGGCGGCGACGCAGGCCTGAGCGAACTCTCCGAGCAGTCCGGACTGCCCCTGGCGACCATTCATCGTCTGATGCGCACTCTGGTCGCCCGCGGCTACGCCCGCCGGCTGCCCTCGCGCCGATATGCACTCGGCGCCCGCGTGATGGGACTCGGCGACGCCGCCGGCCGTCAGCTCGGCTCAGGCGCCCGGCGGCACCTGGCGCGTATCGCACGAGAGCTCGGGGAGACCGCGAACCTGGCGATGCTCGACGGCGAGATGGCCGTCTACGTGGCCCAGTCGGCGTCGTCGCACTCGATGCGGATGTTCACCGAGGTGGGCCGGCGCGTGCACCTGCACAGCACGGGTGTCGGCAAGGCGCTGCTGGGCGAGCTGCCCGACGCCGCGGTCCGGGACATCGCCGCCCGAGCCGGGCTCGAGGCCGCCACCGACCGGACGATCACCGACGTCACGGCGCTGCTCGCCGCCGTCGGCGAGATCCGGGAGCGCGGGTACGCCGTGGACGACGGGGAGCAGGAGGTCGGTGTGCGGTGCTTCGCCGTCGTCGTGCCGGGGGTGCCCGTGCCCACGGCGCTGTCCGTGTCCGGGCCGGCCGCCCGGGTGTCGTTCGAGTTCGGCGAGCGTGCGGTGCCGCTGCTGCACGAGGCCGCGCGGGAGGTCGCTGCGGAGCTCTCCGGGAGCTGACCGACCGCGGAAGCGTTGACCGGGCGTCGTCGGGCACCTAGTGTTTTCGCTAGGAAGTATTTGGTTTCCGCATCGTGGAATTAGCGATGGAATCAGCGGGAGCTCAGCCCGATCGACCAAAGGACATCGACGTGGACACTCCGGACGGCCTGACGATCACCGGCGACATCGCACCCCGCGCGGAGGAGGTGCTCACCCCGCAGGCGCTCGGCCTGATCGTGGCCCTGCACCGCGAGCTGGACGACCGTCGGCTCGAGCTGCTGGAGGCGCGGCGACGGCGGGTCGAGGACCTGGCTGCCGGCGGCACCCTGGACTTCCTGCCCGAGACGCGGCACATCCGCGAGGACCCGACGTGGCGCGTCGCCCCGCCGGCGCCCGGCATCGAGGAGCGGCGCTGCGAGATCACCGGCCCGACGGACCGCAAGATGACGATCAACGCCCTGAACTCCGGGGCGAAGGCGTGGCTCGCGGACCACGAGGACGCGAACACGCCGCAGTGGAGCGCCGTCGTGGGCGGGCAGCTCAACCTGCTCGACGCGATCAACCGGAACATCGACTTCACCGGCGAGAACGGCAAGCACTACGCCCTCAAGCCGGACGCGGAGCTGGCGACGATCATCGTGCGTCCCCGCGGCTGGCACCTACCGGAGAAGCACCTGCTGGTGGACGGGCGTCCGGCGTCGGGCAGCCTGGTGGACTTCGCGCTCTACCTGGCCACCGCCGGGCTGCGGCAGATCGAGAAGGGGCAGGGCCCGTACTTCTACCTGCCCAAGATGGAGTCGCACCTGGAGGCGCGGCTCTGGAACGACGCGTTCGTGCTGGCCCAGGACTTCCTCGGCATCCCGCGGGGCACCATCCGCGCCACCGTGCTCATCGAGACCTACCCCGCGGCGTTCGAGATGGAGGAGATCCTCTACGAGCTGCGCGAGCACAGCGCGGGGCTGAACGCCGGGCGCTGGGACTTCATGTTCTCCGTCATCAAGTCGTTCCGGACCCGCGGAACCGACTTCATGCTGCCGGACCGCAACGCCGTCACGATGACCGTGCCGTTCATGCGCGCCTACACGGAGCTGCTGGTCAAGACGTGCCACACCCGGGGCGCGCACGCGATCGGCGGCATGGCCGCCTTCATCCCGAGCCGCGACGAGGAGGCCAACGCGGCGGCGTTCGCCAAGGTCCGCGACGACAAGACCCGCGAGGCGAACGACGGCTTCGACGGGTCGTGGGTGGCCCACCCGGGCATGGTCGACCTCTGCACGGAGGTCTTCACGTCGGTGCTGGGCGACCGGCCGAACCAGATCGACCGCACCCGCGAGGAGGTGCAGGTCACGGCGGCGCAGCTGCTCGACGTCGCGTCCACACCCGGGGACGTGACCGAGGCGGGGCTGCGCAACAACATCTCGGTGGGCATCCAGTACCTCAAGGCCTGGCTCGGCGGGCTGGGTGCCGTCGCGATCTTCAACCTCATGGAGGACGCCGCGACCGCGGAGATCTCCCGGTCCCAGGTGTGGCAGTGGCTCCACAACGACGTCACGCTCGCCGACACCGGGCACCAGGTCACGCGCGAGCTGATCGACCGGATCGTCGAGGAGGAGATCGCCAAGCTGCCGGGCGACCCGGCAGACTACGCGGAGGCGAAGCAGACGTTCCTGGAGGTGGCGGTCGCCGACGACTACGCCGACTTCCTCACCCTCCCGGCCTACGCCCGCATGCCCTGACCTTCCTCGTTGAGTGCTGGATATTCGCCCTGCAAATCGGATTTGCAGGGCGAATATCCAGCACTCAACGCGGGGCGAAAACCGTGCAACGAGGAGGTTGCCGTGGGTGTCAGCGAGTCAGGATTGTCCGGCGTCGTTGCCGAGCTGGTGGGCGCGCTCGGGGTGGAGCGGGTGATCACCGACCGTCAGCGGCGGCGGACCTATGAGTGCGACGGGCTCGCGGCGTACCGCGTGATCCCCGGGGTCGTGGTCCTGGCGCGGGACGCGGACGACATCGCGGCCGCGGTGCGGGCCTGTGCGCGGCACGGCGTGCCCTTCGTCGCCCGCGGGTCGGGCACCGGGCTGTCGGGCGGTGCGCTGCCGCACGCCGAGGGCGTGCTCGTGGTCATGTCGCAGATGCGCGCGATCCGGGAGGCCGACGTCGCCAACCAGCGGGCCGTCGTCGAGCCGGGGGTGATCAACCTGCACCTCACCGCCGCGACCAGCCCCGACGGCTACTACTTCGCGCCCGACCCGTCCAGCCAGTCGGTGTGCTCGATCGGCGGCAACGTCGCCGAGAACTCGGGCGGCGCGCACTGCCTCAAGTACGGCTTCACCACCAACCACGTCACCGGCGTGGACCTGGTGACCCCGGGCGGCGAGCTGGTCGAGATCGGCGGCAAGGCGCCGGACCCGCCCGGGTACGACCTGCTCGGCGCGCTCGTCGGCAGCGAGGGCACGCTCGGCATCGTCACCGCGGCCACGGTGCGCCTGACCCGGCTGCCGCAGGAGGTCCGCACCCTGCTCGCGGCCTTCCGCACCATGGACGACGCCGGGGCCGCCACCTCCGCGATCATCGCGGCCGGCGTGGTCCCCGCGGCGATCGAGATGATGGACGCCCTCGCGATCGAGGCCGCGGAGGCCGCCGTGCACTGCGGCTACCCGGCCGGCGCGGGCGCGGTGCTCGTGGTCGAGCTGGACGGCCCGGCGGCGGACGTCGCGGGGGAGTTCGACGACGTCGTCCGGCTGTGCGAGGCCGCGGGCGCGTTCGAGGTGCGGGTCGCGGCGGACGACGACGAGCGCGCCCTGATCTGGAAGGGCCGCAAGTCCGCGTTCGCGGCGGTCGGCCGGATCAGCCCGGACTACATCGTGCAGGACGGCGTGATCCCGCGGACGGCACTGCCGCTCGTGCTGCGGCAGATCGCCGAGCTGGGCGAGAGCGCGGGCGTGCGGGTGGCGAACGTGTTCCACGCGGGCGACGGCAACCTGCATCCGCTGGTCCTGTTCGACGGCGCGGTCGAGGGCGCCGTCGACCGCGCGGAGGCGGTGGCCGGCGGCATCCTCGACCTGTGCCTGGAGCACGGCGGGTCCATCACGGGCGAGCACGGCGTGGGCGCCGACAAGGCCAAGCACATGCCACGCATGTTCACCGCCGACGACCTCGACACGATGCAGGCGGTGCGCTGTGCCTTCGACCCGGACGGTATCTCCAACCCCGGCAAGGTGTTCCCCACGCCGCGGCTCTGCGGGGAGCGGCCCGGGCGGCACCAGGGCGCGCACCCCCTGACGGAGTCCGGTGTGGCGGAGGTCTTCTGATGGCGGACCTGGGGCGGCTCGCCGACGCGCTGCGGCAGCACGGCGGCGAGGTGCGGGAGGCCGGGCCCGACGACGTCGTCGACGGGGTGCCGGCCACGGCGGTGGCGCGGCCGGCGTCGGCGGAGGGGGTGGCGGCCGTGCTGCGCGAGGCGACCGCGCAGGGGATGGCCACCGTGGCGCGGGGCGCCGGGACGGCGCTCGACTGGGGCGCCCCGCCCGAGCGCGCCGACCTGATCCTGGACACGACGGGCCTGGACCGGCTCGTGGAGCACGGCGCGGGCGACCTCGTGGTCGTGGCCGAGGCCGGGCTGCCCGTCTCGTCGCTGCTGGAGACGGTGCGCGGCGCGGCGCAGGAGCTCGTGGTGGACCTGCCGCCCGGACGCCTGGTGGGCGGGTCCACGGTCGGCGGCCTGCTGTCGACCGGCGCGTCCGGCCCGCGGCGCCTGCAGCGCGGCGGGGTCCGGGACCTCGTGCTCGGCGCGACGGTGGTGCTCGCCGACGGCACGCGGGCGTCGTCGGGCGGCAAGGTGGTCAAGAACGTCGCCGGGTACGACCTCGCCAAGCTGCTGACCGGCGCCTACGGCACGCTCGGCATCGTGGTCCGGGCCGCCTTCCGGCTGCACCCGGTGCGGCCGGACCGGGCCTTCGTCGTCGGTTCCGGCCCCTTGGCCGACGTCGCCGCGCGGGCCCGGGACGTCGTCGCCTCGCAGCTCGCGCCCGCCGCCGTCGAGATCGACCGGCCCGCGGGGAGCGACGTCGCCGAGGTGGCGGTGCTGCTGGAGGGTACGGGGGACGCGGTCGGGCAGCGGGCCGGTGCCGTGGCCGGGTTGGTGGGCGGGCGGGTTCAGGACGGGCCGCCTGGGTGGTGGGCGGAACTTCCGGGGGTCTCGGTGGGCGGCTCTTCGCGGGTTGAGCCTGTCGAAACCGGGGTCTCGACAAGCTTGACCAGCGGTGGCTCGACGGGCGGGGTCCCGCGGGTTGAGCCTGTCGAAACCCGTGGGGTGACGCTTGCCAAGGCGACCGCCACGCTCACCGGGGTGGCCGCACTTCTCACGGCCGCGCGCGACGCCGAGCAGCGGTACGACGTCGGGATCGCGCTGCGCGGGACCGCCGCCGGGGTGCTGCACGCCGCGGTGACGGGGACGCCCGAGGCGACCGCGCTCGCCGTCGGGCACCTGCGGGCGGCCGCACCCAGCCCGCGGGAGGGGACCGTGACGGTGCTGCGCGCGTCGCGCGAGGTGCGGACCGCGATCGACGCGTGGGGTCCCGTGGGCGGGCTCGACCTGATGCGGGCGATCAAGCGGCAGCTCGACCCCGGGCGGAACCTGGCACCCGGCCGATTCGTGGGAGGCATCTGATGACCGAGGCGAAGCCGGACCTGCTGGGATCGTTCGACGGTCCGGGGAGTGACGGGACCGGGTCTGACGGGCAAGGCGCCTTCGACGGGCACCATCCGCCGGCCCGCGCGCTGGTGGACGACTGCGTGCACTGCGGGTTCTGCCTGCCCGCCTGCCCCACGTACTCGCTGTGGGGCGAGGAGATGGACTCCCCGCGCGGCCGGATCCACCTCATGAAGCAGGGCCTGGAGGGCGAGCCGATGTCGGCGGCGCTCGTGCAGCACGTCGACGCGTGCCTCGGCTGCATGGCGTGCGTGACGGCGTGCCCGTCGGGGGTGCAGTACGACAAGCTCGTCGAGGCGACGCGGCAGCAGGTCGAGCGGCGCGGCGCCGAGCACCGGACGCGTGGGCAGCGGCTGCTGCGGTCGGCGATCTTCGCGCTGTTCCCGCGTCCGGAGCGGCTGCGGCGGGTGCTCCCGCTGCTCGCGGCATACCAGCGCTCGGGTCTGTCGCGGCTGGTGCGGCCGGTGCTCGGGCGGATCTCGCCCACGCTGGCGACGATGGAGGCGGTCGCGCCGCCGGTGGGGCCACGCGTCCCGGTGCCGGCGCGCCTGCCCGCCGTCGGGGAGCGGCGGATGACGGTGGGGCTGCTGCTGGGCTGCGTGCAGCGGGAGTTCTACCCGGGCGTCAACGCCGCGACCGCGCGGGTGCTCGCGGCGGAGGGGTGCGACGTCGTCGTGCCGCCGGACCAGGGCTGCTGCGGCGCGCTGTCCGTGCACGCGGGGCGCGAGGCCGAGGGGCTGGACTACGCGCGGGCGCTGATCGACGCCTTCGAGGACGCCGGCGTCGAGCGGATCGTCGCGAACTCGGCCGGGTGCGGGTCCACGATGAAGGACTATGCGGACCTGCTCGCCGACGACGCCGCGTACGGGGAGCGGGCCGCCTCCTTCGCGCGCCGCACCCGGGACGTCGCCGAGGTGCTGGCGGAGCTGGAACCCGTCGCGCCGCGGCACCCGCTGCCGCTGACCGTGGCCTACCACGACGCCTGTCACCTGCGGCACGCACAGGGCGTGAAGGCCCAGCCACGCGCGGTGCTCGCGACGATCCCGGGGCTCGTGGTCAAGGAGATTGCCGAGGGAGACATGTGCTGCGGGTCGGCCGGCATCTACAACCTGACCAACCCGGAGCCGGCACGCGAGCTGGGGGACCGCAAGGCCGCGCACGTGGCGGCGACCGGCGCCGAGCTGCTGGTCACGTCCAACCCGGGCTGCCTGCTGCAGATCACGGACGCGCTGACCCGGCAGGGACGGGCCATGCCGACGGCGCACATGGTGCTGGTGCTCGACGCGTCGCTGCGCGGCGTCGGGCCCCAGGAGCTGCTGGGCTAGGGGCCGGCACTGAGTTCGGTCGGTTGCGTCGAGACCGGTCCGATGATGGACCGATCTCGGGGCAACGGACCGAACTCGATGTGCCCGTAGGAAGTCCGGTGAGGGAGCCCGTGGACGTGCATGTCACATCGTCTCGACCCCGGGGGACGGGCACTCCCGTGGGAGAATGTTCGGGCATCTGTCATCGAAGGGAACACCGTGAACGAAACGCCCCGTGACCAGGGGAACGACCGCGAGGGCGACCGCCGCGGCGAGCGCAAGGGCGGCAATCGCAGCGAGGGCTACGGGCCGCGTCGCGACGACCGGGGCGGAGAGCGCGGTGGTGACCGGGGCCGCCGGAATGACGGCCCCCGTGGTGGCAACGCTCCTCGGCGCGACGACGACCGTCCGCGCCGCTCCTCCGACGACCGCGGGGCCGACCGCCCGCGCCGCGACGACCGCGGCGGCGACCGGCCGTACCAGCAGCGCGGCGGCGACGACCGTCCCCGCCGTCCGTACGGCGAGCGGGACAACCGTGGCGCCCGTGACGACCGCGGTGCCCGTCCGTACCGTGGTGGCGACGGCGACCGTCCGCGCCGGCCGTACGAGGACCGCGACAACCGCGGGGGCGACCGTCCCGCGCGCCGCGACGACGGCCCGCGTCGGTCCTTCGGTGACCGCGACGACCGTCCGCAGCGCTCGTTCAACGACCGCGGCGGCGACCGGCCGCGCCGGAACTTCGACGACCGGGGCGACAACCGCCCCGCGCGTCAGGGCGACGACCGGCCCCGCCGGTCCTTCGGCGACCGTGACGACCGTCCGCAACGTTCGTTCAACGACCGTGACGACCGTCCCCGTCGTTCGTTCGACGATCGCGGCGGCGACCGTCCGCGTCGTGACGACCGTGGTGGCGACCGTCCCTTCCAGCGTGGCGGCGACGACCGTCCGCGCCGTTCGTACGGTGACCGGGACGACCGTCCGCAGCGTTCGTTCAACGACGGGGGCGAGCGTCCTCGTCGGTCCTTCGACGACCGTGGTGGTGACCGTCCGCGTCGTGACGACCGTGGTGGTGACCGTCCGTACCAGCGTGGTGGCGACGACCGTCCGCGCCGTTCGTACGGTGACCGGGACGACCGTCCCCAGCGCTCGTTCAACGACCGCGACGACCGGGGTGCCCGCGACGGCCGCGGACGCGACGACCGCCCGCAGCGTTCGTTCAACGACCGTGGTGGTGACCGTCCCCGTCGTGACGACCGCGGTGGCGACCGTCCGTTCCAGCGGGGCGGCGACGACCGTCCGCGCCGCTCGTACGGTGACCGGGACGACCGTGGCGCCCGCGACAGCCGCGGTGCGCAGGCCGGCGGCGCCCGCTCGTTCCAGGGGAACGACGGCGACCGGCCCCGCCGGTCCTTCGACGACCGTGGTGGTGACCGTCCGCGTCGTGACGACCGGGGCGGCGACCGTCCCCGTCGCGACGACCGCGGCGGCAGCCGCCCGCGCAACGACGACCGCGGTGGCGACCGTCAGCGCCGTTCGTTCGGCGACCGCGACGACCGGACCCGCCCGGAGAACCACGAGGAGCGTGAGGAGCGCGCTCCCCGCGCCCCCGAGCCGGAGATCGCCGAGGACGCCTCGTTCAGCCAGCTCGACCGCGACGTCCGCTCGCGCCTGCGCGGCCTGAGCAAGGACCACGCCGAGTACGTCGGGCTGCACCTGGTGATGGCGGGCCGGCTGCTCGACGTCGACCCGGAGCGTGCCTACGAGCACACCCAGGCCGCGGTGCGCGGCGCCGGTCGCATCGACATCGTGCGCGAGGCCGCCGGCATCGCGGCCTACCACACCAACCGGTACGCCGAGGCGCTGCGCGAGCTGCGCACGGTCCGCCGGCTGAACGGCTCGTCGGAGCACCTGCCGATCATGGCCGACGCCGAGCGCGGCCTCGGCCGCCCGGAGCGCGCGCTGGCGCTCGCGGCCTCGGAGGAGGCCGCGACCCTCGACGCGACAGGCCGCATCGAGCTCGCGATCGTGGCGAGCGGCGCCCGCTCGGACCTGGGCGAGCACGACGCCGCCCTGGCCGTGCTGGACAAGGTCTCGGCCGAGGACGCCCAGGGCGACCTCGGGCTGCGCGTGGTGCAGGCCCGCGCCGTGGCGCTCGAGGCCGCAGGCCGGGCCGACGAGGCCACCGCGCTCCTGGCGACGGTCGACAGCGCGGCCCTCGAGCGCGCCATCGGCGCCCAGACTCCCGGCGAGGACATCACCGTGTTCGACGTCGAGGAGGACGCGGCGCTCGCCGAGCAGGAGTACGCCGCCGAGCACCCCGAGGAGTTCGCGGAGGACGACGAGCCCGAGGACTCGGACGACGACGAGGACGACGACAAGGACTCGGACGACGAGGACGAGGACGAGGACGAGAACGACGAGGACGAGGAGGACTCGGCAGGGTCTGCCGAGTCGGGCGATTCCGCTGACTCCGGCGATTCCGCTGACTCGGCTGATTCCGGGGACTCGGCCGATTCGGCGGACTCCGGCGACTCGGCAGACTCCGCGGACTCGCCGGACGAGCCCGAGGACGAGGACGCCGCGGACGAGCCCGACTCCGACGAGCCTGGCGAAGCCGACTCCGACGACGTCAAGGCCGACACCGAGGCGGACGAGCCCGAGGCGGACGCCGTCGACGAGCCCACCGCCGCCGAGTCCGACGAGGCTTCCGACCTGCAGTCGGACCAGGCCTCCGACGACGCCCCGGCCGACGCCGAGCAGGCCGAACCGGCCGACGCCGAGCCGGCTCCCGCCCAGCCCACCACCACCGAGGGTGACGCTGCCGCCGAGGGCGACCGGTCCGACGTCGGGCAGGAGAAGGCGTGACGGCGCGCGCCGGACTGCTCTCCAGCGACGTCCCGCTGGCCGCGGCCTACGACCTCGCCCTCGTCGACCTGGACGGTGTCGCGTACAAGGGGCACCTGCCGATCGAGCACGCCTCAGCGAGCCTCGCCGCGGCGCGGTCGGGCGGGATGCGCCTGCTGTTCGTGACGAACAACGCGTCGCGGGAGCCGGAGGAGGTCGCGGGCCAGCTCACGGGCCTCGACATCCCGACCGACCCGGACGAGGTGATGACCGCCGCGCAGGCGTGTGCGGCGCTGCTCACGACCCGGCTGGACGCGGGCGCGAAGGTGCTCGTCGTCGGCGGGAAGGGCCTGGTCACGGCCGTGCGGTCGGCCGGCTTCACGGTGGTGGAGTCGGCGGACGACGAGCCGGACGCCGTCGCCCAGGGCTACTCGCCCGAGCTGGGCTGGGCGCAGCTCGCCGAGGCCGCCTACGCGGTGGGCCGGGGCGCCTGGCACGTCGCGAGCAACCTGGACCTGTCGCTGCCGACGGCGCGCGGCTTCGCGCCCGGGAATGGCGCCCTGGTGGGCGCGGTGGTGTCGGCGACGGGGGTCACCCCCGACAGCGCCGGCAAGCCGTCCCCCACGATGTACCGGCTCGCGGTCGAGCGGGCCCGCGCGAGCCGGCCGCTCGTGATCGGGGACCGGCTCGACACAGATCTCGCGGGCGCGCGCGGCGGCGGGTACCCGGGGCTGCACGTGCTGACGGGTGTCTCGACGGCGCGCGACGCGGTGCTGGCCGTGCCGGGGGAGCGCCCGTCGTTCGTGGGCGCTGACCTGCGGGCACTGCTGGAGCCGCACCGGGTGCCGGTGCTCGCGGACGGGTGGTACGTGTCCGGCGGCGCGGCGGCGCAGGTGGCCGACGGCGAGCTGCGGGTCGACGGCGCGGGCATCGACCTGGTCCGCGCGGCCTGCGCGGCGTCGTGGGCTGCCGTCGACGCGGGCGAGAAGCTCGACGAGACGACGGTCCCGGACTTCTCGCTCTGATCTCTCGGAAGGTGCGCTTCTACCCAGTCATCGGGCCCGAAAACACGCAGTTTCCGGGCGCAATGACGGGGTAGAAGCGCACTTCCGCCGCGCTACTCCCGCAGAGAACCTCACGGAATTCTCCCGGGTTCTGTCGGGGGCGGCGGGTACCGTGTTGTGCAGCATGCCGGACGAGCAACAGTGGAGCGTTGACGCACGATGGACGAGTTCTACGAGATCGAGGAACCCGCGGCGGCCCCGGCCGACCCCGAGGCGGGCGTCCGGCATGCGCTCGACGCGCTCGACGGGCTCGACGACCTGCCCCCGGCCGAGCACGTCGCCCGGTTCGAGGCGGTTCACGACGCGTTGCGGGCGCACCTGAGCGGCGACGCCTGACGGTGGCGACGACGACTGTGAGCGCGCGTGTGGACGCGGAGCTGGTCCGGCGTGGGCTGGCCCGTTCGCGGCGCCATGCCGCGGACCTCGTCGCGGCCGGGCGCATCACGGTCGCGGGCAAGGTGGTGGCCAAGCCGTCGACGTCGGTGTCCGACGGCGACAAGGTGACGGTCGCGCCCGGGCCCGACCTGGAGCACGAGTTCGCGTCGCGCGCCGCCCTCAAGCTGGCCGGCGCCCTCGACGCGCTCGCTCGTGTGCCCGGCGCGCCGGTGGTCGAGGGCGCGTTCTGCGCCGACCTCGGCGCCTCGACCGGCGGATTCACGGACGTGCTGCTGCGCCGCGGCGCCGAGCACGTGGTCGCGATCGACGTGGGGCACGACCAGATCGTTCAGGCGCTGCGCGACGACGACCGGGTGACGGTGGTCGAGGGCCTCAACGTCCGCGACCTGGTGCCGGGCGACCTCGCCCGCACGCCGGACCTCGTGGTGGCCGACCTCTCCTTCATCTCCCTGACCGTGGTGCTGCCTGCCGTCGCGGGCGTGCTCGGCCCGGGCTCGCAGGCGCTGCTCATGGTCAAGCCGCAGTTCGAGGTCGGGCGCGAGCGCCTGGGCAGCGGCGGCGTGGTGCGCGACCGGTCCCTGCACGCGGAGGCGGTCACCACGGTGCTGAGCACGGCCGAACGCCTCGGCCTGGTGGCGCGGGCGGTCGTGCCGAGCCCGCTGCCCGGGCCGAGCGGGAACCGCGAGTTCTTCGTGTGGCTGGCCCCGGACACGACCACGCCCGACGACGACCTGGCCCTGGCGGCCGCCGTCGAGACGGCGGTGGCCTGGGACCCGGTGCTGGGCGAGCCCGCCGCACGGGCCGGCCACCCGCCGGAGCCGCCGGCCGTCGTCGTGCACGGGCGGCAGCCGGACGAGCAGGAACAGCACGACCAGCAGGACCAGCAGGAACAGGACCAGCAGACCGACGAGCAGAAGGAGCCCCGACCGTGACCCGGCGCGTCCTCATCGTGACCCATGGCGGCCGCCCCCGGGCGGTCGCCGCGCTCGCCGAGGCGCTGCGCGAGCTGAAGGCCGCGGGCTTCGAGTACACCCTGCACGACGACGCCCTCGCGGAGGAGTTCGGCGACCACATGGCCGCCAAGCGTGTCGCGGAGGGCGTGCACAACGCCGAGGCCGTGATGGTGCTCGGCGGCGACGGCACGATCCTGCGCGCGGCGGAGCTGACCCGTGGCACCGAGGTGCCGCTGCTCGGCGTGAACCTGGGCCACGTGGGCTTCCTCGCGGAGTCGGAGCGGGAGGACCTGCGCGCCGCCGTCCAGCGGCTCGTTGCCCGCGACTACGACGTGGAGGAGCGCGCCACGGTCGAGGTGACGGTGCACCTGCCGGGCACCGCGGAGCCGGTCGTGGGCTGGGCGCTGAACGAGGCGACCGTCGAGAAGGCGTCGCGCGACCGCATGCTCGAGGTCGCGATCGGGGTGGACGGCCGGCCGCTGCTGTCGTTCGGCTGCGACGGCGTGGTGATGTCCACGGCGACGGGCTCGACGGCGCACGCGTTCTCGGGCGGCGGGCCGGTGATCTGGCCCGACGTCGACGCCGTGCTGATGGTGCCGCTGTCCGCGCACGCGCTGTTCGCGCGGCCGCTGGTCATCGGCCCGAAGTCGAGGTACACGGTCGACGTGCTGCCCCAGTCGACGGTCGAGGGCGTGCTCACCTGTGACGGGCGCCGGGAGATCCGGCTGCCCCGCGGGTCTCGCGTCGTCGTGCGCCAGGGGGGTACGGTGCGGCTCGCACGGCTGTCCAACGCACCGTTCGCGGACCGCCTCGTGTCCAAGTTCAACCTTCCCGTGTCGGGCTGGCGGGACCGTGTCGGGTCGGGGCACGTCGAGGCGCAAGATGTACCTTCTGACCCAGCCGACACCACACCAGAACATTAAGGAGTCAGGTGCTCGAGGAGATCGCTATCGAGAACCTGGGCGTCATCCGCTCGGCCCGGGTACCCCTGTCGGACGGCCTGACCGTCATCACGGGTGAGACGGGCGCGGGCAAGACGATGGTGCTCACGGGGCTGAACCTGCTCATGGGCGCCAAGGCGGACCCGCAGTCGGTGCGCCCTGGCGCGTCGTCGGCGGCGGTCGAGGGGCGCGTGCGCGTCTCCGGGCGCGACGCCGTGCTGGGCCGCGTCGACGAGGCGGGCGGCGAGGTGGAGGACGACGGCACCGTCGTGATCCTGCGCACCATCGCCGACGGCCGCTCGCGCGCCCACCTGGGCGGCCGTGCCGTGCCGCAGGGCGTGCTGGCGGAGATCGCCGAGGACCTGTTCACGGTGCACGGCCAGGCCGACCAGCTCCGCCTGCGCACCTCCGGCAAGCAGCGCGACGCCCTGGACACGTTCGTGGGCCCCGCCCACCAGCGCGTGCTGGCCGCGTACCGCGCCGCGTGGACCGAGCGCGGCGGCCTGCTGGCCGAGATCACTGACCTGGAGGCGCGCGGCGCCGAGCGGGCCCGCGAGGTCGAGCTGCTGCGGATCGGCCTGGAGGAGATCGAGCGGGTCGACCCGCAGACGGGCGAGGACGTCGAGCTGCAGGCGCTGATCGAGCGGCTGTCCAACGCGGAGGCCCTGCGCACCGCGGCCACGGAGGCGCACGAGGCCGTCGCGGGCGAGGACGCCGACGGCGCCCGGGAGAACGCGATCGCCCTGGTGGAGCGGGCGCGCCGCGCGCTGGACGCCGCCGCGCACTCCGACGCCGCGCTCGGTGCCCTGGCCACCCGGTTCGCCGAGGTGGGCTACCTCCTGTCGGACGTGGCGACCGACGTCGCCGCCTACGTGGACGACCTGCAGGCGGACCCCGCCGGGCTGGAGACCGCGCACAACCGCATGGCGGAGCTGAACGCGCTGACCCGGTCGTACGGCGAGAGCATCGACGCGGTGCTGCAGTGGGCCAGCGACGCGGGCCTGCGCCTGCTCGACCTGGACGACGGCGGCGACCGCCTCACCTCGATGCGGGCCCGCGTCGAGGAGCTGGACGGCGAGCTGAACCGGCTCGCGGAGATCCTCACGGCCGAGCGCTCGCGCGGCGCGTCCGACCTGGCCACGGCCGTGACGAACGAGCTGCACGGGCTCGCGATGGGCGGCGCGCACCTGGTGGTCACGGTGGACCGGCTGGACCAGCCGGGCCCGTTCGGTGCCGACCAGGTCACGTTCCTGCTGGTGCCGCACCCCGGTGCCCCGGAGCGGCCGCTCGGCAAGGGCGCGTCCGGCGGTGAGCTCTCGCGCGTGATGCTGGCCCTCGAGGTCGCCCTGGCGACGTCGGGCGGCGCGGCCGCCGCGCGGACGGCCGAGACCCCGCGCAGCACCTTCGTGTTCGACGAGGTCGACGCCGGGGTCGGCGGCCGGGCAGCGGTCGAGGTCGGCCGCCGTCTGGCGCAGCTCGGGCGCACCACCCAGGTGGTCGTCGTGACCCACCTGGCCCAGGTCGCCGCGTTCGCCGACGCCCACCTCGTGGTCACCAAGAGCTCCGACGGCGACGCCGGCGCGAGCGACGGCGACGACGGGATGATCACGGTCACGGGCGTGCGCGAGGTCACCGCGGACGCACGCGTCCGCGAGCTGGCGCGCATGCTGTCCGGCCAGGACGACTCGGAGACGGCGCGTACCCACGCCCTGGAGCTCCTGGAGTCCTCGGTCGTGGGACGATAGAACGGATGAAGCTGATCTCCCGACCCGAGAAGCGCGCCGACAAGAGCGCAGCCAAGAGTGCCGCCGACCAGGCCCCGGTGCTGCCGCAGGCCGTTGCCCACGGACCCGCCCGGATCGGAGCGCGCACCAAGGAGCTCACGTCGCGGCTCAAGCAGGGCGACATCGCCGTGATCGACCACGTCGACATCGACCGCGTCGCCGCCGACGCCCTGGTCTCCGCCGCGCCCGTCGCGGTCCTGAACGCCGCACCGTCCACGTCCGGCCGGTACCCCAACACGGGGCCCGACATCCTGGTCGAGGCCGGGATCGTCCTCGTCGACGACCTGGGCCCGTCCGTCATGGCGATCGACGAGCACGCCCAGATCGAGATCGTGGGCGGCGAGGTCGTCGTCGACGGCGAGGTCGTGGCGACCGGCACGCACCAGACGCCGCGCACCGTGGCCGCGAACATGGCCGCCGCCCGCGAGGGCCTGTCGGCCGAGATCGAGCGGTTCGCCGAGAACACGATGACGTACCTGCGCCGCGAGCGGGACCTCCTGCTCGACGGCGTCGGCGTGCCCGACATCCGTACCCACATCGACGGCCGGCACGTGCTGATCGTGGTGCGCGGCTACCACTACCGGGAGGACCTGGCGCAGCTGCGGTCCTACATCCGGGAGAACCGGCCCGTGCTGATCGGCGTGGACGGCGGCGCCGACGCGATCATCGACGCGGGCTGGCAGCCCGACATGATCGTGGGCGACATGGACTCCGTGTCCGACCGGGCGCTGGCCTGCGGCGCGGAGATCGTGGTGCACGCCTACCGCGACGGCAAGGCGCCCGGGCTGGAGCGCGTGAAGTCGCTCGGCGTGGAGCCGGTCGTCTTCCCCGCGACGGGCACCAGCGAGGACATCACCATGCTGCTGGCCGACGACAAGGGCGCCGAGCTCATCGTCGCCGTCGGCACCCACGCCACGCTCGTGGAGTTCCTCGACAAGGGGCGCTCGGGCATGGCCTCCACCTTCCTCACCCGGCTCCGGGTCGGTGGCAAGCTGGTCGACGCCAAGGGCGTGTCCCGGCTGTACCGCACACGGATCTCGAACACCCAGCTCACGCTGCTGTCGGGCGCGGGTCTCGCGGCGGTGCTCGCCGCGCTCGCCTCGACCTCGGCCGGCCAGACCTTCTTCGGACTGATGGGGGCACGCTTCGACGACGTCGTGTCCTGGATCGGTAACCTCTTCGGCGGCTGACCTGCGAGGATGCCTCCTCGCACGTATGCCGCCCCGACCTGACGCCGGGCGTGACACGCCCGGAACATGCTTAAGGACCTCTCCCTACCGTGATCGACTTCCGATACCACCTCGTCTCGCTCATCTCCGTCTTCCTCGCCCTCGCGGTCGGTGTCATCCTCGGCGCCGGCCCGCTGCAGGGAGCGATCGGGGAGACGCTGACGGAACAGGTGGACGCGCTGCGCGCCGAGCGTTCCGACCTGCGCACCGAGCTGGACGCCACGCAGACCGCGCTGGACGGCGACGAGCGCTACATCGAGGCCGTCGGCACGCGCCTGGTCACCGGCTCGCTCGAGGGTGACCGCGTGGCGGTGGTGCAGCTCGGGGACGTCTCCCAGGAGGTGCACGACGGCGTGCTGAACCAGCTCGACACCGCGGGCGCCACCGTCGTGGCCAAGACGGAGCTCACCGACGCGTGGACCGATCCGGAGGAGGAGTCGACGCGCGAGACCGTCGCCTCGGGCCTCCGCGACGGCCTCGGCGACGCCGTCCCGGAGAACGACGACCCGAGCGCCGTGCTCGGCGCCGCGCTCGCCGTCGCGCTCACGGGCGACGACGGCGGCAGCACCCGCAGCTCGCAGGCCACCGACCTGGAGGCCCAGCTCGAGCGCTTCGGCTTCGTGGAGCCGGGCGAGGAGCAGACCGAGGCCGCGGAGGCGCTGGTGGTGCTCGTCGGCCCCGCCGGGCAGCCGCAGCAGACGGCCGACGGCGCCACCGAGGATGCCGAGCCGACGCCGGACGTCTGGACCGCCGTCGCGCAGGCCGCCCAGGAGGTCTCCGGCGCGGCCGTGCTCGCCGGGCCGACGGACGACCCGGGCGACGCCGTGCAGGCCGTGCGGGACAACGAGGAGCTCGCCGCCGAGATCACGACCGTCAGCGGTATCGACCGGCTCGTGGGCCGCATCAACGTGCCGCTCGCCGTCGCGGCCCGGCTCTCCGGCGTCGTCGGGCAGTACGGGCTCGAGGAGGACGCGACGCTCCCGCTGCCGCCGGCCCCCGAGGACACGTCCGGCGACACGGCCGGCGGCCCGACCGGCGAGACCGCGGGCTGACCCGGGACGAGCAGGGCCGCACGCGCGCAGCACACAACCGCAGGACCGACACAGACCGAGGGGTACTCATGGGTGCAGGCAGGTTCATCGTCGCCGGCGTCGTGGCCGGGGTCGCGACCGCGTTCGCGCGCCGCAAGCTCGACGAGAAGGTCGCCGAGGGCTCCCTCGGCGGGGACGAGACGTGGACGCGGACCAACCACCGCGGCGAGCCGATCAGCCTGCTGGAGGGCCCCGCGGTGACCGCGGGCCTCGTGGCCGGCGCCGCGGTCTCCGGCGGCACGGCCCCGGTCGCGACGGCGTTCGCCACGGCGGCCGCGGGCGGCTTCGGCCTCTACGACGACCTCGCCGAGGACACCGAGACCCGCACCAAGGGCCTGCGCGGCCACCTCGGCGCGCTCCTGGAGGGCCGACTGACCACGGGCGGCCTCAAGGTGCTCGGCATCTCCGGCTCGGCGCTCATCGCTTCGGCGGTCGGCACGCCGCGCACGGCGCGCACCGCGTTCGGCCACGTGGTCGACATCGGCCTGAACGGCGCGCTCATCGGCGGCACCGCCAACCTGATCAACCTCTTCGACCTGCGGCCCGGCCGGGCGCTCAAGGCCGGCGTGGCCGCGAGCCTGCCGTTCGCGCTCGCCGGCACCGGCGCGGCGGGTGCCGTGCTGGGCGCGGCCGCCGCGGCGGCACCCGGTGACCTGGGGGAGAAGGACATGCTGGGCGACGGCGGCGCCAACGCCCTCGGCGCCCTGGTCGGCAGCCAGGTCGCGTTCAACGCGCCCCGGGCGGTGCGGTGGGCGACGCTCGCCGGCGTCGTCGGCCTGATGGCCGCCTCCGAGAAGGTGAGCTTCTCCCAGGTGATCGCCGAGAACGAGTGGCTGAACAGGGCCGACATGCTCGGCCGCCGCCCCGCGGCCGCCGTCGAGGAGTCGGTCGCCGAGCTCGCCCAGACCAAGCCTGTGGCCACCCCGGGCGCGTGAGCCGCACCCGGTCCCTGGCGAGCGCGGCGCTGCTCGTCACCGTCGTCACCCTCGCCAGCCGCATGGTCGGCTTCGGCCGCTGGCTCGCGCAGGGCGCGTGGCTCGGGTCCGACGGCGTCGGCACGGTCTTCAACTCCGCGAACCAGCTCCCGAACCTGCTGTTCGAGGTCGCGGCCGGCGGGGCGCTGGCGGGCGCCGTCGTGCCGCTGCTGGCCGGGCCCCTGGCCCGGGCCGCCTTCACCGCCGACGGGACCGCGGCCTCGAAGGAGCAGGCCTCGCGGATCGCGTCGGCGCTGCTGGGCTGGACCCTGGTGGTCCTCGTGCCGCTGGCGGGCCTCACGGCCCTGCTCGCGCGGCCCGTCATCAGCCTGACCGGCCTGGACGACCCGGTGCAGGTGGACGTCGCCACGTCCTTCCTGCGCGTGTTCGCCGTCCAGGTGCCGCTCTACGGGCTGGCCGTCGTGCTGGGCGGCATCCTGCAGGCGCACAAGCGCTTCTTCTGGCCGGCGTTCGCGCCGCTGGTCTCCAGCCTCGTCGTGATCGTCGTCTACGGGGTGTTCGCCCTGCTGGCCGACGGCGACCAGCAGGACGTCGCCGCGCTCTCCACCCAGGCGCTGGTCTGGCTGGCGTGGGGCACCACCCTGGGCGTGCTGTTCCTGGCCCTGCCGCTCGTGGTGCCCGTGTGGCGCACAGGGCTGCGGCTGCGGCCCACGCTGCGGTTCCCGTCGGGGGAGGGGCCGCGCGCCGCGCGTCTCGCCTTCGCCGGCGTGGGCGCTCTCGTGGCGCAGCAGCTCTCGGTGTTCCTGACCCTGCGCGCGGCCAACGCGGCTGGCGGCGACGGCACCCTGTCGGTCTACCTGTACGCCCAGCAGGTCTACCTGCTGCCGTACGCGGTCCTGGCCTTCCCGATCGCGACCAGCGCGTTCCCGCACTTCGCGGAGCACGCCTCCGCGGGGCGGCTCCGGGAGCTGCGCGACCTGGTCGCGCGCACCACGCGGTCGCTCCTGCTCGTCACCGCCCTCGGCATGGCCGCGCTGATCGCGGCGGCCCCGTTCGTCGAGCAGGTCTTCGACCTCATCGTGCGGGGCGACGCGCCCGGCCTGGCCGCCGGGCTGATCACCATGGCGCCGGGGCTGATCGGGTTCGCGCTGATCCTGCACCTGTCGCGCGCGCTGTACGCCGTCGACCACGGGCGGGCCGCGGTGACCGCGACCGCGAGCGGCTGGGGCGTCGCGGCGGTCGGCGCGGCCCTGGTGCCGGTGCTGTTCGCGACCCGGACGCGGGAGTCGGACTGCTTCGAGGCCACCTCCGCCTGTGTCGACCTCGCGCTGCGGACCGACGTCATGGCGGCCCTGGGCGCCGTGGGCACCGCCGGGATGGTCGTGGCCGGGCTGGGGCTGCTCCTGGCCGTCCGGCGGCACCTGGGCGGGGACGCGCTCGGTGGCGTCTGGCGGGCGCTGCTCGTGCTCCTCGTGGCGGCCGCCGTCGGGGCCGCGGCGGGGCTGTGGGCGCCGTGGCAGCTCGGGCTGTCGGAGGGCTCTTTCTTCTCGGCGTCGCGCGCGACATCCGGCGAGGTGGAGTTCGACGGCGGCGCGTTCGCCGCCGAGCTGGGCCTCGGCCTGGCCTTCGGGCTGCTGGCCGCCGTGATCACGCTGGCGGTGGCCGTGCTGCTCGACCGCGACCTGCGCGCCGCCCTCGGCCCCCTGGTCAGGACGGTGGGGAGGAAGTTCTCCCGGAAGTCCTGACTTAGCGAGCGCAAAGGGCGCAACAGGGGCAGACTCGACAAGAACAGAGCAATACGTCCCACGCGGTAAGCGCGTGTGCTGGTTGTTACACCACCAGCACGCCGTACCTCGTTTAGGATGGAGTTCCGTGGTCGAACACCGAAGCAGTCTCCAGTCCCGTCAGCGGTCCGGCGCCTCCACGCCGACCAAGCACATCTTCGTCACCGGTGGTGTGGCGTCCTCTCTCGGCAAGGGGCTGACGGCGTCGTCACTCGGCCGCCTGCTCCGCTCCCGTGGCCTCAGCGTCACGATGCAGAAGCTGGATCCCTACCTCAACGTGGATCCCGGCACGATGAACCCGTTCCAGCACGGTGAGGTCTTCGTCACGGAGGACGGAGCCGAGACCGACCTGGACATCGGGCACTACGAGCGCTTCCTCGACGTCGAGCTCCCCGCCTCGTCCAACGTGACCACCGGCCAGGTGTACTCGCGCGTCATCGCCAAGGAGCGCCGCGGCGAGTACCTGGGCGACACCGTGCAGGTCATCCCGCACATCACCGACGAGATCAAGTTCCGGATGCGCGAGCAGGCGTCCGACGACGTCGACGTGATCATCACCGAGATCGGTGGCACCGTCGGCGACATCGAGTCGCAGCCGTTCCTCGAGTCCGCGCGCCAGGTGCGGCACGAGCTGGGCCGCGACAACGTGTTCTTCCTGCACGTCTCGCTGGTGCCGTACATCGGCCCGTCGGGCGAGCTGAAGACCAAGCCCACGCAGCACTCCGTGGCCGCGCTGCGCTCGATCGGCATCCAGCCGGACGCCATCGTGCTGCGCTCCGACCGCGTGGTGCCCGAGAGCATCAAGCGCAAGATCGCCCTCATGTGCGACGTCGACAACGAAGCCGTGATCAACTGCGCCGACGCGCCGTCGATCTACGACATCCCGCGCGTCATCCACTCCGAGGGCCTGGACGCCTACGTGGTGCGCCGCCTGGGCATGCCGTTCCACGACGTCGACTGGGACGGCTGGAGCCGCCTCCTGGAGCGCGTGCACGAGCCCGAGCACAACGTCGAGGTCGCGCTGGTCGGCAAGTACATCGACCTGCCGGACGCCTACCTGTCCGTCACGGAGGCGCTGCGCGCCGGCGGCTTCGCCAACGACGCCAAGGTCGCCATCCGCTGGGTCGCCGCCGACGACTGCCAGACGCCGGAGGGGGCGCAGGCCTCCCTGGAGGGCGTCGACGCAGTGCTGGTGCCGGGCGGCTTCGGCGTGCGCGGCATCGACGGCAAGGTCGGGGCGCTGCGCTGGTCGCGCGAGAACCTGGTGCCGACCCTCGGCATCTGCCTGGGCCTGCAGTCGATGGTCATCGAGTACGCGCGCAACGTGCTGGGCTGGGCCGACGCGTCGTCCACCGAGTTCCACCCGACCAGCAGCCACCCCGTCGTGGCGACCATGGCCGAGCAGAAGTCGATCGTGGAGGGCGAGGGCGACATGGGCGGCACCATGCGCCTGGGTGCCTACGAGGCGCAGCTCGCCGCCGGCTCCGTCGTCGCCAAGGCGTACGGCAGCGAGAAGGTGACCGAGCGACACCGGCACCGGTACGAGGTGAACAACTCGTTCCGCGGCGAGCTGGAGGAGGCGGGCCTGCTGTTCTCCGGCACGTCGCCCGACTCGTCGCTCGTCGAGTTCGTCGAGCTGCCCGCCGAGACGCACCCGTACTTCGTCTCCACGCAGGCACACCCCGAGTTCAAGTCGCGCCCCACGCGGGCACACCCGCTCTTCGCGGGTCTGATCGCGGCGGCGCTCGAGAAGCAGTCCGCATGAGCGTCGGCACGATCGTCGACCGGTGTGGAACGGACAGAGCATGAGACCGAGCAGGATCGCCGGTTGGTGCGGCGGAGGGACAGCATGAGCAGCGACGAGGTAACGGACGTCATCGACCCCCGCCCCGCGCGGCGGCTGGACGTCCCGTTCCAGGGTTTCGTGGTCGACATGGTCTCGGACGAGGTCGACCTCGGTGAGGCCGGCGGCATCGTCCGGCGGGAGTACGTCGACCACCCGGGCGCGGTGGTCGTCGTCGCGCTGAACGAGGACGGCGACGTGCTGCTGCTGCGCCAGTACCGGCACCCGGTCGGCGCCTTCCTCTGGGAGGCGCCCGCCGGCCTGCTCGACCTGGACGGCGAGGACCCGCACGTCGCGGCGGCCCGAGAGCTGGCCGAGGAGGCGGACATGAACGCCGCCTCCTGGGACGTGCTGCTCGACCTGCTGCCCACGCCGGGTGGCAGCAACGAGGCCGTCCGGGTGTACCTGGCGCGCGACCTCACGCCGGTGCCCGACGACGAGCGGCACACCCGCGAGGCCGAGGAGGCCGACATGGTCGTGGTGCCCGTGCCGCTGGAGGAGGCCGCGGCGCTGGCGCTCGCGGGCCGGCTGCACAACGCGGCGACGATCGCGGGCGTGCTCGCGGCGGCGATCGGGCGGGCCTCCGCCTGGGAGACGCTGCGCCCGGTGGACTCCCCGTGGGAGTACCGCAAGAACTGAGGCTGACCTGAGGCAAAATTCAGGTCGCATGCGTTGCTGACTTCGGTCGGTTGCTTCGAGATCGGTCGGTCGACGGACCGATCTCGGGGCAACCGACCGAAGTCGTTTCTGGACGGTCCCCTTGAAGGTGCCGGCCTGCTGGGCGAGTGTCAGTGGTGGGGGCTAGCGTGGGAGACCTGGGTGGGAGATATGTCGGGTATCTCCCCGGGAAGGGGCGCGGCGATGACGGGCACCGAGGTAGAGACCGAGCAGGTGGGTTCCAGGACCGAGCCGACGCCGTCGGGCAGCGGGCCGACGGCGAACAAGCCGCGCCGCCGCATGCCCGCCGGGCTCGCGGGCGTGCTGGGGTTCCTCCTGGGCGCTGCCCTGACCGCAGGACTGGTCGTCGGGGCCGCCTTCACGCTGCGCGACGACTTCCGCGACGCGATCTGGCGCACGGTGCTGGACAACCTCAACCCGTTCACGACGGGCGAGGTGGACCGCTCCGAGACGCCGGTGCTGGTCAGCATCCAGGACCTGGCGCGGTTCGTGGCGGCCGAGGCGCAGTACGAGGTGCTCGTCGACCTGGAGAACGACGTGAAGTACGTGCCGAGCTGGCTCGCGGGGGAGCGGATCGTGCTCGCCGTGAACGGGTCGGTCGACGCGTACGTGGACTTCCGCGACCTCGACGAGGACGCGATCGAGATCTCCGACGACGGCACGACGGTCACCGTCACGCTGCCCGAGCCGGAGCTCGCCGAGCCGCGCATCGACCTCGACGCCAGCCGCGCCCTGACGGAGGACCGGGGTCTCGTCGACCGCGTGGGTGATCTCTTCGCGTCCGACACCGACGCCCGGCAGGAGGCGCTCGCGACGGCCCAGGACCGGATCTCGGACGCCGCGGCGGGCTCCGACCTGGACGAACGCGCCCGCGCGAACACGACCTCGACCCTCCAGGCGATGTTGTCCCCGTTGGGGTACGACCAGGTCGTGGTCGAGTTCGGGTAAGTGTCCGGGTAAGTCGCGAAGGTCGCTCACCGGGCGTGTCATAACGGCGTCACCGCGCTGCGCTATTCTCCCCGCGTGACCAGCGAACCCGACATGCTTCCCAATGTTTCGTCCCTTCCTGCCTGGCTCGTCCCGTCCGTCTACCTGAACTGGTCCGAGGACTGGCTGGGCGAGGCGGTCGCCATCGCGAGCCGGAGCCACGAGCACCGCCTGCCGGGCGGTGCGGACGGCCCCCAGCGCGGTGACGTCGTCGTCACCGTCGTGGGCTCCGAGCCCGGCATCGTCGCCGCGGTCGAGCTCATGGGCGCGAGCCAGGGCGAGGACTGGGTCAGCGACGAGGTCTTCGGCCCGGACAAGCCCGTCGTCTGGGACGACCTCTTCAACGGCGCCGCGGCCTACGCGCGCTCGTCCGGCTGGCTGCCGCAGGAGCACGCACGCCTCGTGCTCGACGGCATCGCCCACCAGTACAAGCACGGCGCCACCGGCACGCTCGACGCCGGCAACTGCGAGACCGACGAGCTGTCGCCCAACCTGCACGTGCTGCGCCTGCTCGGCCACAAGCAGGTCTCCGGCACCGACCTGCGCCGCGAGGAGCGCTGCGCGTCCTGCGAGCGGTTCGTCGACGTCATGCAGCTGAACCCGCACGACGACGGCGCCCACACCGGCCAGACCGGCGAGCGCCCCCTGGCCGAGCTCATCGAGCAGACCTTCCTCGTGTGCGCCCCGTGCCACGCGCTGCTGCACCCGCACGCCGTGCTCTCGCAGCGCGCGCAGATGCGCCCGGCGTGCCCGTCGTGCGGCCAGCGCGGCGCCACCAAGCGCATCGTCTGGGGCCAGGCGATCCACGACAACATGAAGCTCGAGCCCGACGTCGTCTACGGCGGCTTCGACACCCCGGTCCCGACGCCGGACTGGTACTGCCCGGAGTGCTACGCCAACTTCTCGTCGGGTGCCGTGGCGCAGCGCGCGCTGGGCGACGTGCCGGAGGCCGTGCCGGTCGGCGTCGGCGCCGTCGGTACGCCCGCGAACGGCGAGGACCTCTGGGTTCCTGAGGTCTGAGCTCCCCGCGTCTGATGTGTCAGACCCTCAGGTCCCTCCGGTGACCTGAGGGTCTGACACGTTCCGGGGCGGTGGGGGAGTACAGGGGCGTCGGGCCAGGTGCACGGCTTAGAGTGGCGCGCATGCAGCACGTCACCTCCGGCACCCCGACCGGGGCGCGCGGGGAAGACCCGGTCGTGGCGGTTCTCGGGCCGGTCGCCGTGCTGTCCGACGCCGGTCCGGTCGCCCCGCGCGGCGCCCGCGCCTCCGCTCTCGTGGCGCAGCTCGCGCTCGCGGCGCCTCGCGCCGTGACGGTCTCGGCCCTGGTCGACGCGCTGTGGGGCGAGGACCTGCCGGCCAACCCGCGTGCCGCCCTCCAGAGCCTCGTGTCGCGGCTGCGCGCCCTGGGTCCCGACGTCGTGCGGTTCACGCCCGCGGGGTACGCGCTCGGCGGGCTGAGCGACCTGGACCGCGCACGGGCGGCCGTGGCGGAGGCGCGAGAGCTCCTGGAGCAGGCGCACGACGACGACCCCGCACCGGACGGCGGGGCACCGGACGGCGAGCGTGCCGAGGCGGCGGCCGCGCTCCTCGACGACGCCCTCGCCCTCTGGCGCGGCGAGCCCGGCGACGGGCTGGCCGACACGACACCGGGCCTCGCCGCAGAGCTGCGCGACACCGCCGGGCGGCTCCGCGACGAGCTGACCACACTGCGCCGTCGGGCCGCCGGGGCCGTGGGCGACGTCGCGACCGTGACCACGCTCGCCGGCGGGGCCCTGGCCGCGGACCCCCTCGACGAGGACGCGGCGCGGGACCTCATGACGGCGCTCGCGGCGTCGGGCAGGCCGGACGAGGCGGCGCGCGTCTTCGGGCGGCTGCGCCACGCCCTCGTCGCGGAGCTGGGCACTGACCCCGCCCCCGACCTCGTGGCACTGCACGACCGCATCGCCGCGGATGCTCCCGTGGCGCCGACGGCTGCCGCCTCGCCGTCCGCTCCTGCCCCGCAGGCGGACAGCGCCCCACCCACACCCTCGGGCGATGCCACGCAGGCCGTCGACGCCTCGCAGGGCGCCACCCCGCGGCCCGGCGCCGGCCGCTTCGTGCGCGGCCTGCGCGCCCCCGCGACGCCCCTGATCGGACGGGCCGACGACGTGCGCGCCGTCGTCGGCGAGCTCACCCGGCACCGGCTGGTCACCGTCCTCGGCGCGGGCGGGCTCGGCAAGACCCGCCTGGCCCAGGAGGTGGCGCGCACGGTCGCGGCGGACGGGGCCGCGACGGCGTCGGGCCCGCTGGACGGGCTGTCGATCGCGATCGCGGAGCTCGCGGGTGTCCGCGCCGACGACGACGTCGCCCTCGCGATCGCCGACGGCCTCGGCGTGTCCGCGGTGGCCGGTTCCGCGCGCCTCGCCGACCGCCTGCTCGCCGGGGACCTGCGCGACCGCATCGTCGAGCGTGCCCGCACGGCGCGCACCCTCCTGGTGCTGGACAACTGCGAGCACGTGCCCGACGGCGCCGCCCGCTGGGCGGACGTCCTGCTCTCCGCCGCCCCCGGCCTGCGCATCCTGACCACGAGCCGCGCACCCCTGCGGCTCGCCGCCGAGCAGGTGTACCCGCTGGCGCCGCTCGCCTCGGCGGCGCCCGCCGCCGGCAGCACCGAGAGCGACAGCACCGGCACCTCCGGGCCCGCCCGGGGCCCGGCGGTCGAGCTCTTCCGGCAGCGGGCGCTCGCGGCCCGGCCGGGCGCCCGGCTGCCCGACGACGTCGTCGCCCGGCTCTGCGACCGCCTCGACGGGCTGCCGCTCGCGATCGAGCTGGCCGCCGCCCGCGTGCGCACCCTGTCGGTCGAGGAGATCGAGCGGCACCTCGGCGCCCGGTTCGCGCTGCTGCGCGGCGGCGACCGGACCGCGCCCGACCGGCACCGCACCCTCGAGGCCGTGATCGAGTGGAGCTGGAACCTGCTGGAGCCCTCGCAGCGCGCGCTGTGGCGGCGGGTGTCCGTGCTGCCCGACGGCCTGTCCGCCCAGGCGGCAGCGCCGCTCGGCCGCCTCGACGGCACCGGCGCGGACGACGTCGGCCCCGACCAGCCGGGCCCCGAGGACCCGGTCCCGCTCGACGTGCTCGACGACATCGACGGCCTGGTGACCCAGTCCCTCCTCGTCGTCGAGGAGCACTCCGCGACATCAGGCACCGCGCCGTCCGGCACCACCACCGGCACCCCGGCCCCGGTGCGCTACCGCATGCTGGAGACCGTCCGGGAGTTCGGTCTGCTGCGGCTTACCGAGGCGGGCGAGGACAACGCCGTCCGCGACGCGCTGCTGACCTGGGGCACGGGCGTGGCGCGGTACTGCACGTCCCGGCTGCTGGGTCCCGAGCAGGTCGCTGCCGTCGACCTGCTGCGGCGCGAGCACGAGAACCTGCTGTTCACGATCCGGGCGGCCGTGCGGGCGGGGCGGCCCGACGTCGTCGTGCACGGGTTCGTGGCGCTCGGCGGCGCGTGGACCCTGCGCGGCGCGGAGGAGCGCGCCGCGGACCTGGCGCCCGCCGTCCTCGACGCGGTCACGGGCTGGCCGGTCCCGGCCGCGGAGGCGGACGTCACCGCGCTGGCCCTGGCCTACGCCGCGGCCACCACGGCGTTCTCCGGGACGACGGCGAACCTGCGGGCGCTCGCCCGGCTCCGGCGCGTGCTGCGCGACCACGGCGCCGCCGTCGGCCCCCGGACCCGCGCCGTGGCGAGCATGCTGCTGGCGGGGGAGCCGGGCGCGGTGCTCGCCCTGCGCGACTCCGACGACCCGCTCATCGCCTTCCTCGCCCACCTCGTCGCCTCGCAGGAGGCGGAGAACGCCGGGCGGCTCGACGAGGCCCTCGCCGGTGCGGCGCGCGCCTACGACCTGGCGCAGGGCATCGGCGACGTCGCCAGCCGCGCGGGCGCCGCGATGTTCCTGGCCACCACGGCCTTCGGCGCGGGGGACGCGCGGACGGCGAAGCACTGGTCCCGCGTGGCGCGCGAGGGTCTGACCGTGATCGGGGCCGACGGCGCGCTGCGGCAGCTCGACTGGGTGGACCTCGGCGCCGCGATCGCCGACGGCGACCTCGCGGGGGCCGAGGCCATCTGCGCCCGGATCGAGCGGGACGGGACGGAGGCCGACCAGTCCGAGCGCGGAGGCGACGAGTCGCGCGCCGTCTTCCGGGCGGGGCGGGCCGAGATCGCCTGGGTGCGCGGCGACGTCGACGGCGCGCTCGACCTGTACGAGCAGGCGGTGAACGTGTTCGCGGACCTGCCGGGCGTCGCGGACCTGCCGGGCGTCGCGGACCTTCCGGGGGTCGCGGACGGCGGGCCGCCCCCGGCCGGACGGGGCGACCCGTCCCCGGCGGCGCCCTGGGCCGTGATCGTCGGGTCCGCGTGGATCATCCGCCTCGTCGACGCCGGTCAGGTCGCGCGGGCGGCGCAGGTCGCCGACGTCGTCCGCCGTCGGGCGGTGGCGCTGTACCGGGAGTGGATGCGGCACGTCGCCGACCACCCCGTGCTCGGCACGGTGTGCCTCGCCGTGGGCTCGGTGCTCACGTCGGGAACGCCCCCCGACCCCGGAGCCGCCGAGCTGAAGCCCCGCCCAGACCCCGCCGTCGGCCTGGAGCTCCTGGCCCTCGCCGAGGCGCTGGGCTCGCGGCAGGACTTCAAGGCCCTGTGGCGCGGCCCGGTCCTCGCGACCGCGGCCGACCGGTACGGCGCGGACGCCGTGGCGTCGGCGCGGGCCGCCGTCGCGGCGATCCCCCGCGAGAACCTCGCGGAGCACGCCCTGACCACCCTGGAGTCCCTGACGACTGTCACGCCGGTGAACGCGAGCAGGTGAACGTAGGAGTAGTCGCCCCATGAGCCCTCATGAAGCGACTACTCCTACGTTCGACGCCGCCCGGCGGAGCCGGGGCACCCGCCCAGCAGAATCAGGCCTTGCGGAGGTACGCCCGGACCGCGATCGGCGCGAAGATCGCCACGACGACGGCCGCGCTGAGCAGCGTCCAGCCGACGTCGGCGCTGACCAGGCCCTCGTTCGCCAGGGTGCGCACGGCGGAGACCAGGTGCGACACCGGGTTCACGTTCACGAACGCCTGCATCCAGCCCGGCAGGGTGTCGACCTCGACGAACGCGTTGGACAGGAACGTCAGCGGGAACAGCACCATGAACGAGACGCCCTGCACGAACGTGGCCGACCGCGCGATCACGCCGATGTAGGCGAAGATCCAGCTCAGCGCCCACGCGCAGACGATCACGAGCAGCCCGGCGAGCACCACGCCGCCGAGGCCGCCGCCCGGGCGCCAGCCCATGACCAGGCCCGTGAGGAACGTGATAGTGGTCGCGACGACGTACCGGACGGTGTCGGCGAGCAGGGCACCGGCGAGCGGCGCGATGCGGGCGATCGGCAGCGAGCGGAAGCGGTCGAACACGCCCTTGTCCATGTCCTCGCGGAGCTGGACGCCCGTGACCACGGAGGCAGTGATGACGGTCTGCGCCAGGATGCCGGGGATGATCAGCGGCAGGTACGCCGCCACGCTGCCCGAGACGGCGCCGCCGAACAGGTAGGTGAACATCAGCGTGAAGATGATGGGCTGGAACGTCACGTCGATGAGCTGCTCCGGCGTGTGCCGCACCTTGAGCAGGCCGCGGTAGGCCATCGTCACCGACTGCGAGACGGTGGTGGCGAGCCCGATGCGCGCCGGCCGGGGCACGGCGGGGCGGGGCGCGGGGGCGAGGGTCGCGGTGGTCATGCGGTCACCTTCTCGGTGTGGTCGGAGGCGGAGCCGGCCGCGGCGTCGTCGTCGGCCGCGTGGCCCGTGAGCGTCAGGAAGACCTCGTCGAGGCTCGGCTTGTCGAGGCTGACGGAGTCGATGGCGACGCGCGCCTCGCGGAACCGGACGAGCAGGTCGGCGACGGCCTCGGCGTGGGGGACCGGCACGGTGATGCGCAGCCCCTCCGGGGCGACTGTCCCGGCGGTGCCGAAGACCTGCTGCACCAGGCTCAGGGCCGTGCCGAGGTCGCCCGCCTCGGCGAGCCCGACCTGCAGCGACTGGGCGCCGACGGTGGCCTTGAGCTCGTCGGCGGTGCCCTCGGCCACGACCTTGCCGCGGTCGATGACGGCGATCCGGTCGGCGAGCTGGTCGGCCTCGTCGAGGTACTGCGTGGTGAGCAGCACGGTGGAGCCCTCGGCGACCAGGCGGCGGATGGTGTCCCACATCTGGTTGCGGGTGCGGGGGTCGAGGCCGGTGGTGGGCTCGTCGAGGAAGATGAGCGGCGGCCGGGAGATCAGGCTCGCCGCCAGGTCGAGCCGGCGGCGCATGCCGCCCGAGTAGTCGCGCAGGGGCCGCCTGGCGGCCTCCGTCAGGGAGAACTCCTCCAGGAGCTCGGCGGCCTTGGCGCGCGCGGCGCGCGAGGACAGGCCGAGCAGGCGGCCGAAGACCACCAGGTTCTCGGTCGCGCTCAGCGTCTCGTCGACGGAGGCGTACTGGCCGGTCACGCCGATCAGCGAGCGGACGGCGGCGGCGTCGCGGACGACGTCGTACCCGAGCACGCGGGCCTGTCCGCCGTCGGGCCGCAGCAGGGTGGCGAGCATGCGGATGGTCGTGGTCTTGCCCGCGCCGTTGGGCCCGAGCACCCCGTAGACGGTCCCGGTGCGGACGGTGAGGTCCACGCCGTCCACGGCGCGGTTGTCGCCGAAGATCTTGACGAGGCCCTGTGCCTCGATCGCGTTCGTGTTCATGGCCCCAGCGTGCGCGGGGCCGCTCGCACGGGACTGTCAGACCGCTGTCACGGCGCGACCACCGGCGCGCTCACCGCTGTCACGTCGCGCACCCGCGTCGTCAGCCACACGCGCGTGGTGCCCGCGATGAGGGCCGCGGCGCCGATCATGTGCAGCCCGACCAGCAGCTCCGGCAGGTCGGTGAAGTACTGCACGTACCCGATCAGGCCCTGCGCCAGCGTGATGACCAGCAGGAGCACGGCCGCCCGGCGCACCGTGTCGGGGCCGCGGCGCACCCCCACGAGGAACACGACCAGCGCGGCCAGGAACGCCCAGACCGCGATGGCGTGCCACCTGGTCAGCAGCGCGGGGTCGATCGAGAACCGGTAGCCCACCTCGGAGTCGCCGCTGTGCGGGCCGGCGCCGGTGGTCAGCACGCCGAGCACGACGACGACGGCGGTCAGCCCGGCCAGCGCCCACGCGAGGTTCCGCCGGCGGGGCGTGACCACGAGCCGCGGGGCGCCGTCGCCCTCACCGTGCCGGTGCAGCAGGTACAGGGAGGCGGCGACCAGCCCGCCCGAGACGGCGAAGTGCAGGGACACCCAGCCCGGGTGCAGGTGCAGCAGCACCACGATGCCGCCGATCAGGGCCTGCATCAGCACGCCGACGCCGGGCACCAGGCCGAGCATGCGGTAGGAGGCGGACCGCTTGACGTCGGTGCACACCGCGATGGCGACCAGGATCGCGATGATCCCGAGCACCCCGGTCAGCGTGCGGTTCCCGAACTCGATGTACGGGTGCAGCGTGGTGGCCTCGTGGAAGACCGGCGTGAAGCTGCCCGGCTCGCACTGCGGCCACGTGGAGCAGCCCAGGCCCGAGTCGGTCAGGCGCACGGCGCCTCCGGTCCCGATGATGCCGATCTGACCGATCAGGTTCGCGATCAGGACGGCACGGGTCCAGTGCCGGAAGCGGTCCACGCGGCCGGGGAGCGCGTCGATCCAGGAGGTGGGGGCGGCGGGTGCGGTCACGGGTCCCACGCTAGTGCCCGACGACGGCGCCGCCTCCCGCGCCGGTACCGCACCGGGTGTGACTTTATGCGGACGAGCTGTCACGAACGTGTCAGACGCTCAGGTCACCGGGGTGACCTGAGCGTCTGACACGTGCGGGGTGAGGGTCAGAGACCGCTGACGTTGAGCAGCAGGTTCGGCGAACCGGTGCCCGGGTCGGTCACGACGTCGGGCACGGCGGCGCCGGTCAGGGCGTCACCGACCTCGGCCGGCGTCGCGGCCGGGTTGCCGCCCAGCACGAGCGCCGCGGCGCCCGCGACGTGCGGCGTGGCCATCGAGGTGCCGCTGATGGTGTTGGTGGCGGAGTCGCCGGTGTACCAGGCCGACGTGATGTCGGTGCCCGGCGCGAAGATGTCCACGCAGGTGCCGATGTTGGAGTACACGGCGCGGGCGTCGGTGTCCTCGGTGGCGCCCACCGTGATGGCCTCCGGCGTGGAGCTCGGCGAGCCGTCGCAGGCGTCGGCGGCGTAGTCGTTGCCGGCGGCGAGCGCGAAGGTCACGCCGTCCGCGACGGCCGCGGACACGGCGTCGTTCACGGCCTGCGAGAAGCCGCCGCCGAGCGACATGTTGGCGACGGCCGGCTCACCGGCCTCGTGGTCGGCCGTGACCCAGTCGATGCCGGCGATCACGCCGTCGAAGGTGCCCGAGCCGCCGCAGTCCAGCACGCGCACGCCGACGAGGGAGACCTCCTTGGCCACGCCGTAGGCCGAGCCGCCCACGGTGCCCGCGACGTGCGTGCCGTGGCCCGCGCAGTCGGTGGCGTCGTCGTCGCCGTCCACGGTGTCGGTGCCGCTGACCGCGCGGCCGCCGAAGTCCTCGTGGCTGTTCAGGATGCCGGTGTCGATGATGTAGGCCGTGACGCCCGCGCCCGTGTTCCCGTACGTGTACGAGTCGTCGAGCGGCAGGGCCTCCTGGTCGATCCGGTCCAGACCCCAGGAGGGGACCGGCGACTGCGTGTCGGTCGCCGTCATCACGCGGTTCTGCTCGACGTACGCGACGGTCGGGTCGGCCTCGAGGAGCTCGGCCTGCTCCGCCGACATCGACGCCGAGAAGCCGCGCACCGCGTTGGTGTACGAGCGCTGCACCTCGCCGCCGTACTCCTGCACCAGGCTGCTCGCGGTGCTCCGGACCTGCTTCTTGGTGACGTCGCTGTCCTTGAGGACCACGATGTAGGAGTCCTCGACGACCGCGCCCGCGACGGGTGTGGCTGCCTCGTCCGGTGCGGCCGAGGCCACGGCCGCTGCCGCCGGGGCCGCCGCGAGGGCGATCGCGAAGCCGGCACCGACGATGAGCCGACGACGGTTGCTGTGAGTGGAAGTCACGCTGCCTCCCTGGGGAATGTAGGTGAAGTGAACCCTAAATGGGCAAATTTCACCCGCCAACCTCACGAAAAGGTCATACCGCCCGGGTATGCGTGGAGTGGTACGTGGTTCCCCGAGGGGGCCCGCGCCGTCGAGGATCAGGCCTCGCGGAGGCTCAGTGCCAGCGGAACAGGCGGGCCGCGCCCGCGCCCAGCGCCGCCGTCCAGGCCAGCAGCACCACCACGGAGAACGGGGGCACCGAGCCGTACAGCAGCGCCCCGCGCATCGCCTCGCCCAGCGCGCCGGACGGCAGCAGCACCGCGACGTGCGCCAGCGGGCCCGCGAGCTGCTCCGCGGGCAGCAGCACGCCGCCGCCCACCGTGAGCAGCACGAGCACCAGGTTGGCCACGGCGAGCACGCCCTCGGCGCGCAGGGTCCCGGCCAGCAGCAGGGCCAGGGCGGTGAAGGCGGCGGTCCCGAGCAGCACGGCGCCGACGACGGCGGGCAGCGCCCCGAGCTCCGGCCGCCAGCCGAGCGCCACGGCCACGCCGCAGATCACCACGACCTGTACCACCTCGACGGCGAGCACGCCGAGCACCTTGCCGGCCAGCAGGCCGGACCGCCCGAGCGGCGTGGTCGCCATCAGCCGCAGCACGCCGTTGCGGCGGTCGAACGCCGTCGCGATCGCCTGCGACGTGAACGCCGTCGACATGACGGCCAGCGCGAGCACGCCCGGCGTCACGAAGTCGACGCGCGAGAAGCCGTGCGTGTCCAGGTCGATGAACGACGTGCGCACCAGCGCGAACAGGACCAGCACCGGCAGCACGATCGTCACCAGGAGCTGCTCGCCGTTGCGCAGGATCGCGCGCGTCTCGAACGACGCCTGGGCGGCGATCCGGCGCACGACCGGCGCGGCGGCGGGACCGGTCTCGACAGGCTCGACCCGCGAGGTGGGCTCGGCCCGCGAGGCGCCGTCGACCGAGGTGGGCGCGCTCATCGCAGGTGCCTTCCGGTGAGGTCGAGGAACACGTCCTCGAGGGTGCGGCTGCCGGTCGTGACCGACCGGGCCAGCACGTTCTGTCCCGCGAGCCACGCGGTGACGGCGGCGACGGCCGCCGGGTCCACGTCCCCGGTCACGGTGTACACGCCGGCCTCGCCCTCGCCGACCACCCAGGAACCGGGCAGGGCGGCGCGGAGCGGGGTGAGGTCCAGGTCCGGGGTGGCCTCGACGCGGATCGAGCCCGGGCCCGCCCCGCTGCCGGACGTCAGCTCACGGACGCTGCCCGACGCGATGACGCTGCCGTGGTCCACGACGTGCACGTGGTCGGCCAGGTCCGCGGCCTCGTCCATGAGGTGCGTGGTCAGCACGATGGCGACGCCGTCGGCCCGCAGCTCGCGCACCAGGTCCCAGACGGCGCGCCGGCTCTGCGGGTCCATGCCGGCGCTGGGCTCGTCGAGGAAGACGACGTCGGGCCGCCCGACCACCGCCGCGGCGAGCGCGACGCGCTGGCGCTGCCCGCCCGACAGGCGGCGCACCGTGGTGCGCGCGAAACCGTGCAGGCCGAGGCGCTCGGCGAGCTCGTCCACCGGCCGCGGCGCCGCGTACATGGCGGCGACGTGCCGCAGCAGCTCCAGCGCGCGCACCCCGGTGGGCAGCCCGCCGTCCTGCAGCATGACGCCGACGCGCGGGCGCAGCGCCCGGGCCTCGGAGACGGGGTCGTGGCCGAGCACGCGGACGGTGCCGCCGTCGGGGGAGCGCAGGCCCTCGCAGCACTCGATCGTCGTCGTCTTGCCGGCGCCGTTGGGCCCCAGGACGGCGGTGACGGCGCCCCGGCGGGCGACCAGGTCCAGGCCGTCCACGACGGCGCGACCGTCGTAGCGTTTGACGAGCCCGCGCACCTGGACGGCGACCTCGTGGTCGGCACCGGCGGGGCTGGCTGTGGCGGCGCTCGCGGTGGCCGCCTGGGCGGGGTCGATCGCGGGCGCGTCGGACAGGGGCACCGCACAATCGTAGGCGGCGCCGCGCGTGGGCGGCGTCGTAGGGCGTGACCTGGGTGCGGACAGGGCGTGTGAGATGTGTCGCGATCGGCCTCAACTGAGGGTCGCCTTCCTTGCGCATCTCGAATTAGGGAACAAGGATGTTCTCAAAAGCATTGGCGTCTACGAAGGCGTGCCCGCCGGGTGAGGTCTGCCCCGGACCGACGGACGAGGAGGTGACCAGCATGAGCGCACCGGCACAGGTGTCCGCCGGCCACGCGGTGAGCCATCCGGCGAGCCACGAGACGGACGGCACCACGCGACGGCGCGTGCTCGAGCTCGTCGCCTCGCGCGGCCCGGTCACCGCGGGCGCGCTGGCCACCGTCCTGGGGCTCACCGCCCCGGCCGTGCGCCGGCACCTCGGCCTCCTGGAGGAGGACGGCAAGATCACCGTCCACGAGGCCACGCCGTCGGGCACCCCCCGACGCGGGCGCCCCGCCCGGCGGTACGTCGTCACGAGCGGCGGCCAGTCCGAGCTGGCGGGCGGCTACCAGGAGATCGCCCGGCAGGTGCTGCGGTTCCTCAAGGAGACGGGCGGCAGCGCGGCCGTGGCGGGTTTCGCCAAGGAGCGGTTCGACGCCGTCGCGCGCAGCTACGCCCCGCACCTCACGGCCGCCGACGCCGAGGGGCGGGCCGCACAGCTCGTCCAGCTCCTGTCGGCCGACGGCTACGCCGCCTCCGTGCGTCCCGTGCCCGCGCCGCTGACCGGCCCCACGGCCGGTGTCGTGGCGCCCGCGGTCCAGCTCTGCCAGGGGCACTGCCCGGTCCAGCACGTGGCCGAGGAGTTCCCCGAGCTGTGCGAGCAGGAGGCCCGCGCGTTCAGCGAGCTGCTGGGCTCGCACGTGCAGCGACTGGCGACGATCGCCGGCGGCGCGCACGCTTGCACGACCAACATCCCCGTGACCGCCTCCGCCCACCAGGGCACCGGCGGCCCGAAGACCTTCCCCGCGACGACCCCCACCGAAGGAAAGTGATGAGCGCAGAAACGCAAGCGCCAGAGCAGCGCTCCGACGACGAGATCATCGCCAGCATCGGCCAGTACGAGTACGGCTGGCACGACAGCGACGAAGCCGGCGCGATCGCCCAGCGTGGCCTGAACGAGGACGTGGTCCGCAACATCTCGGCCCTGAAGAAGGAGCCCGAGTGGATGCTGAACCAGCGTCTCAAGGCGCTGCGTCTCTTCGGCAAGAAGCCGATGCCGAGCTGGGGCTCCGACCTGTCGGGCATCGACTTCGACAAGATCAAGTACTTCGTGCGGTCCACGGAGAAGCAGGCCACCTCCTGGGAGGAGCTGCCCGAGGACATCAAGGCCACGTACGACCGGCTCGGCATCCCGGAGGCGGAGAAGCAGCGCCTCGTCGCGGGTGTCGCCGCGCAGTACGAGTCCGAGGTCGTCTACCACCAGATCCGTGAGGACCTGGAGGAGCAGGGCGTCATCTTCGTCGACACCGACACCGGCCTGCGCGAGTACCCGGAGCTGTTCCAGGAGTACTTCGGCACGGTCATCCCGTCGGGCGACAACAAGTTCGCCGCGCTGAACTCGTCCGTGTGGTCGGGCGGCTCGTTCGTCTACGTGCCGCCGGGCGTGCACGTGGAGATCCCGCTGCAGGCCTACTTCCGGATCAACACCGAGAACATGGGCCAGTTCGAGCGCACGCTGATCATCGCCGACGAGGGCTCGTACGTGCACTACGTCGAGGGCTGCACGGCGCCGATCTACACGTCGGACTCCCTGCACTCGGCCGTCGTCGAGATCGTCGTCAAGAAGAACGCCCGCGTGCGCTACACGACGATCCAGAACTGGTCGAACAACGTCTACAACCTGGTGACCAAGCGGGCCACCGCGGCCGAGGGCGCCACCATGGAGTGGGTCGACGGCAACATCGGCTCGAAGGTCACCATGAAGTACCCGGCGATCTACCTGCTGGGCGAGCACGCCCGCGGCGAGACGCTGTCCATCGCCTTCGCGGGCGAGGGCCAGCACCAGGACGCCGGCGCCAAGATGGTCCACGCGGCACCGAACACGTCGTCGTCGATCGTCAGCAAGTCCGTGGCGCGCGGCGGCGGCCGCACGTCGTACCGCGGTCTGGTGCAGGTGCTCGAGGGCGCCTCCCACTCCGCGTCCAACGTCCTCTGCGACGCGCTGCTGGTGGACCAGATCTCCCGCAGCGACACCTACCCGTACGTCGACGTCCGCGAGGACGACGTGTCCATGGGTCACGAGGCCACGGTCTCGCGGGTGAGCGAGGACCAGCTGTTCTACCTCATGTCCCGGGGTATGGAGGAGACCGAGGCCATGGCCATGATCGTGCGCGGGTTCGTCGAGCCCATCGCGCGCGAGCTGCCCATGGAGTACGCACTCGAGCTCAACCGCCTCATCGAGCTGCAGATGGAAGGGTCCGTCGGCTGACATGACTCTCACGACCGATCACACGCGCGCTGTTGCCGACGGCGCCCACTCCCACGGCGTCGTCAAGCCCCAGGGCTCACGCGCCGAGCGCCTCACGTCCTTCTCCCTGGAGGACATCCCCGTGCCCAACGGCCGCGAGGAGGAGTGGCGCTTCTCCCCGGCCGACCGCCTCCAGCCGCTGTTCCAGGCCGACCTCGGCTCCTCGGGCGTCACGGTCGAGGTGACCGCGGCCCCCGAGGTCAAGGTGGAGACCGTCGCCCGCGACGACGCCCGCCTGGGCACCGCCGGCAAGCCCGGCGACCGCACCGCCGTCACCGCGTGGAACGCCTTCGAGCAGGCCACCGTCGTGACGGTGCCGGCCGAGGCCGTGGCCTCCGACGTCACGTCCGTGCGCCTGACCGGCGTGTCCGCCGACGCGACCGCCGCCCACGTGCTGGTCCGCGCCGAGCGGCACTCCGAGGCCGTCGTGGTCATCGACCACAACGGCGTCGGCTCGCTCGCCGAGACCGTCGAGATCGTGGTCGAGGACGGCGCGCACCTGACCGTCGTCAGCGTCCAGGACTGGGCCGCCGGCGCCGTGCACGCCTCCTCGCACCGGGCCCGCATCGGGCGCGACGCCAAGCTCAAGCACGTCGTGGTGACGTTCGGCGGCGACGTCGTGCGCATCACGCCGGACGCCGAGTTCACCGCCGAGGGCGGCGACGTCGAGATGGTGGGCCTGTACTTCGCGGACACCGACCAGCACCAGGAGCACCGCCTCTTCGTGGACCACGCGGTGCCGGAGTGCAAGTCCCGCGTGACCTACAAGGGCGCCCTCCAGGGCTCCGGCGCGCACACCGTGTGGGTGGGCGACGTGCTGATCCGCGCGAACGCCGAGAACACCGACACCTACGAGCTCAACCGCAACCTGGTCCTCACGGACGGCGCGCGCGCGGACTCGGTGCCGAACCTCGAGATCGAGACCGGCGAGATCGCCGGCGCCGGCCACGCCAGCGCCACCGGCCGCTTCGACGACGAGCAGCTCTTCTACCTCCAGGCCCGGGGCATCCCCGAGATCGAGGCCCGCCGTCTCGTCGTGCGCGGCTTCTTCGCCGAGCTCATCCACGAGATCGGCGTCCCGTCGGTCGAGGAGCGCCTGCTGGCCTCCATCGAGGCCGAGCTGGAGAAGTCGATGAGCGTCATCACCGGGGCGCCGGCCGCCGAGGCTCCGACCGCATGACCGCGCAGCTGGCCTGCATGACCGACGACCTGGGACCGGAGGAGGCGATGCTCGTGGAGCTCGACGGCGCCGACGGCGCCCCGGTCGCGGTCGCGGTGGCCCGCGACGCCGACGGCAACTTCCACGCCGTCTCCGACATCTGCTCGCACGGCGCCGTCTCGCTGTCCGACGGCGAGGTCGAGGGCTGCCTCGTGGAGTGCTGGCTGCACGGTTCCCAGTTCGACCTGCGGACCGGTATGCCCGTCCAGCTCCCGGCGGTGCGCCCCGTGCCCGTCTACCCGGTGACCGTCGACGGCGAGCGCGTGCTCGTCGACATCGACGTGACCGTCCCCGTCTCCTGAACCACTGACTTCCGCAACCCTGGAGTAACAGATATGCCCACCCTCGAGATCCGCGACCTGCATGTCAGCGTCGAGACCAAGGAAGGCCCCAAGCCGATCCTGCGCGGCGTCGACCTGACGATCGCCAGCGGTGAGACCCACGCGATCATGGGCCCCAACGGCTCGGGCAAGTCCACGCTGGCCTCGGCGCTCGCCGGCCACCCCAAGTACACCGTCACCTCGGGCACCGTCACGCTCGACGGCGAGGACCTGCTGGCGATGACCGTGGACGAGCGCGCCCGCGCCGGCCTGTTCCTGGCCATGCAGTACCCGGTCGAGGTCACCGGCGTCTCCGTCGCGAACTTCCTGCGGACCGCCAAGACCGCCATCGACGGCACCGCTCCCGCCCTGCGCACCTGGGGCAAGGAGGTCAAGGGCGCGATGGAGAACCTGCGCATGGACCCGGCCTTCGCCGAGCGCTCCGTGAACGAGGGCTTCTCCGGCGGTGAGAAGAAGCGCCACGAGATCCTGCAGATGGAGCTCTTCAAGCCGCGCTTCGCCATCCTCGACGAGACCGACTCGGGCCTCGACGTCGACGCGCTGCGCATCGTGTCGGAGGGCGTGAACCGCGCCAAGGAGAACACCGAGGTCGGCGTTCTGCTCATCACGCACTACACGCGCATCCTGCGCTACATCAAGCCCGACTTCGTGCACGTCTTCGTCGACGGCAAGATCGCCGAGGAGGGCGGCTCCGAGCTGGCCGACCGCCTCGAGGAAGAGGGCTACGACAAGTACGTCGGCGCGAACGCGACGGCCACGGCCTGACCGACCGCTGAGGCACTTCGAGGAGACAAGATGACCACCACCACCGTGCGACCGGGCGACCCGGCGCTGCAGCCCGCCGAGACCGGCTCGCTCTCCACCACCGAGCTGGCCGCCGTCCGGGCGGACTTCCCGCTGCTCGAGCGCACGGTGCGGGGTGGTCAGCCCCTCGTGTACCTGGACTCCGCCGCCACCTCCCAGAAACCCCAGGTGGTGCTGGACACCGAGGTGGACTTCTACGAGCAGCGCAACGCCGCGGTCCACCGCGGCGCGCACCAGCTCGCCGAGGAGGCCACCGAGGCGTTCGAGCAGGCGCGCGCCGCCGTCGCCGAGTTCGTCGGCGCCGACGAGGGCGAGATCGTCTGGCAGCCGGGCGCCACCGCGGCGATCAACGTCGTGGCCTACGCCTTCTCCAACGCGACCCTGGGTCGCGGGGGAGAGGCCGCGGCGCGGTTCCGGCTCGCGCCGGGCGACGAGATCGTGGTCACCGAGGCGGAGCACCACGCCAACCTCGTCCCGTGGCAGGAGCTGGCCGCCCGTACGGGCGCCGTCCTGCGCTGGATCCCGGTGGCGGACGACGGCCGGCTCGACCTCTCGACCCTCGACGAGGTCGTGACGGAGCGGACCAAGGTCCTGGCCTTCGGCCACGTGTCGAACGTGACCGGCGCGATCGCGCCCGTCGCCACCCTGGTGGCGGCGGCGAAGCGGGTCGGGGCGCTCACCGTGCTCGACGCGTGCCAGTCGGTGCCGAACATGCCCGTGGACCTGCACGCGCTCGACGTCGACTTCGCCGCGTTCAGCGGGCACAAGATGCTCGGCCCCACCGGCGTCGGCGCCCTGTACGGGCGGCGCGAGCTGCTGGAGGCCATGCCGCCCACCGTCACCGGCGGGTCCATGGTCGAGGTCGTGACCATGGAGTCGACCACGTACGCGCCGCCGCCGCAGCGCTTCGAGGCCGGCACCCAGATGGTCGCCCAGACCGTCGGCATGGGCTGCGCGGCGCAGTACCTCGGGGAGCTCGGCATGGCGGGCGTGGCCCGGCACGAGACCGAGCTCGCCGCCGAGATGCTGAAGATCGCCGACATCCCGGGCGTGCGGGTGATCGGCCCGCTCGACACGGCCGACCGCCTCGCCGTGGTCTCGTTCGTGGTCGACGGCGTGCACGCGCACGACGTCGGGCAGGTGCTGGACGACAAGGGCATCGCCGTGCGGGTCGGACACCACTGCGCGCAGCCGCTGCACCGCCGGTTCGGCGTGGCCGCCACGGCGCGCGCGTCGGCGTCGGTCTACACGACGGTCGAAGAAGTTGTCGCCTTCCGGGAAGCGTTGGCGGGGGTCCGCGCGTTCTTCGGAGCAGAGTGATCTCTTCGAGGAGATCTGGTTCGGTGAGATCTAGAGAGGCAGCGTCGTGAGCACGCTCGAGCAGATGTACCAGCAGGTGATCCTGGACCACGCGAAGCACCCGGTGGGCCGTGGGCTCGTCGAGGCCGCCTCCGTGGAGGGGCACCTCGCGGGGGAGTCGCACCAGGTGAACCCCACGTGCGGTGACGAGGTGACCCTCCGGGTCGACGTCACGCCGGAGGGTTCCGTGGCGGGCGTCTCCTGGGAGGGGCAGGGATGCTCCATCTCGCAGGCGTCCGTGTCCGTCATGACGTCGCTCGTCGAGGGCGCCGACCTCGCCGAGGTGGCGCGGCTCGACGGCCTGTTCCACGACCTGATGTCGTCCCGCGGCAAGGGCCTGGGCGACGACGACGCCGAGGACGCCCTCGGGGACGCGACGGCCTTCACGGGCGTGTCGCAGTACCCCGCCCGGATCAAGTGCGCGCTGCTCGGCTGGGCGGCGCTCAAGGACTCGCTGGCGCGCAGCGGCGCGCTGGCCACGAGCTGAGGAGAGACCGATGACCGAGGCGAGCGCCGACGTCGGCCAGGAAGTTCAGGACGCCCCCGCGCAGGGAGCGGCTTCGACGCCCACCACCGTGGTGGACGTCGAGGAGGCCATGCGCGACGTGATCGACCCCGAGCTGGGCATCAACGTCGTGGACCTGGGCCTGATCTACGGCGTCCAGGTGGACCAGAACAACCACGCCACCATCGACATGACGCTCACGTCGGCGGCCTGCCCGCTGACGGACGTGATCGAGGACCAGAGCGCGCAGGCGCTCGAGGGCATCGTGGACGGGTTCCGCGTGAACTGGGTCTGGATGCCGCCGTGGGGTCCGGAGAAGATCACGGACGACGGCAAGGAGCAGCTCCGGATGCTCGGGTTCAACGTCTGATCTGCGATACCGCCTCGGGTCCTTACGGGACCCGGGGCGTTCGCGTTGGTGGGTCGATCCCGTCCAGCCACTGCTCGAAGACGCGTGCCGTGGCTGCGGCGAGCTTCGGGCCATGTGCCGCGGCGTCCGCCCGGATGCGTCCGGGGTCGATGCCCGCGCTCGCGAGCTCGTGGGCGTGGCCGACCAGCCACTGCTCGATCCGCGTGTGGTCGGCCTCCAGGTGGAACTGGAGCCCCAGCACCTGCGGCCCCAGGGCGAACGCCTGGTGCGGGAACCCGGGTGTCTCCGCGAGCAGGGTGGCGCCCTCCGGCACGGCGAACTGGTCGCCGTGCCAGTGCAGCACCGGGACGCCGTCCAGGGCGGCCAGCACGGAGCCGCGTCCCTCGGCCGTCAGGGAGAGCGGCGCGTAGCCGATCTCGGTGCGGCCCGTGGCCTCGACGTCGGCGCCGAGCGCCGCGGCGACGAGCTGCGCGCCCAGGCACACGCCGAGGGTGGGCAGGCCCGCGTCGAGGCGCGCCTGGATGGCCGCCTTCTCCTCGCGCAGGAAGGGGTAGGCCTCGTCGTCGTACACCCCGACGGGGCCGCCGAGCACGACCAGGAGGTCGGGGCCCAGCAGTGCCTCGGGTGTGACGGGTTCGACGGGGGCGTCCAGGTACGACGTCCGGTAGCCCCGGGCCTCCAGCAGCGGGGCCAGCAGCCCGAGGTCCTCGAAGTGCACGTGTCGGACCGCGAGCGCGTCTCGGGTCATGGGTGGGGCTCCTCGCGGGGTCAGGTGGGACAGAGGGCTCCATGACACCACGGGGGTCTCGGCAAGCTCGACCGCCGAAGCGACGAGCTCGACCGGCGGGGTTCGCTCGACCCGCTGACCCACACGCACGTGTCAGACGCTCAGGTCCCTCGGGGGACCTGAGCGTCTGACACGTGCGTGTGGGTCAGGTGACGGCGCCCATGTGCCAGGGGATGAACTCCTCCGCGCCGATCTCCAGCTCCTCGCTGACGGTCTGTTGGCCGGAGGCGACGGCGAGGATGCGGTCGAAGATCTGGCGGCCGACGTCGGCGACGGTCGCGGTGCCGTCGACGATGACACCCGCGTTGAGGTCCATGTCCTCAGACATCACGGAGTACATCGGGGTGTTGGTCGCGACCTTGATGGACGGCGTCGGCCGGCACCCGAACACCGAGCCGCGGCCGGTGGTGAAGACGACGACGTTGGCGCCGCCCGCGACCAGCCCGGTCACGGAGACCGGGTCGTAGCCGGGGGTGTCCATGAAGGCGAACCCGCGCTCGGTGATGGGTTCGGCGTACTCGTAGACGGCGGCCAGGTCGGCCTGCCCGCCCTTGGCGACGGCGCCGAGGGACTTCTCCAGGATGGTGGTGAGGCCGCCGGCCTTGTTGCCTGGGGACGGGTTGTTGTCCAGGGTGCCGCCCCCGGCCTTGACGTAGGAACGCCACCAGTCGATCCGGTCCAGGAGCTTCTTGGCGACGGTGGGTTCGGTGGCCCGGGCGGTCAGGAGGTGTTCGGCGCCGTAGACCTCGGGGGTCTCGGCCAGCACCGAGGTGGCGCCGTAGGCGACCAGCCGGTCCGACGCCCACCCGAGCGCGGGGTTGGCGGTGATGCCGGAGTACCCGTCCGAGCCGCCGCAGTTCAGGGCCAGGACCAGCTCGGACACGTCGCACTCGACCCGTTCACGCTGGTTGACCAGCGGCAGGATCTCGCGGACGGCGGCCACGCCGGCGCGGACGGACGCGCGCACGCCGCCGGTCTCCTGGATGGTCAGGGAGCGGACGACGGTGTCGTCGGCGATGGCGGCCAGCAGCCCGGACCGAGTGTCGTCGGGGGCGCCGATGCCGGGCATGCCGAGGTCGGCGACCTGCCCCGACCGGGCCGACAGCGCCGCGCCGGGCACCATCTCGCAGCCCAGGCCCAGGACGAGCAGGCCGGCGACGTTGGGGTGGGCGGCGTACCCGCGCAGGGTCCGCAGCAGGATCTGGCCGCCCTCGGAGTCGGGGACCAGGCCGCACCCGGAGGTGTGGGTCAGGGCGATGACGCCGTCGACGTTCTCGAACTCGTCCAGCACGTTGCCGCGGAACTGGTCGGCGATCATCTTCGCGGTCGAGGCGGAGCAGTTCACGCTGGTCAGGATCGCGACGAAGTTCCGGGTCCCGACCCGCCCGTCGGCCCGCCGGAAACCACGAAACGTAGGCCGGACGCCGTCGGGCACGGGAAGCTCGTGGTGCGCGCCGCCCAAAGGCGCTTCCCGCGACCCGTCCTCGAAGCCGAGGTTGTGGGAGTGCACATGATCACCCGGCGCGACGGGAGCGGTGGCGACCCCGATGACCTGCCCGTACTTGCGCACCGGAGCGCCCACGGGCACGGCCCGCAGCGCGACCTTGTGGCCCCGCGGCACGGGTTGCCCGACGTCGAGCTGTCCGACGTCGACCGGACCACCCCCGGGAACCACGACCTGGTCGCCCGGGCTCAGGTCCCGCGTGGCGACGGCGACGTCGTCGCCCTCCCGCAGCACGAGCAGATCATGCGACATCACAGCGCCCTTCCGTTGATGGGTCACGACGACTTGCACGCCCCGGTCGACGCATGCCACGCTGACCCCTCTTCTAAAACCGGTTTCAAGGATTGTAGATGACGGATCATGCCCTCGTGCTCCCCGGTGGCGGCTACCGGAGGCACGCCGCGCACGAGGCGGAGCCGGTGGCGCAGTGGCTGCGCGGGCTCGGCCTGCCGGCCAGCGTGCTGCGGTACCCGGTCGGGCAGTCGCACCCCGCGGCCCACGACGCGGTCTCCGCCCGGGTCGCCGAGCTCCGGTCGGGCGGCGTCGAAAGGGTGCTGCTCGTGGGCTTCTCCGCGGGCGGCCATGCCGCCGGCCTGGCGGCGCTCGCCCCGGCGGGCCCGGCCGCCCGCGTCGACGGCGTCGTGCTCGGGTACCCGGTCGTGACGCTGCAGAACCACGTGCACCGGGACTCCGCGCAGGTGCTCCTGGGCGAGGAGGACACACCTGCCCGGCGCGCGGCGCTGTCGCTGAACGCGCTCGTGACGCCCGCCGCGCCACCGTTCTTCGTCTTCCACTCGTTCGACGACCACAAGGTGCCGGCCGAGCACTCGCTCCTGCTCTCGTCCGCGCTGCGGGCCGCGGGGGTGCCGCACGAGCTGCACCTGTACCCCGTCGGCGGGCACGGCGTGGGCCTGGACGAGTCGTGGCTCGGGTGGGCGCGGGCGTGCGAGGCCTGGCTCGTCCGGGAGCGCTGGACGGTCCGGCGTGAGATCGGGGGTTGACACTCCCGCGCTGGGGAGGGCACTCTTCGTGAAACCGGTTTTATCGAAGAGGCCGGGATCTACGAAGGAGTAGAGGATGCGACAGCGTCGTTGGAGCCGCGTCGGCGGTGTGGTCTCGAGCCTCGCGCTCGTCGGAGTGCTGGCGACCGGCTGCTCGGACGGGGCGGACACGGGTGCGGAAGCGCAGGTCGGGGCGGCCTGTGACCCCGAGGCCGACGTGACGATCACGGTGGGCGAGCGGCCGACGTCGGACCAGGCGGCCACGCTGGAGGCGTGGGAGAACGCGATCGCCGCGTTCGAGGAGCTCCACCCGAACATCACGATCGAGGACGAGGAGACCAAGTACGACGTCTCCACGTTCTCGGCCCTGCTCGTCGGCGGGACCCTGCCGACCACCCTGCAGGTGCCGTTCACGGACATCCAGGCCCTCGTCGCGCGCGGGCAGGCCGCCGACATCACGACCTACGTCGAGGGCGACGAGGTGCTCAGCCAGCTCAACCCGCAGGTCGCCGGCGTCACGCAGGACGCGGAGGGGCACACCTTCGGGGTCGTGCGGGCCGCCTACACGATGGGCCTCGTGTACGACCGGGCGCTGTTCGAGCAGGCCGGCCTGGACCCGGACGCGCCGCCGGCCACGTGGGACGAGGTGCTGGACGCCGCCGCGACCATCTCGGACAAGACGGGGGAGACGGGGTTCATCATCCCCACCACCGGCAACGTGGGCGGCTGGCTCCTGACCTCGATGGCGTACTCGAACGGCAGCCTCGTCCAGGAGGCGGAGGGCGACACGACGACCGTCACCCTGGACACCCCGGGGATGCGGGAGAGCCTGGAGTTCCTGCACGACGTGCGCTGGGGGCAGGACGCCGCGGGCGACAACTTCCTGCACGACAACAACACCGTCCGGGACGACCTGGCCGCCGGCTACGTGGGCCAGAGCCTCAACGGCGCGAACCTCTACAACAGCGTCGTGATCTCGCGCGGCATGCCGGCCGAGGACTTCGGGCTGGCGCCCTTCCCGGCGGGCGACGACGCCGTGGGCGTGCTCGGAGGCGGCAACATCCAGTGGTTCAGCCCGAAGGCGACGCCGGACCAGCTCTGCGCGGCGCTTGAGTGGACCAAGTACTACTTCCTCGACCGCTACGTCGACGAGGAGGCGGCGACCACCTGGGCCGAGTCGCAGGTGGCGGACGACCTGCCCGTGGGCCTGCCCGAGGTCCCCGTCGTCTCGCAGGAGCAGTACGAGACCTTCCTCGGCTGGATCGAACCGCAGGTCAACGTGCCGCGGGAGAACTACCGGGCCTACATCGACTCCCTGCCTGACGCGACGATCGTGGCCGAGCCCGCCGTCAAGGCGCAGGAGCTGTACGCGGCCCTCGACCCGGTCGCGCAGGCCGTGCTCACCCGTGAGGACGCCGACCCCGCCGAGCTGCTGCAGGCCGCCCAGGCGCAGGTGCAGGACCTCGTCGACGCCGGATGAGGGAGAACACCCTGACCGTCACCGCTCCGCCCGCCGCGGACGCCCCACCCACGCCGCCGCGTGACGCGGAACCCCCGGGCCGCGGCGGCCGCCGCCGCTCACCGGCCGCCGCGCTGCTGTCGTGGGTGCGCGGCGGCGGGGTCGGCACGCTCGTGATGTTCCTCCCGCTGCTGCTCACCTTCGGGTACTTCGCGTGGTGGCCGATCGCGAAGAGCCTGATCCTCGCGTTCCAGCGCACGGACCTCATCACCGAGCCCACCTGGGTGGGGCTGAGCAACTTCGAGCGGGTGCTCGCCGACCCGCTGCTCTGGACGGCGCTCGGCAACACGGCGTGGTTCGCGGTGCTCGCGCTGGTGATCGGGTTCCCGCTGCCGGTCCTGATGGCGGTGGTCATGGCGGAGCTGCGCCGCACCCGGCAGATCACGAGCGTGCTGGCCTACCTGCCCGTGATCATCCCGCCGGTGGTGAGCGTGCTGCTGTGGAAGCAGTTCTACGAGCCGTCGGACACGGGCCTGTTCAACAGCGTGCTCACGCGGCTGGGTATCGAGCCCGTCGGCTGGCTCCAGGAGCCGGCCCTCGCGATCCCGAGCATCGTCGTCCAGTCCACGTGGGCGTCGGCGGGGACCGCGACGATCATCTACCTCGCCGCGCTCATGTCGATCCGCACCGAGCTGTACGACGCCGCCGAGGTCGACGGCGCGTCGATCCTGCAGCGCACCTGGCACGTCACGCTGCCGCAGCTGCGCGGCGTGATCCTGCTGATGCTCCTGCTCCAGCTCATCGGCACCATGCAGGTCTTCACGGAGCCGTTCGTGATGACCGGCGGCGGCCCGGAGAACCGCACCGTGACGCTGCTGATGCTCGTCTACAACTACGCCTTCCTCTCGGGCGACTTCGGCAAGGCCACCGCGCTGAGCCTGCTGCTCGCGGTCGGCCTGGGCCTCCTGTCCGCCGTCTACCTGCGGCTCACCCGGAAGTGGAGCGAGTCATGACCACCCTGACCCCTGTCCCGCCCCGTGCCCGCAGGAGCGCGACCCGCGCTGCCGACTCCGAGGAGCGGTCGAACGTCTCGACGCTCGACCGGTCGCGCCGGACCGTCCGGGTCACGACGCGCGTGCTGACGGTGCTGCTCGTCGTCGCCCTGTGCGTCGTCGCCCTCGGGCCGCTGCTGTGGCTGTTCAAGGCCGCCTTGTCCACCAGCCAGGACATCCTGCGCGAGCCGTTCGCGTGGTGGCCCAGCGGCATCCAGTGGCAGAACCTCCCCGACGCGTGGTCGCAGATCCACGTGGGCCAATACCTGCTCAACACCGTCTGGGTGGCCGCGGGGTGCTGGTTCTTCGGGCTGCTGGTCGCCCTGACCGGCGGCTACGGCATCGCGGTGCTGCGACCCCGGTACGCCCGGGTGGTGAACGGGGCCGTGCTGGCGACCCTCTTCATCCCGGGTGTCGTGTCCCTGATCTCGCTCTACGTCACGGTGCTCGACGTGCCGCTGCTCGGCGTCAACCTCGTCAACACGTTCTGGGCGGTCTGGCTGCCGTCGGCGGCCAGTGCGTTCAACGTGCTGCTCGTCGCGCGCTTCTTCGCCGGGCTGCCCCGGGACGTCTTCGAGGCCGCGCGGATCGACGGCGCGGGCGTGTTCCGGGTCTTCTGGTCGATCGTCCTGCCCATGTCGCGGCCCGTGATCGGCGTCGTCTCGCTGCTGACCATCGTCGCGTCGTGGAAGGAGTTCCTCTGGCCGCTGCTCGTCCTGCCCTCGCCGGACCTGCAGCCGCTGTCGGTCGGCCTCTACCGGGTGAGCGACACGGCCCCGACCAACCTGCTCATGGCGGGGATGTTCATCTCGGTGGTCATCCCGGTCGTGCTGTTCCTCGTGTTCCAGCGCCAGTTCCTGCGGAGCGCCGGCCAGGCCGGCGCCGTGAAGGGCTGACCGATGACGGTCAGCCGGAGGGAGAACCACATGCGCGTCACCCTGAGACGGCCCCTGCGTGCCGTCCTCGCCCTGCTCACCTCGACCACGCTGCTCGCGGGCCTGCTGCTCGCAGCACCCCCGACCGCACGCGCCGACCTCGCCGCCTCCGACTCGTTCCCCGGGTGGACCACCACGGTCTCGGGCAGCCCCGAGTTCGTGGTGACCGCCGACGCCACGGATGCGCAGGACGGCGCGGCCGCCGCACGGGTCGACTTCGACACGCCGTACTCGGCCTCGTACGTGGACCTGCGGCAGAACATCCGCGCCAACGGAGGCGTCACCTACGACATGAGCGTCTGGGTCCGCACGCAGGACCTCTCCGCGTCGGACGCCGCCTACGTGGTGCTCAGCGGCGACCACTCCCAGCGCGTGGAGCTGCCTGCCGGCACCAACGGCTGGACCCGCCTGGAGTGGAGCCACACCCAGCCCGCGGGCAGCATGACCTTCGTCATGCGGTTCCTCGTGCGCGGCACCGGGACCGTCTGGTTCGACGACGTGCGGATGTCCGTCGCGGGCGACGACGAGAACCTCGTGGTCAACCCGTCGTTCGAGGACCACGAGCCACCGCCCGGCACGCTCGCCTTCGCCGATACCGCTCTCGTCTACGAGACGGGCGACGCGCACGTCGGGATCACGACCGTCGCCGCCGGCGTCGCATGGGAGCTGCGCGCTTCCTCCGGGCAGCGGCTCGACACGGGGACGGCGGCCGTCACCGGCGGCGCGGCCTCGGTCGACCTGTCCGCGCTGCCCGCCGGCTACTACGGGCTCACCCTCTCCATCACGTCACCGCAGCCCCTGACCCGCACCGGCACCCTGGCGGTCGTCGACCCGCAGGGCACGGCCGGGCCCAACCAGGAGGTGGGCCTTGCCGCCCACGTCAACCGCTACTCCGTCGACCAGATCGACGCGCTCATGGGGCCGCTCGGCGCCGGGACGGTGCGCGAAGGACCCTCCTGGGACACCATCGAGACGTCGCCCGGGGTGTACGAGTTCCCCGCGCTGTTCGACGCCCAGATCGCGGCCGCCAAGGCCCGCGGCGAGCGCCCGATCGTCATCCTCGCCTACTTCAGCCGCTGGTACGACGGCGGCAAGACGCCGTCGTCGCCCGAGGGGATCGCCGCCTACGCCCGCTATGCCGCGGCCGCCGCCGAGCACTACGGGTCCGGCGTCGACTACGAGGTCTACAACGAGTTCAACCACACCTTCAACACCGGGGCCTGCGGCATGACCGCCGCCTGCTACCTCGACCTGCTCGAACCGGCCGCCGCCGCGATCCACGCCGCCGCACCCGGCGCCCGCGTCGTCGGACCCGTCAGCGCCGGCGCCCGCTGGGACTTCATGGAGGACCTGTTCGCCCTCGGCGGCCTGGACCACCTCGACGCCGTCAGCTATCACACCTACGACTTCCCCGCGGCGCCCGAGGGCCGCACCGAGGCCGGCGTGGCCACCCTCCGGGGCCTCATCGACCAGTACGCGCCCGGCTCCGACATCCCCATCTGGCTCAGCGAGCACGGCTGGCCCACGACGACCGGCGGCACCACCGAGCAGCAGCAGGCCGCCTACGTCGTCCGCTCGGCGGCACTGCTGCGGGCCGCGGGCGTCGAGCGCACCGTCTACTACGAGCTCATCGACTCCGGCGCCAACCGCGCCGAGCCCGAGCACAACTTCGGCATCAGCCGGCTGCCCACGGGCGGCGGCACCGCGCTCACGCCCAAGCCGGCCTACCCGGCGCTCGCGGTCTACAACCGCCAGACGGCGGGGCGCACGCTGACCGACCTCCGTCGGCTCGACGGCGCCGTCGTGGCCGACTTCGCGGACGATGCCGGCGGCGTCGTGCGGATGGTGTGGGCGACCGGCGACCAGGTGACCGTGGCCGTGGAGACCGGCCCCTCGTCCCGCGTCGTCCGGGGTGACGGGCGGTCCTGGCGGGCGCGTCCGAACGCCACGGTGCAGCTCACGGTCGGGGGAGACCCTGTCTACGTCACCGGCGCGGTCGGCGCCTCGACGGTCGTCGCCGACGCGGCGGCCCAGGTCAGCACGCCGGACCAGATCCCGCTCGGCGGCGGCGCGTCCGTCCCGGTCGCCGTGGACCGCGCGGCCCTGGGCGTGACCGGCGACGTGAGCGTCGTCGGGCCGGTCGGGGGTGGCGTGACCCTGAGCGGCACCGGCACCGAGGTGCAGGGCGTGCTCGACCTGGAGCCCCTGCGCGAGGCGGGGGAGCGTCCCGTCGCCTACACCGTGCGCAGCGGCGACGCCGTGGTCGCGTACGTCGGCGACACCGCCGAGGTCGTGCAGAACCCCGTGCTCTCCTTCGGTCCGGTCACTGGCAGGCGGGGCGACGTCGGGCTCGCACTCGGCACCCGGAACCTCCCGGGCGGCGACGCCGTGGACGTGGCCGACGTCGGCTGGACCGTCGGCGAGACGTCCGGGGCGGTCCCCGCCTTCTCGGTGGCCGCGGGCGAGGCGACGACGTCGGCGATCGGTGGTGCGGGCCTCACCCCGTGGCAGCCCACGAAGTTCGAGGTCTCGCTGACGGCGGCGGGGGAGATCCGTCGCCTGAGCGGTACGACGGCGCTGGCCCCGGTGGCCAAGGAACCGCACCGCGCGGCCGTCGTGGACTGGCGGGCCCGCGGCACGTACGTCGCGCTCAGCGGCGGCACACCGGCCGCGGACGACCTGGGCGGCACCTTCGCGCTGTCCTGGAGCGACCGCGGCCTGCGGGTCCGGGCGGCGGTGCGCGACGACGACCACCGCCCCTCCGCCGCCGTGGACCGGCTCTGGGAGGGGGACTCGGTGCAGCTCGCCGCCGCGCGGGGCCTGCCCGGGCAGGACCCGGCCTCGCGCGTCGAGCTCGGCATCCACCCCGGCGGGACGACGTCGGTCTACCGGTACACGGCCCCCGCCGGGACCGTCAGCACCGTCAAGGCAAAGGTCGTGCGCAAGGCCGGGACCACCACGTACGACGTCGTGGTGCCCTGGGCCGAGCTCGGCGTGGACCCGAAGGACGGCGCGTTCTCGTTCTCCCTGCTCGCCAACGACAACGACGGCGGCACCCGCCAGGGGTTCCTGGAGTGGGGCAGCGGCATCGGGCCGAGCAAGAACGCCGCGCTCTTCGTCCCGGTCGTGCCGGTCCGCTGACCCACCCGTACCCATGAATCCAGAGGACACACCCATGACACGCACGACCAGCCGCCCCGCGCGGTACGCCCTGCTCGGCACGGGCGGGCGCGCCCAGCTCTACCTCGACGCCCTCACCGGCCCCTACGCCTCGGTGGCCGAGCTCGTCGCCTGGGGCGACACCAACGCCGGGCGGCTCGACTGGAACGAGCGCCGGCTGGCCCAGGCGGGGTACCCGGCGCCGGAGCGCATCGACCTGGGCGCGGTCACCGCCTACGTCGCCCGTGCGGGCATCGACCGGGTGATCGTCACCGCCCCCGACCACGCGCACGCCGACCTCGTGGTCGCGGCCCTGCACGGCGGGGCCGACGTCGTGGTCGAGAAGCCCCTGACCACCGACGCCGAGGGCGTGCGGCGCATCGCGGAGGCGGTCGAGGCCACCGGGCGCGACGTCGTCACGACCTTCAACTACCGGTACTCGCCCCGCAACGCCGCGCTGAAGGAGGTCGTCGCGCGCGGCGACATCGGCGAGGTCACCTCCGTGCACTTCGAGTGGCTCCTGGACACCTCGCACGGCGCCGACTACTTCCGCCGCTGGCACCGGCTCAAGGAGAGCTCGGGCGGGCTGCTCGTGCACAAGTCCTCCCACCACTTCGACCTGGTCAACTGGTGGCTCGCCGACCTCCCGACGCGGGTCTACGCCAGCGGCGGGCTGCGCTTCTACGGCGACGTGAACGCCGCCCGGCGCGGGCTCGGCCCGCGCCCGGCCCGGGGCACCCACGACGGCGCCCACCTCGACCCGTTCGCGCTCGACCTGCGCGAGCACGAGCTGCTGCGCGGCCTGTACCACGAGCAGGAGGCCTACGACGGGTACCTGCGCGACCAGGACGTGTTCTCCGCCGGGATCGACATCGAGGACAACCTGTCCGTGATCGTCGACTACGCGCGGGGCGCGACCATGACGTACGCGCTGAACGCGCACGCCCCCTGGGAGGGGTACACCGTCGCGATCAACGGCACCCGGGGGCGGGCCGAGCTCTCGGTGGTCGAGCGCGGCGCCGTCGAGTCCCGCGCCGCGCACCGGCCCGTCGACCCCTCCGCCCAGGCCGATGCGGCCGGCGGCGACGGCCTGCGACCGGTCGGGGAGCGGCTGCTGGTCCAGGTGCACTTCGGCGCCGCGCGCGAGATCGCCGTGCCGCAGGCCATGGGCGGGCACGGGGGCGCGGACGACGCGCTGCTCCGCGACCTGTTCCTCGGCGTCGGCTCCGACGGTGACGGTGACGGCGATGACCTCGGCCGCGCCGCGTCCTGGCTCGACGGCGTCCGGGCGCTCGCCGTCGGCGTGGCGGGCAACGCGTCGCTGGCCGGCGGCGGGCCCGTCGTCGTGAGCGATCTCCCGTTCGGCTCGGCCCGCGGCGCGTTCGGCGTCGAACCGGCCGACGTGCCCGCCGACGTGCCCGGATACCCGGCGACGGCTCGATAGGATCATCGGATGGCGACACAACGCGCCGTGCGCCTGAGCGACGTCGCCGCGGTGGCCGGCGTCTCCAAGGCGACCGCCTCCAAGGCGCTCAACGACAGCCCGGTGGTCTCACCCGCGACCAAGGCGCGCGTGCTGGAGGCGGCCGAGCGACTCGACTTCCGGCCCAACGCGCTCGCCCAGTCGTTCGCGTCGGGCCGGAGCCGGACCGTCGGGCTGCTGACCCACCGCGCGACGGCGACGTTCTCCCGGCCGGTCGTGATGGGCGCGGTCCTGCGGCTCGGGAGCCGGGAGCGCGCGGCGCTCGTGTTCGACGGCCGCATAGACGCCCACCGTGAGATGACCGAGAGCATCCGGACCCTCCAGGACCGGCGCATCGACGGGCTCCTGGTGGTGGGGTCCGGCTACGCGCGCGTGACCCCGTCGATCACGCACCAGTTCGAGGTCCCGGTCACCTATGCCTTCGCCGCCACCGACGACCCCGGCGACTACGTCTTCCTGCCGGACAACGAGCAGGCCGGGTATCTCGCGGGGCGGCACCTCGTCGAGCGGGGCAGGACCCGGGTCGCGCACGTCACCGCGCAGGCCGACGACCTCGCCGTCCGGCGGCGCGATGCCGGCTTCCGGCGCGCGCTGGAGGAGGCCGGGCTGACGCCCGTCACGACCCTGCACGGGTCCTGGCGCCGCGAGTGGGGCGAGCAGGCGCTGCACCTGCTCGACGACGGCGGTCAGCCGTACGACGCGGTGTTCTGCGGCAACGACCACATCGGGTTCGGCATGCTCGACGCGCTCGAGGCGCAGGGCCGCAGCGCGCCGGAGGACGTCTCCGTGGTCGGCGTCGACAACTGGGAGGAGGTCGTGATCGACCAGAAGCTGCGCCGCCTCACCACGATCGACCTCGACCTCATGGGCGTGGGCCGCGTCGCGGCCGACAACGTCATCGAACCGGCGACCGCCGGGGGAGAGCGGTTCGTCGAGCCGATCCTCGTCCAGGGCCCGTCCACCTGACGAGGGCCGGGGTGCGCCACGACGACGCACCCCGGCCCCCGGCCACTCACCGTCCCGGTCAGTGCCGGGCGTTCACCACGGTCAGCACCGCCTGGTACTTCAGGAGCTCGACCCACCTCGTGTCCTCGTCGAGGCGCGCGGCCTCGGCGGCGGCCAGCAGGTCACCGACCGTGCCGTACCGTGCGACCCGGTCGTCCAGGGCGACCGAGCCCGTCGCGACGTTGAGCCACAGGGTGAGCAGCTGCCGGTCGAAGCCGTCGGTCCGCTCGTCGTGGTGGCGCGGCCACAGCACCCGCACGGCGTCGTCCAGGGAGGTCAGGCCGACCTCCTCGTCGAAGACATCGCTCTGCCCGCGCGCGGCCGACAGGAGGCACAGCAGCTCGTCGGCCGTGTGGTCCGGGTTCCGGACCTGCCGGTACTCCGACGTCCAGTACCCGGCGCCGCGGGTCACAGGCCCCGGCGCCGGCTCCTCGCCGGCCGGCGTGCCGAAGACCTCGAGCTCGTAGAGGGAGAAGCCCCACTGCGTCGCGCGCTCGGTCGCCAGGAGGCGCACGTGCCGGCCCGTGCCCGTCAGGGCGAGGTCGTCGAAGTTGCCGTCACCGTCGGTGACGGTGTGCACCGTGGTCCAGGCCTCGCCGTCCGGCGAGGTCTGGATCTCGTACCCCGACGCGTACGCGGTCTCCCAGTCGATCACGACGCGGCTGAGGTCGTAGTCCGCGCCGAGGTCCACCGCGATCCACTCGGGCTCGCTCCACGCGCTGCCCCACCGGGTGCCCGCGTTGCCGTCCACCGCCATCTCGCCGGTGCGGACGGGGTCGTCGACGCTCGACGTCGTCACCGGGCGGCCCAGCGCCAGCGACTCACCGTCGTCGGGGTCGCACTGGTCGCCGCCCCCGCCGTCGGCCAGGTAGCAGCGCAGGTAGCGGTAGGACTCCGCGGAGGACTCGAACGACGGCGCGTCGTCCCACTCGTAGGTGTAGTACTGCACGTACGGCTCGGACGCGGCGAGGATCGCCGGGAGGTCCATGTCGCCGTTGCCGAGGGCGACCTGCCGCGGGTCACCCTCGGCGTTCAGGTTCACGGCGTCCTTGACGTGGAGGAGCTCGATGCGGTCCCCGTACTCCTCGATCCACGCCGGGACGTCGATGCCGGCGTCCGCGGCCCAGCCGACATCGAGCTGGAACGTGACGTAGCGCGGGTCGGTGTTCTCCTCGATGACCTGCCAGGCGCTGACCATCTCGCCCGTCTCCGGGTGGGGGTAGCGCGTGGTGAACTCGGTCTGGTGGTTGTGCAGCACGATCTTGTTCGCGCCGTGCTCGTTCGCGTACTCGCCGAGCCGGTTGACGTACTCCGCGGTCGCGACCGCTTCCTCGTAGGTGCCGTAGCTCCCCGCCATCCCGCCGGTCCCGATGTAGTCCTGGCCCAGCGCGACGGCGTAGTCGACCGTGGCGGGCCACGTGTCCCAGTCGGTGCTGCCGTGGCTGGAGGACACCTCGAGGCCGTACCGGTCGAGGATCGCCTGGTAGTCCTCCACCGGCATCGAGTAGGGCTGGTTGTACGGCTCGACGTTGGTGAAGCCGGCGTTCGCCACCTCGCCGAGCACCCGGTCGATCGTCTCCGGGGACGGCGTCCCGGACCCGATCTCACCGACGTGCGTGTAGAGCTGGATGGAGATCTTGGAGTCGGGGAGCCCGTCGCCCTCCCCGCACGCCTCGGCCGACGTCGTGGTCGCCGTGGTGGTCGGTGGAGCGGCCGCGGGGGTGGCAGGAGCGGCGACGGCCGGGGCGCCGACGAACGTGCCCGCGAGCAGCGCGCCGCCCGTCAGGGCCGTGGTGATCCGCCGCGCGCGCGGCGGACGTAGCGAGTTCTGCATGGATGCTCCCCTTGACGACTCTGTCGGTTGATAGCGACGGCGGTGGGACTTTTGCCGCTATGCATGCAAAAGGAGCATGTCGGGCGGCCGATGTCGTGTCAAGGACTTGATCAGGACTACTTTCACCCGTCAACAGGTCGTCGACACGACGTCGACCGGTCGTCGACCGCGGCTCGTGAGGATCAGGGCGTTGAACCCGACCGAACGGAGCACCTCCCGATGTCCTCGAACGAACTCGACGTACCCGCGCTGCGCGCGCGGCTCGACGGCGGCCTCGTGCTGCCCGGCGACCCCTCCTGGGACGACGCGCGCCAGGCGTGGCAGCTCACCGTCGACCAGCATCCCGACGCCGTGGTCCTGGCGGCGAGCGCCGCGGACGTCGTGGCCGCCGTGGAGCTGGCTCGTGGGGCGGGGCTCCGCGTGGCGGCGCAGGGCACCGGGCACAACGCGAGCCCGCTGGGCTCCCTGGCCGGCACGGTGCTGATCAAGACCTCGGGGATGCGGGGCGTCGTGATCGATCCCGGCGCGCACACGGCCCTCGTCGAGGCGGGAGCCCTGTGGGCCGACGTCACGGCCGCCGCGGCGCCGTACGGGCTCGCCGGTCTGGCGGGTACGGCGGCGGACGTGGGCGTGGTGGGGTACAGCCTCGGCGGTGGCCTGTCCTGGCTGGCCCGTTCGCGTGGGCTGGCCGCGAACCAGGTCGTGGCGGCCGAGGTCGTGACCGCCGACGGCGTGCTGCGCCGCGTCGACGCGGACAGCGACCCGGACCTGTTCTGGG